>VGUA01000023.1 GCA_016874535.1 Gammaproteobacteria bacterium
TCACCAGAATGTGCTGAAAGGTGACATCCCGGTGCGCGAGCTGGGCGATGACATCTTCATCAATGTGGGCGCAGTGGTGGATGGTCTGGCTGAATTCCGCGAAGTGCCCATTCCGGTCAATCCAACCATCGCTTTCCGCGACACCGCCACCGACGCCTTTGGTGATCCCACCCAGAATCTGCAGGCCGCCACGGTGCTGCTCAATCTGTCGCTCACCAAGGGCAACACCACCTACATGCCACCGGAGCTCGAGCTGCGACTGGCGCCGGTCTTCAATTACAACCGTGCCGAAGTGCGCGAGGCGGGCGTGCTCAGGGCAGATCCGTTGGCCTGTGGTGATTTTGAGCAGTTGGGAGATGTCTTCAATGGTTCGCCGGATTCAACCGAGCCCGGCTTCGGTCTCGACGTGCCGGGCGACGACGGTCTCTTCTCCTCGCCTCCGCCGGTGGCAGAGGTGCAGGATCTCGAGCCTGTGGCGCCGCTGGAGGTCTATCGCCAGCGCGACCACTGCACCAGACATGATTCCTTCGCAGGCATCCAGGAATTCTTTCTCGACTATCACCTGCGGGATGTCTCGCCGCGTTATGACTTCGACAGCATCCGGGTGGGGATTCAGCCCTTCACCAACGATTTCCGCGGCTTCCTGTTTCAGGATCTGGCCTTTGGTGTGCGCCTGTTCGGTAACCGTGACAACAATCACTGGCAATACAACCTCGCCTGGTTCCGCCGTATCGAGAAGGACACCAACAGCGGCCTGAACGACATCACCCGTGCGCTGCGCGACGACGATACCTTCCTGTTCAATGTCTACCGACAGGACTTCCCGCTGGTGGGCTTCACTTCCGAGCTCAGCGTCGCGCACAACCGCAACAACGAAGATCACCAGTACCAGGACACCAATGATTTCGTCGTCCGGCCAGCGATAGTCGGTGCCGCGGCCCAGAATCCCGAGCCCTATCAGGTGACCTATCTCGGCTATTCCGGGGATGGGCATCTGCGCGCGCTGTGGCCGGAAGGCCGACTCAATCTGACCACCACCACCTATGTGGCGTTGGGCACCCATGACTACAACCCGATTGCGGGCGCAAGCCAGGACGTGCAGGCCTTCTTTCATGCCAGCGAGCTATCGCGTGACTTCAGCTGGATACGTGTGCGCGGCAGTGTGCTCTATGCCAGTGGTGACAGCGATCCGCTGGATGAAGATGCCACCGGCTTTGACGCCATTTTCGAGAATCCATTGTTCGCGGGCGCAGACACCAGCTACTGGGTGCGGCAGGGCATTCCTCTGGTTGGCGGTGGGGCTGTGGCTTTGTCAGGGCGCAACGGCGTGCTGGCCGATCTGCGCTCGACGAAAGAGCAGGGCCAATCCAACTTCGTCAACCCGGGCCTGTCCCTGCTCGGCGTGGGGGGAGACTTCGACCTCGCGCCCCAGGTGAGGCTGGTCGCAAACGTCAATCATCTGCGCTTTGCAGAGACCGAGACCCTGGAATTCCTGCGGGCACAGGAACTGCGCGACAAGGAAATAGGCTTCGATCTCTCGGCCGGGATCCAGTGGCGGCCCTATTTCAACCAGAACATGGTCATCAATGCCTCGGGCGCAGTCCTGCTCGCCGGTCGTGGGTTGCGTGATCTCTATGGCGGCCAGCGCCATAACACCCTCTATTCGACATTCGTCAATGCGCTCTTCACGTTCTGAACCCGGGCGCGGCGGCGCAAAACTTACTTTGCAGTTGATGTTGGTACTGCTGACCTTGCTGGGCCTTGCGGCAGACACTGCCGTGGCCTCGGAAGCAGCTCTGGTGGAGCGCGAGTACGTGATGGCACCGCCCGCTCCCAAATCCCAGTCGCAGGACGCCGCACTGGAGAAATCCACCGGCTGCATGAGCTGCCATCGCGAGACGGATCAGCACACCATGCATGCCAACCCTGCCGTGGTGCTTGGTTGCACGGATTGTCATGGCGGTGACGCCTCGGTCGTGCATCAGGACGGCAGCGGTCGGGAATCACTGAAGAATCCGGACTATCGCGCAGCCATGGAACGGGCGCATGTGCTGCCACGCAATCCGGGGCTATGGAAAAATTCGGCAAACCCCGAGGGCAGCTACGCCCATCTCAACCGGGAACACGGGGCATTCGTGCGCTTCATCAACCCGGGAGATCTGCGCGTTGCGCGCGAAGCCTGCGGCGCCTGCCACCTGCCGATCATCGAGTCCCAGGAACGCAGCCTCATGAGCACCTCCGCGATGCTGTGGGGTGGAGCGGCCTACAACAATGGAATCCTGCCCTTCAAACGCTATCTGCTGGGCGAGTTCTACTCCGAGGATGGCACGGGGTCTGCCGTGCTGAATCCCGTGAGGCCGGAAGATCCCTTCATGGTGAACAAGGGGGTGCTCGACCGCCTCTACCCCTTGCCGGCGTGGGAGACGGTGCCGCCTGCCGATATCTTCCGGGTGTTCGAGCGTGGCGGACGCGTCATCAACAGTATCTTTCCCGAGCTCGGCATCCCCAACAACACGGGGCAGTTGCAGCGTCTGGACGAACCGGGTCGGCCGGATTTCAAGCAGAGCAACCGGGGCCCGGGTACCGGACTCCGGGTGGCCATTCCGATCCTCAATCTCACCAAGACACGCCTGAACGACCCGCATCTGTGGTTCCTCGGGACCAATGACAATCCGGGGGATTACCGCTCCTCCGGCTGCACGGCTTGCCACGTGGTCTATGCGAACGACCGGGAGCCCGGCCACAGTGGCCCCTATGCGGCCTACGGCAATACCGGCAAGAGCCAGACGCGCGATCCAACGATTCCCAAGGATCGTTCGGGCCATCCCTTGCGCCACGCTTTCACCCGGGCAATTCCCTCTTCCCAGTGCATGGTCTGCCACATGCACCAGCCGAACATCTACGTGAATTCGTTCTACGGGTACATGCAATACGACTACGAGCCCGATGCGGCCCGTCTTTTCCCTCCTGAGCAGCACTATCCGTCGGATGAGGAGATTCATGAGGTCAACCAGCGCAACCCGGAAGAAGCAGTCATCCGCGGCAACTGGCGTGACCGCGATTTCCTCAAGGATCTCTGGCTGCGCAATGACGAAATGAAGCACACCCAGTTCGCCGACTATCACGGTCACGGCTGGGTGTTCCGTGCCGTACACAAGCGCAACCGCAAGGGGCAGCTGCTGGATGCGGAAAACCGCGTGGTGGCGGATGAAGATCCCGACAAATTCAAGAAGACCGTGCACATGGCCTCCATTCACCTGGACAAGGGCATGCACTGCGTGGACTGCCATTTCTCCCAAGACATGCACGGCAACGGGCATATCTATGGCGAGGTCGCGGCGGCGATCGAAATCGACTGCGCGGATTGTCATGGCACGGCCCGCAACTACCCCACCTTGCATACCAGTGGACCCGCTGCCCAGCCCGGTGGCCGTGATCTCTCCCTGTTGCGTACCCAGGACGGCCGCCCGCGTTTCGAATGGCGTGAGGGCAAGCTGTACCAGCGCGCGGCGCTCGACCCGAACAAGGAATGGGAAGTCTCGCTGGTCAAGGATTCGGTGAACCCGGCCCATCCCGACTACAACGGCAAGGCCGCCCGGGCCAAGCTGATGGCCGCCGGTGAGGCAGGTCGGTCGGGGAAATGGGGTGAAGGGGCCGCGGCGCTCGCCCATGACAATGAAAAGATGACCTGCTACACCTGTCATACCAGCTGGACCACCAGCTGCGCGGGATGTCATCTACCGATTCAGGCCAACCGCAAGACCGAACGCAATCATTATGAAGGCAAGGCCACCCGCAACTACGCCACCTACAACGTGCAGGTGGCGCGGGATGATGTGTTCCAGCTCGGTGTACATGGGCCGGTGAAGCGCAGCCGTATCGCGCCTTTCCGCTCCAGCTCGGCGCTGGTGCTTTCGTCCCAGAACGCGAACCGCGAGCGCATCTATTACCAGCAGCCCCCGATCTCGGCGAGTGGCTTCTCCAGTCAGGCCTTTGCTCCGCACTACGCGCACACGGAGCGCAAGACCGAAACCAAGACCTGTTCGGACTGCCATGTCTCGGCCGCAAATGACAACAATGCCATCATGGCGCAGCTGCTGCTGCAGGGGACGAACTTCGTGAATTTCATCGGGCGCTATGCCTGGGTCGGCTCGGAGGAGCACGTGGAGGCGGTGGGCGTCACCGAATGGGATGAACCGCAGGCGGTGATCGGCTCCTATCTCCAGAAATACGCCTATCCTGACTGGTATGCGGCACACCAGAAGAACAACCGGGAGATCATGGACATGCCTCACCGGGAAGCTGCCAATCATCACGGCACGCCGGATGCGGCGCGCTGTCTGCAGATGCGGGGCGAATACCTGTTCGTGGCTGAAGGACGCGGCGGCTTGAGGGTTTATGACATTGCCGCCAATGCCAACAAAGGAGTCAGCCAGCGCATCATCACCGCACCCTTCTCACCGCTGGGGCACGATACGCACGTGAAGAGCCGCAACGCGACCTGCGTTGCCCTACCCACCAATCAGCCGATTGCACCAGAGCGCAATCAGGGTGAGCTCATGCGCGTCACCAATGAGGAGCAGGCGTTCCATCCGCTGTACCACTACGCCTATCTCGTGGATGCCGAGGAAGGCCTGATTCTGGTCAATGTGGATACCTTGGTGGATGGCGAGGCGCGCAACAATTTCCTCGAACGGGCGCTGACCTGGAATCCCGATGGTCGTCTGGATGGTGCCCGTCACATCGTGGTGGCCGGTAGCCATGCCTACATCACCACCCCGCGCGGGGTGGAAATCATCTCTCTCGATGATCCGCTCAATCCCGAGCTTCTCGCCTCCATTGACATGCCGGACGCTCGCGCGAGTGCGCTGCAGTTCCGCTATCTGTACGTGACGGATGCGCAGGGCCTGCGCGTGGTGGATGTGACCCATCCCGGGCAACCCGTGGTGCTGCCCACGATCATCCCACTCGCGGACGCGCAGCGAGTCTATCTCGCCCGCACCTATGCTTATGTGGCGGCGGGTGCGGAGGGTCTCGCGATCGTTGATATCGAACGGGCCGATACGCCCAAGCTCTTCCGCATGTTCGATGCCGAGGGTCAGCTGAACGATGCGCGCGATGTGGTGGTGGGGAGCACGAATGCCTCGCTCTTCGCCTATGTCGCCGACGGCCGGAATGGACTCAAGGTCATCCAGCTCACCTCGCCCGAAAGCCAGCCCGGCTTCTATGGATTCTCTCCGGAGCCGCGACCGGAGCTCATCGCCACCCGACGGACCCAATCGCCAGCGCTGGCCCTGTCCAAGGGACTGGATCGTGACCGGGCGGTGGACGAGACGGGTCACCAGATTGCCATCATCGGGCGCATCGGCGCGCGTCCTTTCAACAAGGCGGAGATGGAAAAGCTCTACCTCACACCCGAGGGTCAGCCTTGGGAGGTCACGTACGAGGTGCGTCAGGAAGATTATCTGCCGCAGGTCGGCACCACGCGCGCCCCGGAGGCATCGCATGCCACGCCTTGAGTTCACACCCATGCGCAGTCACATTGGTTTGTCCCTCGCACTGCTGATGGTGGTGGGCGTTGTCTTCGCGGCGCCGTTGCCAAACCAGTCTCCCCATCGCACCGAGGGTACCGTCAACTGCGCGAGCAGCACCTGCCATGGTTCCATCACGCCGCTCGAAGGCAGCGATGTATTGCAGAACGAATACACCACCTGGTTGCGGCTCGACAGACATACCCAGGCTTACGCGGTCCTGCTCAATGAACGTTCGCGCAGTATCGCGCGCAAGCTGGGCCTGAAAACGCCGGCACACGCCACCCAGATCTGTCTCGACTGCCACAGCCACGCTCCCGGACCGGCGCGTCGCGGCAAGCGCCATGTGCTTGGCGAGGGCGTGGGCTGCGAGGGCTGTCATGGCCCCGCCGAGAAATGGCTGGCAGGACATGTCGAAGACGGCGCGAGCCATGCGCGCAATCTCGCACAGGGTTTGTATCCCACGGAGCGACCGGCGGCGCAGGCGCGACTCTGCCTGTCCTGTCATTTCGGGGATGACAGCCGCTTCGTCAGTCATCGACTGATGGGCGCGGGCCATCCACGCCTGTCCTTCGAAGTGAAAACCTTCACCAGTCTGGAGCCTGCTCATTTCCGGGTGGACGCGGATTACCGCAAGCGCAAGGGCACCCATGAGGGACTCAAGGTCTGGTCAGTCGGTCAGGCAGTGGCGGTGATCCATCTGCTGGAAACCCTCACCGACCCAAAGCGTGGTCGCCAGGGACCTTTCCCCGAACTGGTGCTCTTTGATTGCCACAGTTGTCATCACCCCATGAGCGAGCAGCGCTGGAGCCCGCGCCTCGGCGTTGGGCCGGGAGTGATTAGGCTGAATGACAGCAATCTCCTGATGTTGCGCGCCATCGTCCGGGCCCTCATGCCACAAGACTCGGCGGGCTTTGATGCCGAGGTCCATGCCCTGCATCTCGCCGTGGCGACCGGTGAAGCGCCTCCTGGCAAGGATTATCTGGACCTTGCGCATGCCCTCACTCGCCGGGTGGAGTCACTGATACCCGGTCTCGAGCGTCACAGCTACGATGCCGAGGTGATGCGGCGCATCCTCGTGGCCTTGGTCGAGGAATCACGGCAGTCGAGCTTTGCCGACTATGCGGGCGCGGAACAGGCTTACATGGCGATCACGAGCCTGGTGAACGATCTGGTGCCGCGTGGGATGAAAGTGGACAAGACCGCACTGCGCAGCGCCATGAATCGCCTGCTCGATGCCTTGGCGAACGACGAGCACTACCAGCCGGCAGTCTTCCAGGCGGCGCTTGAAGAACTCCGTGCAAGGCTGCAACCCGCAGCCCGATGACAAGGGAAGAGGAACTCCAGCCATGGGCATGATGTTCGAGCAGGTGGCCGCCGACTACGACATCGTCATCGTCGGCTCGGGACCTGCCGGGCTCGCGGCAGCGTCACGGGCGGCCGAGCGCGGCAACCGGCATGTGCTGCTGGAGGCCGAGCACCATGCTGCGGATACCATCTACCAGTACCAGAAGGGCAAGCACGTGATGGCTGAGCCCGGGTATCTGCCTCTGCGCAGCGGGCTGGCGTTTGCAGAGGGTCGTCGGGAGGAGATCCTGTTCGCCTGGGATGAGGCGATTCTGCGGCAGGGAATCAACATCGCCTACGGACACAAGGTGAGCGCCATCAAGCGTGCCGGGCCGGACGCGGCCTTCGAGGTGGACTGCGAGAACGGCAAGCGCTTCACCGCCCGCACGGTGGTGCTCGGCATCGGCTTGCAGGGCAATCCGCGCAAACTGGGAGTGCCGGGCGAAGATGATCCGCGAGTCCAGTACACGCTTGCGGATCCGGAGGCTTTCAAGGGCGAGGCTGTGGTGGTGGTTGGGGCTGGAGATGCAGGCATCGAGAACGCCTGTGCGCTGGCGGCCCGCAATGAAGTCCACCTCATGAACCGTTCCGAGGAGTTCACGCGCTGCAAGGACGGCAACCGCAAGCTGGTGAACTCTGCTGAGAAGGCCGGGCGCGTGCGGGTCTGGCATTCCTCATTTCCCGAGCGGCTGGAAGCAACGCCGGATGGGCGCTTGGCCTATGTGTTCAATACCAAGGATGGGCAGCACAACCTCCCGTGCGACCGCGTGATCGCCCGACTCGGCGCCATCCCGCCACGCAAGCTGGTGGAGAGCTTCGGTGTCATCTTTCCAAATCCGAATCCGGAGGCCATCCCGGATCTGAGCGAGACTTACGAATCCAACGTCCCGGGGCTGTTCATCGTCGGTGCCTTGGGTGGTTGTCCACTCATCAAGCAGGCGATGAACCAAGGCTACGAGGTGGTGGAAACCATCAACGGCAGCCCGGTCGAGCCTGCAGATGAACCGCTGATCCGCGAGCGTCTCCAAGCCTGGATGGCGCTGGCCGAGCCGTTCCCCGGCGCGGCTCCGCTGGCGTCAAGTCCCGTCAAGGTGGGGGAAGTGATCGAGCGTATCCGGAGCCTGTCGCCGTTCCTGGCGGACATCACTCCGCTACAGATGCGCGAACTGCTGCTCGAATCCACCCTGCATGTCCATGGTCGGGGAAGCACGGTCTTTGCAGAAGGGGATTACACCAACACCTTCTTCACCGTACTCCGGGGTAACGCATGGGTCCTCGCATTCACCTTGGGTCCTGGCAGTTTCTTCGGGGAAATGGGCCTCATCTCGGGGCGCCGTCGCACGGCCACTGTCAGCGCCACGCCCGGCTGCGTGCTCATGGAGACCCCGCGCCGGACCATCCTCAAGCTCATCGCCTCTTCCGCAGGCGTCGCGCGACGCATCGATCAGGCGTTCCTTGGCAACGCGGTGCGCCACTACTTCGGCAAAGCCATGAGCGCCGAAGCGCTTGCCAACCTCATCGGCGAAGGAGTCCCCGTGCGCCGCTTTCAGGCAGGCCAAATCCTCTTCAAGGAAGGCGATGAAGCCGATGGGCTTTATCTCATCCGGCGGGGTTCAGTGGCGGTTACCCGCGGTAGCGGCGAGCGGGCTCAGGTGATGAGTCACATGGGGGCTGGAGAATATTTCGGCGAGATGGCCTTGCTCACGGAGGCTCCGCGCTCGGCAACGGTCACAGCCACCGTCCTGACTGAAGTACTGGTGCTGGAGGCGGCGCGCCTCAAGGCCGAGGTCGCGCACAACGAAGCCTTGCGCAAGTCCCTGCAGGAAATGCTGCTGGACCGCGTGCGCATGGATGCGATGCGTCAGGAGCAGGTCGATGACGAGCACTCCGCCATCGCGCACTTCTTCATGCGCCAAGGGGCCGGCGAGGCCTCCAACATGCTCGTCATTGACGAGACCCTCTGCATCCAGTGCAACAACTGCGAGATCGCTTGCGCGGAGTCTCACCAGGGAGTGTCGCGCTTGCGCCGCGAGACAGGCCCGACGTTCGCCCATCTGCACATCGCGGAGGCCTGTCGGCATTGTGAGCAGCCCTACTGCATGAAGGATTGTCCGCCTGACGCCATCAGCCGCAGTGCGAGTGGCGAAGTCTTCATCTCAGATGCCTGCATCGGATGCGGCAATTGCGAGAGCAACTGCCCGTACGGCGCGGTCACCATGACGCCCCGCAAGCCTGCCAAGTGGGGTGGGGGATGGCTCTGGTTGCTGTTCGGTCTTGGCAAGGCGCCGGGCAATCGCGCCCCGGAATACGATCCCGAGGCGCGCAAGGTTGCTGCCAAATGCGATCTCTGCCGGGACTTGAAGGGCGGACCGCGCTGCGTGAGTTCCTGCCCGACGGGCGCTGCCCAGCGGGTGTCGGCGAAAACCTTGTTCGAGACCTTGGGCAAGGCATGAAGGTCAAAAGTGCGCCACGGCCTGCGCCGACATCACTTTTTTCGGATTCCATAGTGCCACCGGGAGAACATCATGATTCCACCACGCGTGAATCTGGACATCGTAAGTGAACGCATCGGTCCCTACGCCGAACAGGATCAGACGCGCGAAGAGCGCTTTGCCATCTACCGGGAGCTCATAGGCTTCGTGCCCCCGCGCAAAGAGGCGCGCATCAACGTGACCGGGGCACTGGACCCCACGCTGCTCGAACTGCAGGAGCAGATGCGCGCGCATGCCATGTACCCCAAGTGCTTCGATGTGAAGACCTGCCAGCTCATGCTGTTTGGCATGCTATTGATGGATCTCAACGACGCCGCTGTCCTGCACGCCATTGCCGCCCGCGGTGCAGGCGCGACCTGGGACGAGTTGCAGGCAACGATCGGTCTCGCTTTCCTGTTCCGAGGGCTGTCCGCCGCCAATCGTGGTGCCGAGATACTGGCCCATGTCGCCAAGCGCGAAGCGGAGGAGGAGGCTGGGGCAAATGCCGGAGCCTGAGGCATCTGCGACCAAAGGGGGTGTCATTGCGAGCGCCATCGTGGCGCACGTGCCGACCCTCGGAGTGCCCGCCAACACTCCCGCCTATCAGCAGACTCTCGTTAATGCCGAGCGCAGCATCGGCGCCGCCTTGCGCACCACTCTCAGGCCCGATGTGTGGGTGATTCTCTCCAGTCATTGGGTTGCCACCTTTGACTGGCCGGTGACATGCCAGGCACGGCATCGGGGCCATTGTGTGGCCAGCGAGGCACCGCAACTCATGCCGGGCAGCCCTTATGATTATCCGGGTGACCCGGAGCTTGGCGCAGCCTTGGTCGATGCATTCAATGCCGGAGGGGTGCCTTCGGTGCGCAACGAGTCCAGCCATTTTGTCTGGGACTATGGGACGTTCGTGCCCCTCATGCATCTGGACCCCGATGCGGAGATTCCGGTTGTGGTGCTGCCCTCGGTCCTGCAGGCCACCATCCACGAGTGCCTTGAGGCCGGATCGCTGGTACACGCGACTGCGCAACGCCTGGGCCGACGGGCGGTTTTCCTCGCGAGCACAGCCCTCAGCCATGTCCTTGTGCGTGGTCGCGAGCATAGGCCGACACCGGAACGTGTTGAGGCTGACCAGCGTTTTCTCGTGCAGTTGGAGGCAGGAGACATCAAAACCTCAATCACCGGTTTCGACGCTTACAGAAAGTTGTCCGGACTCGAAATGGGCGGGCGACCCTTGGCCACGATGCTGGGCGTGACTCGGGCCATGGCGACGGCTGGTGGACCACTCAAGGGGCGGCAGTACGGCGATTATGCCCAGTCATCCGGTAGTGGCAATGTGGTGATGGCACTGGCACCTGCACCAACGCTCGCGCGATTGACGAACTGAGTCGGCGCCGGCAACCCGCCTGAGCAGGCAGTAGACCACCATGGCCCTGAAGACCCGAGTTGGCATTATCGGTGCGGGTCCCGCCGGGCTTCTGCTGGCCCACATGCTGCACCTTGAAGGTATCGAGTCCGTGGTCATCGAGCGCCAGACCCGGGAAGCAATCGAAGGCACGATCAAGTCGGGGGTGCTTGAACATCCCGCCGTCGAGCTGCTCGAGCAGGTCGGGCTCGGCGCCCGGTTGAGGCGGGAGGGCTTTGAGCACCGGGGCATTGAACTCGCCTTCGGCGGCCAGCGTCATCGCATCGACCTGCATGAGCTGACCGACGGCAAGTCGATTGTGGTCTACCCACAGCATGAAGTGATCAAGGATCTGGTCTCAGCCGTGCTGGCCAACGGCACGCCCATCGAATTTGGTGTGTGTGATGTGAGCTTGCACGACCTGGAGTCGGACAGACCTGCGATCCGGTACACGACAGATGGCGCTGAACATGAAATCCACTGCGATTTCATCGGCGGCTGCGATGGTTTTCACGGGCCGTCACGCATGAGTATCCCGGCGGCCGTGCGCAAGGAGCATGGCAAAGTTTATCCCGCAGCCTGGTTCGGCATTCTTTGCCAGGCGCCTCCATCGTCCGGTAAGCTGATTTATGCGCAAAGCGAGCGCGGATTCGCCCTCATCAGCACGCGCTCACCCACTGTCCAGCGCATGTACTTCCAGTGCGATCCCGACGCGCGTGTCGATGACTGGTCAGAGGACCGCATCTGGGCCGAATTCCGTGCACGACTCGCCAATGAGTAGGGTTGGGCGGTCAAGGAAGGGCCGATATTCCAGAAGAACATCGTCGCCATACGCAGCTTCGTCTGCGAAACCATGCGGCACGGGCGACTTTTTCTCGCCGGCGATTCCGCGCATATCGTGCCGCCCACAGGGGCCAAAGGATTGAATCTCGCGGTGGGTGACGTGACGGTGCTGACCCGCGCCTTGCGCGATTTCTATCGCACCGGGAGCACCCGGGGACTGGAGAGCTACAGCGCCACCGCCTTGAGGCGAGTCTGGCGTGGAGCGCATTTCTCGTGGTTCATGACGAACATGCTGCATGACTTCCCCGGTGAGGACAGCATGACTCGACGCCTGCGCCGCGCGCAGCTCGAACAAGTGGCGAGCTCACGCGCAGCTGCCGAGCTTCTCGCCGAAAATTACGTCGGCCTGCCGTTTCAGGGGCCTGTCTGAGCGCAGCCCTACCTGAGGCTCGCGGCGATTCTCAATACCGGTTGATGTCCGGCGTCTGGTCGAGATAACGCCTGATCAGGCGGCGCAGGGGCAGGATGAGGCTCACACCGAGCGCAGCAAAGATGACTGCCTGCCAGAGGGAATCCTCCGGCAGCAGGGAAAGGCCGGCGGCACCCGCCACCAGAAACGCCGCTGCCGAAAAGGACAGGAAGAACCCTCCAACCGCCATCACTTCGGCAATCAGCAACAGCACCCCCAGCACCGCCCACGCCAGCGCATGGTTGTTGGCCAGCAGTTCCTGAAGTTCGCTCATTTCTGCTTCAGCGCTTCCATCAGCACCGTAAGGCTGCCGAGGGTACGGGTGATGTCGCTCGGGATGACGATGAGCTTGGCATTGGGACTTTGCGCGAGCTCACTGATGCCGTGAATCTGCTGCTTGAGGATCTCGAAGTCGACCGCCGGCTGGCCATTTTCCTGAATGGCCCTGCCCACCGTCGTGGTGGCGAAGGCCTCGGCCTCGGCCAGCACACGCCGGGCTTCTGCCTGTTTCTGTGCGGTGTAGAGCTCGGCATCGGCCTTCAGCTGCTGGGCCTGGCGATCGCCCTCGGCCTTGGTGACCGCTGCGCGACGCTCCCGCTCGGCATTCAGCTGCTGCTGCATGGCCGATCGCGTGGCGGGGTCGACCTGTACATCCAGGATTTCAGTCCGGGTGATTTCGATGCCCCACACGCCGCAGGCTTCGGTGAGCGAATCCTTGATGCGATCATTGATGTATTCGCGCTTCGCCTGCACATCATCGAATTCCATCTGGCCACCGGTGGAACGCACGATGCTAGTGACGGTGGTCATCACCGCCTCATTGATATCGGTAATGCGGTAAACCGATTTGGCGGCATCGGTGACCCGAAAGAAGACCGCCGTGGTGAGCTGGATCTCTACGTTGTCCTTGGTGATGACGCTGATCTGCTGCGGCTCGAGCTGGCGCTCGAGAATGCTCACGCGCGCTGCGACGCGATTGAGAATGGGCGTCACAAAGTTCAGACCGGCCCCGAGCGTCTTCACATACTTGCCGAATTGCTCGATCACGTAGACCTGCGACTGCGGGACAATCTTGATGCCCATGAGGGCAATCAGGAGGAGAAAGATCACGATGCTCAGCAGCAGATAACTCATCAGCGTTCTCCTTGGTAACAAGCAATGTCCCCGGCGGCAGCCTGCCCTGCCGGAGGGTGAAGCCTTTGCACCGGCACGCGCCATCGGGGATGGCGTTAGCACCGGTGCAGCTTCCCCCGTTCAGGCAGGGCAGTCCGTGGCGAACCTCAACCCGCCAGCGTCTGCTGGATGGTGAGCTTGCCGAGCTGCGACATGTGCACTTCATCCGGACCATCAGCCAGACGGATGCTGCGCGCATAGGAGAAGATCTCCGGCAGCGGGGTATCTTGGCAAACGCCCATGCCACCATGCGACTGCATCGCACGGTCTGCCACGGTCTGGCACATCAGGGGCACGGTCACCTTGATCATCGCGATGGCGTCCTTGGCCGACTTGTTGCCTTCCTTGTCCAGACGGTCGGCCGCCCACAGGGTAAGCAGGCGGGCCTGCTGGATTTCGCAACGCGACTTGGCGATGTCCTGGCGGATGCTGGACTGATCAGACAGCTTCTTGCCGAAGGCGACCCGACTTTCGACGCGGTGGCACATGATGTCGAGGGCGCGCTGAGCGGCGCCGATGAGACGCATGCAGTGGTGGATGCGGCCTGGCCCCAGGCGACCCTGCGCAATCTCGAAGCCACGTCCTTCGCCGAGCAGAAGATTCTCCACCGGCACCCGTACATTGGTCAGACGCACTTCGCCATGGCCATGCGGGGAATGCAGATCATTCATTACGCGCAAGGGACGCAAGATCTCGAAGCCCGGCGTCCCAGCCGGCACCAGCACCACGGATTGCTGGATGTGGCGGGAGGCCTTGGGGTCTGTCTTGCCCATGAGGATGTAGATCTTGTTGCGTGGGTCGAACACGCAGGAGCTCCACCACTTGCGGCCATTGATCACATACTCGTTGCCGTCGCGCGTGATCGACGTCTCCACATTGGTGGCGTCGGACGAGGCCACCTGCGGTTCGGTCATCAGATAGGACGAGCGGATTTCGCCGTTGAGCAGGGGTTCCAGCCAGCGCTTCTTCTGCTCCGGGGTGCCGTAACGGGCCAGCACCTCCATGTTGCCGGTGTCCGGCGCGCTGCAATTGAAGATCTCGCTGGCCCAGTGCACCCGACCCATCTCCTCGGAGAGCGGGGCGTATTCGAGATTGGTCAGGCCGGGGCTGTACTCATGGTATTCGTGGGGCAGGAAGAGATTCCACAACCCCATGGCCTTGGCTTTCTGCTTCAGGGTTTCGATCTGCGGCGGAACGACCCAGAGATTCTTGGGGTCGTGGGTGAAATTGAAGATTTCGTCCTCTATCGGATAGACATGCTCCTTCATGAAGGCGCGGACCTGATCACGAAGCTGGCGACTCTTTTCACTGATGCTGAAATCCATGGCGCTCCCCTGGCGTGTTGTGTTGGCTTTTGGTCCCGGAAGTCTAGCAGGGGCGCGGGGTTTCTGGCGTTTCTGGCATACTCGACCCTGCATTCCGAGTGACGACCTCCACGCGACATGGGCACCGGGACGCCACACGCAGACAGGGAAGAAGAGATGACAGGTGCCGGGGACAACATCGAAAGCCGCGTCAAGGCCGTACTCGCAGGGGAGACGGATCACCAGCGCTGGGCCAATCCCGAGAATCTGGAAGCCAGCTGGGAGCCACGCTCGCGCTTCGCGGCCCAGCTCATCGGACGCAGTTCCACGGTGCTGGACCTCGGCTGCGGCCGCATGCTCATCGAAAAATACCTGCGCCCCGGCTGCACCTATCTGCCGGCCGATGTGGCGCGCCGGGATGCGCGTACGCTGCACTGCGACATCAATCGCGGGGAATTGCCGCCCCAAGTCGAGGACGTGGATGTCGTGCTCATGCTGGGCGTCATCGAGTACATCTTCGACCTGCCCGCACTCTTTTCGCGGCTGGCGCGCGGCCGGGGCCGGGTGATGGTGACCTACTGCGACCCTGAGACCAGCCGCTTCGCAAGCTTCGATCAGCGCGCGGCACTGGGCTGGGTGAACGCGCTGTCCCGCACCGAGCTCAAGTCGCTGTTTGCCGCAGCCGGCCTTCGGCTTCTGGCCGAGGATCAGGTGGACAGCCTGCAGTGGATCTACACGCTCTCTACACCAGCTTACGCGGTGACCCCGCGGCGCGTGGCAGTGCTGAGCTATGCCAACGCAGGCAATTTTGGGGACAGGCTGGGCATGCACGTGCTGTCTTCGATCATGCCGGCAAATGCCTCGGTCGAGTTTCTCAATTTCCGTCCCTGGCAAGCGCCGGAAGAAGATCCCGATATCCTGGTGCTCGGTATCGGCAATTCGATGTTCGGGCCGCTGCTGGACGATAACCTCTTCAAGCTTATCGAGCGCTCCGACAAGACGATCGGCATCTTCGGTACCCAGTATCGCCAGGAGTATCCGGCGGCGCGCATGCAGCAACTGATCTCCGCGCTCGATGTGTGGTTCGCACGGCACGAGGTCGATCTCGATCTGTACGCAGTGCCGGAGACCCGCTGCGAGCATCTGGGGGACTGGCTCATCAGTGCGTTCATGATGACCAACCCGGTCAAGGACGAAGCGGTCCTTAAGGTGGGCGATGAGGTGAAGAAGAATCTGCCGCTGGACCGCATCATCACGCAGATCCAGCAATATCGACGGGTCTTCTCCACCCGCATGCACCCTTTGCTGTGCGCTCTGACCAGCGCCGAGCAGGTGGCCTATGTGGAGTAGCGGGAGTCGGGCTCCGGACAGGTCTCGGGGAAATTCGAATCCATGCTGCTCGATATCTTCGGCCGCACATATCCCGAAAATCGTTTGTGGACGGTGGATCGCTCTGCCGTCATCCGGTATCGCGATCAGGTGCGGCGCAAGCTGACCGACCTCGAAACCACCTTGGGCGCGCTGTTGGCCTGAAGCCCTTCTGCAAGCGGGTAGCGGCAGGGTCGGGCAGCGCCCACAGTCCGGGGGGTGCCGAAGAGGGCTTTTTCTGCCTATAGTCGGGGCTTTCCCCGGCTTTGAGTGAAAAGACCATGAGCAGCGCCAACACCTCCTCCCGTCACCAGGACCTCGCCCAGCTGAGAGCCCAGTTGCTGGCTTTCATGGACAAGTACATCTACCCCAACGAGAAGCGCTACCAGGAACAGCTCCATGGCATGGCGAACCGCTTTGCCACCGTGCCGCTGATGGAGGAACTCAAGGCCAAGGCCAAGGATGAGGGGCTGTGGAATCTCTTCATGCCCTATGACCATGGCGGACTGAAGAACGAGGACTATGCCCCGCTGGCCGAAATCATGGGCCGCGTGCTGTGGAGTCCGGAAGTCTTCAACTGCAATGCGCCAGATACCGGCAACATGGAAGTCTTCATGAAATACGGGAATGAGGCGCAGAAACAGCAATGGCTGGAGCCTCTGCTGAACGGCGAGATCCGCTCCTCCTACGCGATGACCGAGCCGGATGTGGCGTCTTCCGATGCCACGAACGTCCAGACTTCCATCCTCCGCGACGGCGATCACTACGTGATCAACGGCAAGAAGTGGTTCATCACCAATGCCATGTACGAGCGCACCAAGATTCTCATCGTGATGGGCAAGTCGGACCCCGACAACCCGAACCGTCACCTGCAGCAGAGCCAGATTCTGATACCCAAGGACACCCCGGGCGTGAAGCTGGTTCGACCGCTCACCACCTTCGGCTACGACGATGCCCCCCAGGGGCATGCCGAAGTGCATTTCGAGAACGTGCGCGTGCCGAAGGAGAACATTCTGCTCGGGGAGGGCCGCGGTTTCGAAATTGCGCAGGGGCGTCTTGGGCCGGGACGTATCCATCATTGCATGCGTCTCATCGGTGCCGCACAGCGTGCACTGGAATTCGCCTGCAAGCGTGCGGTGTCGCGCAGCACTTTCGGCCGCAAGCTGGCCGAGCACCAGTCGGTGCGCGAGGAGATCGCGCGCAGCTTCTGCGACATCGAACAGGCCCGTCTGCTCACCTTGGCCACTGCGCGGCGCATGGATGAGGTGGGCCCCAAGGATGCCCGCGACATGATCGCCGCCGCCAAGATCACCGTGCCGCTGATGGCGCAGAACGTGATCGACCGCTGCATGCAGATCCATGGCGCAGGCGGTTTTACGGAGGACTACTTCATGGCGGAAGCCTTCAGCTATGCCCGCTGGTGTCGCCAGGCCGACGGCCCGGACCAGGTGCACATGATGGCGCTGGGCAAGGACCTCATCGCCCGCCACGGATCCTGAGTCGCACATGGGGCTCGCGCGGCGCGAGCCCCACTCCAGTTCGCTTCCCACCGGAGAGGGAACAGTTCAGGGGTTTCAGGATGACCGGCAGAATCCGCAGACGCCTCATTGCCGAGCGGCTGGATGCCTTGCCTCGGCGCGGACCCGTGATATGCCCGCTGTGCGCGAGGCCCGTGCCTCAGTCCCTGCAGGACGCTCACCATCTCGTGCCGCGCTCACACGGCGGCAAGCACACCGAGGTTCTGCATCGAATCTGTCACCAGCAGATTCACGCCTTGCTCACGGAGGTCGAGCTCGCGAAGCACTACCACACCATCGAAGCCTTGCTTGCCCACCCCGGCATTGCCTCTTTCGTGGCGTGGGTCCGCACCAAGCCAGAAGGCTTCTTTGGTCGCACGCGCAAGAGTCAGCGCTTGCGCGGTTAGCTCTCCGGCTCGGCGAGACCCGGCCGGGTTCCGCCCCAGCGATTGAAATGAGTTTTGAGGCGCGCCGGGGTGCGGGTCACGGGACCAAACTTTCCAGTGGGAAAACCGATGGGAATCACCGACACCACGCCCCAGCCTTCCGGAATGCCGAAGTACTCGTGCAGTTCCGGCTCGAACATCTGATGCATGGTGGTGAGACTCGCTCCCAGTCCGAGCGCGCGGCAGGCGAGCAGAATGTTCTGCACGCAAGGGTAGATGGAACCGTAGGATGGCGGCGCCAGCCCCTTGCGGGCTTCAGCCGGCACGGAGAACGGCCAGTCGCGCTGTCCCATGCAGAGCAGCAGCACCGGTACCTCGTGCATATGTTCGGCAAGATGCACGGCGGCGCGGGTAACCCGCCCCATCGGCGACGACCAGTCCATCGTTGCCAAGGCATCGGCAAAGCGATTCTTCAACCAGTAGTCGTATTTCTCTGCGAAAAAAGCCTTGGCTGCCGGATCGGTAACCACCAGGAAGGACCAGCGCTGGAGATTCTGTCCACTGGGTGCACAGACCCCGGCCTCGAGAACCTTGTTGATGAGTTCTTCGGGCACGGGATCAGGCTTGAGGCGGCGCATGGCCCGCATGGTGTGCATCACCTCGAACACATCGGGGGCCGGGTCGCTGGGCATCTGCTGCTCCAATCAGTGAAGTAAATGTCGGGACTGTCGCGCGAGGACGTCCGGGGTGAGGCCATGTTCAGCGACGAAAGCCCGACTGAAGGTGGCGGTATTCTTGAAACCGAAGCGCTGTGCCGTTTCCAGCAAGGAAACCTCTGGCCCGCAGGACTCCAGGTGTTGACGAGCCTCCTGCAGCCTCAAGTGTCGGATCCATTGCACAGGTGTGCGGTCGTCGGCCTGGATGGCGGCCGTGAGGTGCTGCTCCTGTGCCGGCGTGCGATAGCCCACCACGCCACCAACCGTTGTCATGACGAGGCCCATCACCAGGAACGGGATGGCAAGACCTCGGGAAAATCCCGATTGCCCGTCGGTGATCAGCCACCCAGCGAAGACGAGGGAAAGCAGGCCAAGCGGCAGGATGAAGACGAGGGCCTCGATTTTCTCGCCCTCGAAATAAGCCGAGAGGGCGCCGAGGAGGGTTTGCAGGGAGTGTGCATCGTGCATGTCGGGGACTCCAATGGGTGTCCGGTGAGCATGCCATGCGGCGGCTTCAATGAGCCACTGTGGAAGTGTGGCGGCAGGACCGTCTCTGTCGCGATCAGATAATCAGAGGTCGCCGGGTGACCCGGTGGCGGAGGATGTGCCACCGAGCTCCCCGAGCTGGCAGGAATTACGGCGCGACGGCTTCCAGCGCGATATCGATGCGCAACTCGTCACTCACGTAGGGCGCATGCTTGTCCGCCTTGAAGTCCGAGCGCTTGATCATGGTGTGCGCATTGGCGCCGATGGCAGGCTTCTTCTGCATCGGGTGCGGCATGGCCTGGAAAGAGGTCACGGTCAAGGTCACAGGCTTGCTGATGCCCTTGATGGTGAGCGTGCCTTCGATGCTCTGCGGCTTGTCGCCGTCGAACACCACCTTGCTGGACTTGAAAGTTGCGGTCGGGAACTGCTTGGTGTCGAGGAAATCAGCGCCCTGGATGTGGTCATTGAAATCCGCAAACCCGGTGTTCACCGAGGTCATGTCGATGGTGATGTCGACTTCGGCGGTTTTCGCCTCGGCGTCGTACACCACTGTGCCGTTGGTCTTGCTGAAGCTGCTCAGCTGTGTCGAATAGCCGAGATGCGAGTAGGAAAAGCGGGGGTAGGTGTGGCTTTCATCCACGTTGTAGGTCACAGGGGCAGCATTGGCGCTGCCCACGATGGAAGCGGCGAGGGTGGCGGCAAGCGTGAGGTGCGAACGGTATTTCATATCGACTCCTTGGTGTGAACGGGAAACATCAGTGAAAAACATAGCCATCCATCGCGATCACGTGATCGCTGATGCCACGGTAGAAAGCCTCTCCGCGGAGCTGCGGCCCGGCGGCGCCTAGCGCGGTGAACAGAGGCAGCAGGTGTTCGTCGCGCGGGTGTGCGCGCACCCCATTGGGTTGCTGTGCGCGATAGTCGAGCAGCGCATCGATCCGGCCCTCGCCAACCTGCTCGCATACCCAGTCCGCGAATTGCTGGACGTAAGGGGGTGAGGGGAGATTCTGCCGGCTGGCCGTCTGCCAGTCGCGCAGATTGTGGGTGATGTTACCGGGGCACAGGAGCAAGAAGCCCTGTTCGACCAGTGGCGCGAGCGCCTGACCCACGTGATGGGCATGCCGGGGCCCCAGGTGGTGCTGGATCGAAAGCGGGACGATGGGTACTTCGGCGTCCGGGAACATGTGGCGCAAGGGTACCCAGGCCCCGTGGTCGAGACCGCGTCCTGAGTCCGCGGTCGCCGGCACACCGGCCTCCACCAGCGCACTCACCACTTGCTGCGCAGCCTCGGGGCAGCCCGTTGCCGGATATTGCAGGGTGTAGAGGCGTGGGTCGAAACCGCCAAAGTCATGAATGGTTTCCAGATGCCTCGCCGCGCCGACCACGGGCGCCTCGGTTTCCCAGTGCGGGCTCACCACCACGATGGCGCGCGGAGTCTCCAGTTGTTCCACCAAGGCGGAGAGCGCTGCGCCCGCAGCGCCGGGCCGCAAGGCGAACATGGGTGAACCATGGGGGACGAAAAGGACAGGGTGGCGGGCGTTCATGAGCCGAAACTCTAGGGCCGTTCGAGGTTCAATGATACAGCCGCGCTCACAGGCCGAGGTTCCACCCCTCGCTTGCCATCTCGCTCAGTGTGCCTTCAAGGGCACTGCCCAGTGCTTCTACATGGCTCGCCGTCATGGGCGTGGACAATGCGCCCATCCCACGTACCGAGATATGAATACTTCGATTGCTCAAGCCCAGGCACGTAAGGAGTTTCAAAGTCTGGTCAGCGGATTCCACCGCACGCGCGTCCCTGAGCGCAGCGCGGGTCCAGTGGATCTGGAACAGCGAGCCTGAGCCGGATACCTGCGCCGCCGGTGCATGTTTCTGCAGGATTATGCGCAAGGTCTCGCGGGTCGCCTCGCCCAGTGAGTTGAGGGATTCAATGGAGGCGGCATCCAGCAGGCGCATGGCGGTAAGCCCTGCAGTCACCGAAATCGCATTGGCACTGAAGGTGCCGAGATTGGCCGTGGTGCCGCCGAGCTCAGGCTCGTTAAAGCAGCGCATGAATTCCCGCTTCCCGCCGACTGCCCCGATGGGAAAGCCGCCGCCAATGATCTTGGCCATGGTGGTGAGGTCCGGATCCAGCTGGTAGAGGCTCTGGCCCCCCCCATAGGCCTGTCGCAGTGTGATCACTTCATCGCAAATGAGCGCGATGCCAGCTCGCCGGGTCTCCTCGCGCAATACCATGAGGAATTCCGGCTCCGCCGGAATGATGCCGCCCGCACCCAGCATGGGCTCGACGATGATGGCCGCGAGCTCATGCCCGTGACGCCGCACGGCCTCCACCAACGCCTCGGGTGAGTTATAGCGCATGAGCACCACATCATCACAGGCGGCACGTGGTACGCCTGCGAAATCCGGGTGTGGAAAGGAAACCCGCACCGGATCATCAATCGAAGGCAAGTGGTGACCGCCCACCAGCATGAAATCCGAGGAGCCGTGATAGCCCCCCTCAAAGCGTCCGATACGGTCGCGGCCCGTGACGGCGCGTGCCGCACGCAGAGCCACCATCACGGCTTCGCTACCTGAATTGTTGAACACCACCTGCTCCACAGATGGCACCCGCTCGCACAGCAGGGCAGCCAAGGCTTCCTCATCTACGGACGGTGAGGAGTACGCCGTGCCCGTCGGCAGGCGGGCCATCACCGCAGCGGTGATCTCGGGATGGGCATGGCCATGAATCATCGCCGTGTAGTTGCCGTGAAAGTCGATGCGGCGATTACCATCGAGATCCGTGGTGTATGCCCCCTCGCCCTTGACGGTGTAGAACGGGAAAGGAGCGTGGCGCAGCAAGGCCCGCGAGGTGCCGGTGGGCACATGCGCGCGGGCCCGCTCCGCGTGGCGTCGTGAATTCCCGTTGGCCTCAACATAACGGCGGTAGATTGCCGAGTCGGTCACGTTCATGGTGGGTGCGTCCTGTGTGCTTGTGTACGCCGGGGCCAGCGAATTCTACGCAAGAGTGAGCGACTGCCGGAGGGGCGGCTCATCGGCGATAAGCACGCTGGACGATACTAACACTTAGCGATAGTATTCTGAAATGGCCATCGAGTCCTTTCGCTGCCGCGAAACCCAGAATCTGTTTCTGGGAAAGCGTGTCGCCCGTTTTCGGAATATCGAGGCTTCAGCAATGCGCAAGCTGGCGATGCTTCATCGGGTTGTCAACGTCAAGGAGCTCGGTATTCCCCCCAGCAATCGGCTGGAGGCCCTGAAGGGCGATAGGAAAGGCCAGTGGAGTGTGAGAATCAATGACCAATGGCGCCTATGCTTCCGGTTTTCATCCGGGCGGGCGCTGGACGTCGAAATCGTTGACTATCACAGAAAGAGAATCCCGTGAGAAAAGTACCCTACCCCAAGCCCGGCGAGATTCTGCTCCATGAGTTCCTGGAGCCGTTGGGGCTCTCGGCCTATCGTCTGGCGAAGGACATAGGCGTACCGCAGATGCGTATCAGCGAAGTGATTGCAGGCAAGCGGGCAATCACAGTCGATACGGGCCTGCGACTTTCGCGTTACTTCGGGCTGAATGATGGATTCTGGACAGGGCTTCAGCTCGACTATGAGGCGGCTGTCGCCAAGGAAGCCCTGGCTGACACGTTGGCGAAGATCAAGCCGTTGAGAGCGGCCTAGCAAAAATGCCTCGAGCAGCTACAGGTCGAGAAGCCGGGGTTGCTGATCCCATCGGCGAAGGCGCGCTGGCGCTCTCCCACCGGCTGCGCAGCCGCGAACTGTCCTGTCGCGAGTTGATGGCGCTGACGCTCGATCGCATCGCGGCCCGGGACCAGAACTTCAACGCCATTCCCATCCTCGCGGAGCGGGAAGCACTGATGGCCGAGGCGGCAGTGTGTGATGAAGAGATCGCACGTGGCCACTGGCGCGGTTGGCTGCACGGCATTCCCCAAGCGATCAAGGATCTCGCCCATGCCAAGGGCCTGCGCACCACCTGGGGCTCGCCGCTCTTCGCGGATTGCGTCGCCACCGAAGATTCGATTCATGTGGCCCGCATGCGCGCGGCAGGCGCCATCATCATCGGCAAGACCAACACGCCTGAATTTGGTCTTGGGTCCCATACCTACAACGCTCTACATGGCCTGACGCGCAACGCACATGATCCTGCACTCTCCGCGGGAGGCTCCTCAGGTGGCGCCGCAGTGGCCTTGGCACGCGGCTTTCTTGCTGTTGCCGATGGCTCGGACATGGGCGGATCCCTGCGCAATCCCGCGGGCTGGAATGGCGTGTTCGGCTTCAGGCCAAGCTTCGGCCGCGTGCCGCAGACCGTGGCTGACGAGGCCTATCTCGGCCAGCTCACGACGGATGGCCCCATGGGAGTCACCATTGCCGATGTGGCTCAGCTGCTCGCCACCCAGGCGGGATATCACCCCGCCGCACCACTCTCCCTTTCGGATGATCCCACGCTCGGCGAAATCGCCATCGAGCGCGGCAAAGGGCTGCGCATCGGCTGGCTCGGCGACTACAACGGCCACTGCGCAACCGAGCCGGGGGTGCTCGCCCTGTGCGAGCAGGCTTTGCGGCATTTCGAAAATCTGGGCGCGACGGTCGAATCCGTGCGGATACCTTTCGATCTGGAACGGCTCTGGCAGGCTTTCTGCACACTACGGCAGTTTGGTATCACGGGACGACTGGGCGCGATATTCAGGGATCCGGTGCGGCGTGAGTTCATGAAGCCTGAGCTGCAATGGGAGATCTCCCAAGGCTCGGCACTGCCTGCAGACAGCGTCTACCGGGCCAGTTGCGAGCGCACCGCGTGGGCGCGCGTCATTACCGGTCTGTTCCAGCAATACGATGTGCTTGCGCTGCCGTCGGCCCAGGTTTTCGCCTTCCCGGCTGAATGGCACTGGCCCCGCGAGATCGCCGGTCGTGCGATGGACACCTACCATCGCTGGATGGAGATAGTTGCCGGCCCCTCCATGGCGGGTGGCCCCGTATGCGTGGTGCCGGCAGGCAGGGACGCGCAGGGGCGACACATGGGCTTGCAGCTCTGGGGTCCTGCACGCGCCGACGCCGCCGTGCTCAGTGCGGCAGCGGCTTACGAGCAGGCGGCGCGCCCGGTGTGCCTCAAGCTCGGTTAAGGAGCATCAGTAATGCAGCAACAGCCCGCAGCGGGGCCCGTGGTTGGATGGATCGGTGGCGGTCGCATGGGCGCGCCCATGGCCGGATTCATTCTGAAGGCCGGTTACCCGATGCTTGCCTGGTCCCCGAGCCCCGCAAGCCGCCGGAAGCTCGCGGCGCTGGGAGCGCGCGAGGTGGCGTCGGTCGCCGCGTGCGCGGCATCCGTCGATGTTGTGTTTTCCTGCATCACGGATGACGACGCGCTCCGCTCTGTCGCTCTTGGATCACAAGGTGTGCTCGCTCATCTCAAGGCCGGCGGCATCTATGTGGACACGAGTACGGTTTCGGTGGAAGCCTCTGCCGAAGTTGCCGAGGCAGCGCAGGCCGCAGGTATCGCCTATCTGCGCATGCCCATCTCGGGCAATGCCGCGTCCGCTGCCTCCGGCAATGTCACCGCCCTGGTGTCCGGCCCGGAAGAGGCCTGGAACACGCTGCGGCCCGTGGTCGAAAGCTTCAGTAGCGCGCAGATTTATCTGGGCGGCGCGGAAGAAGCCCGCCTCATGAAGCTGGTGGTGAATGCGCTCGTCATCAATTTCGCGCAGGCCATGGCGGAGGCTCTCACCTTGGGCCGCAAAGGCGGGCTCGAATGGTCGCTGATGCTGGACACGCTGGCGCAGAGCACCTTGTCCTCGCCCTGGCTCAAGGGGAAGGCGGCACTCATGAAATCGCGAGATTTCTCACCCACCATGACCGGGCGCCTCATCCTCAAGGATGTGGATCTCATGCTTTCGGCCGCCCGCAGCTCCGAGGTCTCCATGCCATTGACTGCCATGACCAGACAGATTCTGCAGATGATGGTGGGGGAGGGCCACGGTGATGAAGATTACATGGCCTTGATCAAGCTGGCAGAGCGTCAGGCGGGTCTCGACAGCGACCGCGTGACCTGAAGGCGCCCGCATGTCTGCCTCTTCGCGCGAGACGCGCATCCTGATCATCGGCGGCTCACTCGCTGGCCTCACCTTGGGTAATGTCCTGCATCGTGCAGGATTCGATGTCCACGTCTTCGAGCGCACGCCCGGCCAGATGGAGGGGCGTGGTGCAGGAATCACCATGCTGCCCGGACTGATCGAAGGCCTGCAGGGCGCCGGCGTGCAGGCAACGGAATCCATGTTGGGTGTACATCTGCCTGCACGTATTGCCATCGGCCAGAACGGGGAGATTCTCGCCGAACGCGACTTTCCGCAGACCATGACCACCTGGAAGCGACTCTACGATGCGCTGCGCGCCGTGTTTCCCGAGGAACGCTATCACGATGGCAGGACCGTGCAGCGCGTCGAGCAGGATGCAGGCAAAGTCACTGCCTTATTCACTGACGGGACTTCACTGCAAGGCGCACTTCTCGTGGCAGCCGATGGCCTGCGCTCGGCCGTGCGCGCGCAGCTGATGCCGGAAGTGCAGCCCGTGTATCCCGATTACATCGCGTGGCGGTGCCTGGCGGATGAAAACGCACTCTCTGCGGCCACCCATGCGACGCTTTTCAATCGTTATGCGGTGTGGTTTGCGCCCGGGCAACAAGGGATAGGCTACGCCGTGCCGGGGCCAGATCACGCGGTGGCGCCCGGCAAGCGTCAGTACAACATGGTGTGGTATCGGCCCGTGCCTGAAACAGGCCTCGTGCGCCTGCTCACGGATGACGCGGGGCACTACCATCCCAATGGCATACCGCCCACGGCGCTAGCGCGTGAGGTGCTGGCAGAGATGTTGGCCACGGCGACGCGCATATTGCCGCCACAGATTGCAGAAGTGGTACGGGTAGCCCGTATGCGTTTTTTCCAGCCTATTCTTGATCTGGAGTCACCGCGCCTCGTGCATGGGCGCGTCGTGATCATCGGGGATGCGGCATTCACCGCACGACCACACGTGGCTGCAGGCGTGCCCAAGACCACGGGTGACGCGCTGGCGCTCGCCCATGCCATTCAGGCAGGTGAGGGGGACTATCCCGCGTGCCTGCAGCTGTTCGAGGATTTGCGGCTCAGGGTGGGACGCACCATGGTCGGCCGCGGACAATACCTGGGTGCCTACATGCAAGCGCAGCTAGGCCCGGAATCTGGACGACAGGCAGCGGAGGCTGCACGCAATCCGGAGCGCGTGATGCTGGAAACCGCGGCACCTTTCGACTACGGCGAAGGGCGGGTCGCCGCGCACGGGAATTGATCGTCCTTGGAACCCGAGCCTAGACTTTATTCACTCGTTCAAGAGCCGCAGGCCACCCATGACCCAATACCGCAATCCCGAGGCCATCGTCGAAACCGCATGGCTGGAGGCGCATCTCGCGGATCCCGCGCTCCGCATCTTCGATTGCACCGTGCACCTCTTGTATGACGAAGCACCACCCGGCCAACCCTACAAGGTCAAGAGCGGACATGAGGACTATGACCGCGGACATATTCCCGGCGCGGACTTCCTCGATCTGCAGGGCGAACTCTCGGAAAGCGCCTCGCCCTGGAACTTCACCCTGCCTTTAGCCGAGCACTTTGCGGCAGCCATGGAGCGCCATGGCGTAGGGGAGGGCACACGGGTCATCCTCTATTCTTCTTCCAGCCCTCAGTGGGCCACGCGCATCTGGTGGATGCTGCGCGCCTTCGGTTTCGACAATGCAGCCCTGCTCAATGGTGGATTCCAGAAGTGGAAGGCCGAGGGACGCGCGCTGTCGACCGCCCCACCGCCCACGCGCCCGCCTGCCAGATTCACCCCTGCCCCGCGCGCAGGACTCTTCACGGGCAAGGAGGAAGTGCTGTCTGCCATCGGTGCGCCGGGGATCTGGACCCTCAACGCGCTGCCTCCGGAACTGCATCGCGGAGAAAACGCCCGCTATGGCCGACCGGGCAGAATCCCCGGCAGCGTGAACGTGCCCGCTGGCCATCTGCTCGATCCTGCAACGAATACCTTCCGCCCCGCCGGTGAAGTCGCCGAGCTTTTCCAGGTGACCGGCATCAAGGACAAGGCAGTCAAGGTCATCATCTATTGCGGCGGGGGAATCGCCGCCACGCTCGACGCATTCCTGCTGCATCAACTCGGCTACGAGAATGTCACCGTCTATGACAACTCCATGAGCCAATGGGCCAAGGATGAATCCCTGCCCATGGAGGCCGGTTGAGGGACTGGCGCGATTACTGGCCGGGAGTCTGTGGGGGATCGAACGGCCTTTCGAGGAGGCCTCGTGCCCGCAACCACGCCTCCAGCAAGTCCGGCCAGGCGTCCAGCGCAGGTTCGCCCAGGCCCAGCGCGCTGCCATGGGGCCCCTCAGCAAAGAGATGCATTTCCACCGGCACCTTGGCCTCCACCAACCTGGAGTAAAAGCTCACGCTGCCTTCCACGGGCGCCAGTAGATCATTGGTGGTGTGATAGATGAACGCAGGTGGGGTGGCGGCACCCACGTGCTCGATCGGTGAGAACTGCGTGAACGACTCGCAGTGGGCAGCATCGAATTTTAGCTCCTCGCAGTAGGAGATCCTGTCCGCAGGAGTCTTGTCCCGCATCGCATTCAGCCAGGGATAACCCAGCACCATGAAATCCGGGCGGCTGCTGACCCGCTCGATGGGATCACTGGCTTTGGGGTTTCCATGATCGAACACAGTCCCCGCGGTGGCCGTGAGATGACCGCCGGCAGAAAACCCAACCATGCCTATCCTGTCGGGCAGCAGACCGAACTCATCGGCTCGCGCCCGCAGAAACCGAATCGCGCGTTGCGCATCGAGAAGGGGCGTGGGGTAGGGATAAGTCTTGCCGTACCGGTAGCGCAGCACGAAGGCTGACATGCCGCGGGCGGCGAACCAGTCCGCCACCTGACGGCCTTCGAGATTGGACCACAAGCTCACATACGCGCCGCCCGGCGCGACGATAACGGCTAAACCATTGGCCGTGCTGTGATGGGGCTTGAACCAGGTGAGCGTGGGGATATCCAGTTCCCCTTGGCCCTCTGCATCAGGTGCGTCGCCCTCCCATAGCCGGTAGATGGCTGTCGCCATGAACCGGTCTTCCTGCATCAGGCCAGGCGCGGTGGCAGTCAGCGAGGGCTGCGCCACCTCCGCAGGAGCTGTTACCCCGACCACAAGCAGGCTCGCAAACAGCGGGATTCTCTTCATGATGCGCGCCTGCTTGGGTGGCAAAGCTTCAAACGCCTTCCACGACCCTGAGATCGCGGGTGACGCCGTCCCCGAGCGCAGCGAGTGCTGCCTGATACCCCGGGCTGTCGTGGCAGGCAACAGCTTTTTCGAGGGATTCGAATTCCACGATCACCGTGCGCTGCAGGACGCCGGCTTCATAGGCCTTCGCCGCCATGCCCCTTGCGATGAATTTGCCACCCGCCTCCTGCACCGCGGGCAGGGCAAGCTTGGCATAGGCCGCCAGTTTGTTTTCGTCGTGAACCGCATGATAGGCGCTGATCCAGTAGGCTTTGGGCATGACCCGACTCCCCTCTTTGTGCTTGATGAAGAGGGGCAAGCATAGCGGGCTGTAGCCGGGGAGCGAAGGCTGGCGTGAGCAAAATGTCCCCGCCAAGTCTCTGCGCAGGCTCGACTCAGGGGCTCACGGGATCCGGCAGCCAGTTGCCATGAAAGCCGGGCGGGATGCGATGCGGAAGATGAACACAGGCCACCGGTGGTGCGCTCATGTCCGCCGCGTCAAGGATTACGAGCGCGCTCGTCTCTGCAGCGGTATTGATGACATAGCCCATCAGCCAGCCATCACCTTCGCCGGCATCGCGGCTGCGCGGAACAAATACAAATTCACCGCGGACGTGGCCAGGCCCAAAGTCATGGGACGTGCGGGTGCCGGCAAGAAGATCGTGGCGATAGAGAGGCGCCTCGCCGAGAAAATCCTCGGGCGGCGTGGTCGGTAGTCCCATGGACCAGGCATAGCGATATGGCTGGCCCAGGAAACGCTCGTCCATGCGCGGGAACTCCTGAGGCGTGGCATCCAAGGTCTGTCGCTCGACGCGGCGGGTGGCAGGATCGATCGTCCAGCGTTCCAGACCCAGCGGGCGACCGTTGGGGCCATCATTGCCTTGCGCGAACATGGTCTCATGCACCACCGCATCGACGATCACCTTGCCATCCGTGGTATCGAAGGCATTTGCGGTATGAAACACATAGCAAGGTGGGACATCGCACCACACGATATCCGCAGCCTTGCCCTCCCTGGGCAATAGCCCGACGCGTGCCCGATGTTCAGGATTCCAAGCATATGGAAAGCGCTCCCCCGCAATCTGCGCAGTCATCGAAAAAGTCACGGGCAGGTCAAACACCAGCACGTGGCGCGCAGTGATTGCGCACTCATGGATGGAGGGGCCATGGCTCACTGGTATAGGCTCCTCCCGCAAAACCTTTCCGCTGGGGGACACCACGACATGCCAGGCGGTGTCATGCACCATCGCATCATAGGTAATCGCGTGGAGTTCCCCGGTCACAGGATCTTCGTGCGGATGCGCGCTGAACGGCGCATGCAAGGTGCCGCCGAAATCGGTGTAGGCAACCGTGTCGAGCGTGTCGTCCAGTTCGGCGGGCAGGGAGCCCGCCTCCACCATGGCCAGGGTCCTCCCCGCAAGCTGGATGACGTTGGTGTTGACGAGGTCACTGGGTCCGCGTCGCGGGCCGGGCGCGGCGGCAGGGCCGCCTTGTGCTGCCAGCACATGGCTGCGGATGTACCGATTGCGATACCACAGGGCTTTGCCGCCCTGCAGCCTGATGCCGTGTGCCATGCCATCGCCCAGGAACCAGTGGTGCCCACGTGGATCCGGCCGGAAAGGGTTGGGGCCGATGCGCACATAGCGGCCCGAGAGCTCCGGGGGAATGGTGCCGGTCACATCGAGGTCTAGCAGGGTCAGCTCCTCGCGCATGGGCGCGTGGATGCCGTTTAGAAACGGGTGGCGTTCGCCAGGGTCCTGTCGGTCGCGGTTGAAATTGGCCAGCGCGATGACGCCTTTCGTCACCGCGCGTCGAATCACGGACTCGAGCGCGCTTGTCATGGGCTGGGCCTCTGGTTAGTGTCCCCGACGCCAATATACCCCAGTGCGGCGCCGACTCACGCTGATTCGGTGAACTCCATGCCCGGTCATCGCCGGTCCTGGCCAGGCACCCGGAGGTTGAGCCTGCGCCAACGCCCTGAACGGAGATCCCGGATGCCACGCCGCTTCGTCGATCTGTCCATCTACCTCGAGAACGATGTCCTGAGCGACCCGCCGGCTTTCGCGCCGAAAATCCAGTATTTCACGCATCAGGACTCGTTCGTGCAGATCGCGCCCTTCTTTCCCGGGCTGCGCAAGGAAGACCTGCCGGACGGCGAGGGCTGGGCGGTGGAGATGGTGCAGCTCAGCACGCACAACGGCACTCATCTCGACGCCCCTTATCACTTCCACAGCACGATGGATGCAGCGCAGGGTGACAGGAAGCCTGCCATTGCCATCGACGAGGTACCGCTGGAATGGTGCTTTCAGCCCGGCGTGAAGCTTGATTTCAGACATTTCGGGGATGGCTACGTGGTGACGGCGGAGGATGTGGAGGCCGAGTTGAAGCGCATCGGGCACACGCTGCAGCCGCTGGAGATAGTTGTCGTCAACACTCGGGCGGGCATGCGCTACGGGCAGCCGGACTACGTAAGTTCAGGCTGCGGAATGGGCTATGCGGCCACGCGATATCTGCTTGACCGCGGTGTGCGCCTCACGGGCACGGATGCGTGGAGCTGGGATGCGCCGTTCGTGCACACCGCCGAGAAGTACCGCGAGACGGGAGATGCGTCACTGATCTGGGAAGGCCACAAGGCGGGCCGTGACATTGGCTATTGTCATCTTGAGAAGCTGCACAACCTGGAAGCACTGCCGGCAGATGGGTTCTACATCAGCTGTTTCCCGCACAAGATTCGCGGCGCTTCCGCGGGATGGACGCGCGCGGTGGCCATCTTTGATGACGCCTTGATGGCGACTTGAGAACAGACAACGCAGGAGAGCGCGCTGCGCCGGCTGAGCCGTGGAGGGCTTGCGCCACTCCCGCGCGGCTCAGTAGAAGTAATACACCGCCACTTCGAGGATGTGATAGTTCTCATCGTCGCCGATGGCCTCAATCGCCCCCTCGCCGGGGAACATCACCGCCACGGCACCCGTCACAAATACCAGTGAGTTGGCCCACCAGTCGGCATACACGTTGATCTCGTCGCTGAAAGCACGGTCGCTGACGGGTGCGCCAAAGTAATTCGACTCCGCCAGATGGAACGAGCCGCCGATCGCACCTACCACGAGGTTGTCACGCGGGGTGGCGGCAAGATGCACCAGATGATTGCGTTGGTTGTTGTTGAACAGCAGCCAGCCGCCGGTGACCTCGCCCTGAAACCACGTGCCCCAGCCGCGTACATCGTTGCCATAGAAGAGCGGGTCGTAGTCCGCACGCACGTTGTCTGCAGGATCTCCATCGCCCGAGAAATACGCATAGCGATAGCTGAGGCGCGGGGACCACGGAAGATCGAAGTGATAGATCGTTTCCGCATACCACGCGCTGGACTCAAAGGCACCAAAGCGACCTTCCCCACGCTGCTGCGTGGCCTCACCCCACAGGGCCACCTGTGGCGCAAATGGCCGGCGGTAGTCGTTGATGCGCACTGAGGACACATCCATGCCGTGCCGCGCGAGGAAAGTGGTGGGCGAGTCGGCGTCCAGAATGTGGAAATGGAGCAGGCCTGCATGACCCTGCTTCTCGAAATGGTATTCGAGATTGGCACCGGCGAATGCCGGTTCGTCGTTGTCCGGATCCGCTTCCAGGAAGAACAGATCAGCATGCACCGCGCGATAGTCGATCCGGGCCAGCAAGGTGCGTTGGAAAGCCTGGCGTGGCACCAGCCACACGCCTCCATCGTCGCCGGCATCGACGTTGCCGTCATCGATGATGAAGCCGTCGCCAATGTTGAGCGCCTGCCGCCCCACGGAGAGGTCGATCACGGGCAGCGACGTATCGTCCGCCGAATCACCCGAGCGCCAGCCGACAACCAAGGTCTCGACATCCCAACTACCGTCCCCACCCGTGGTGAACCCGGTGGGGTCCCCATCCCCGAACGTGATGGTGCCAACCGCTGAGACCTCGCCGTACCATTGGCCGGCAGTACCCTTGACGATGGGCTGCACGAACATCTCGCCCCAGGTCGGGTCGCCGTCAAAGGTGCCGGTGTTGCGATCGAATCGCCCGCGCCCGAGATTGGCGCCATCCATCGTGACCCCGACCGTGGCCGCATTGACCCGCGCGGTGATCTCACTGTCGGGGCTGGGCGCATGGCGCCATTCCGCCTCTGCACATGGCAGTGCCAAGGCACCGGCCAGTGTCATGCAAAAAGAACGAAGGTCTCGCACGCTGCGGAAGCTCCTGTTTCGTTCCGATCTGTGCACCCGCCGTGAGTGCACGGCGAGATCTGTGGAAGGGACAATGAGGCCTCTGGCCTGCTGGGTTATGGGGGGGCTGAGGCTTTCCGGCGGCAGAGCATAGCGCGTCCGAACGGCATTTGGTTGACACGCGGTCGGGAATTGGGGCTCCATGCGAACCAATCAAAAATCCTACCCTTTGGGCGTGGGGCCTGTCGTCGAGCGAGTCCATCCACTGTCCACTCGCCGGCGCCGACTGGAAGCTTCACAGCCAAGCGAGCGCACACCAACTACGAGCGGGCCAAGTCCTCCAGAGCTGGCGGCAACCTGTTCGATGGGACTATTTCCCCTGTCGCAGGCACGTTCACGTTCAACACAACCCTGTGTGGCGGGACCGTCACTTTTGCTGAAAGAACCTACGCCTACACTTCAGCGAGTAGCGGCGCGAAGTTGACTTTCATTTATTGGACAAGCGGTGCGAGATTAGAGATCTTCAACTTCGTCCTAGATAAGGCTTAGTCAATGGGATGCGCACCTTCCACCCTCATCGCGTCTAGGACCGGTGCGTCCT
>VGUA01000024.1 GCA_016874535.1 Gammaproteobacteria bacterium
CGTTTCAACAGGACATAGAGTGCGCCGGTGCCGCCGTCGGCAGGACGCGCGCTGATGAAGGCGGTGACCTCGCCCAGATGGCTCAGCCAGAACGCGACGCGCGGTTTCAGCACAGAAGCGAGGCCCGGCGAGCGATAGCCCTTGCCGTGCACCACCCGCACACATTTAAGACCCTCCTCAACGCCGCGCCGAATGAATTGGCCGAGGCGCTGCCGCGCTTCATCCACGGTCTGTCCGTGCAGATCGAGCGTGGCTTCTAGCGGGAATTCACCGCGTCGCAGTCGTCGCCATAGCGCAGGCTGCAAGCCCGGACGGCGGAACTCCAGATGATCGGCTTCACTCAGTTCCGCCTCCGAGGGTTCGAGGAATGAGACACCGGAGGCCGGACTGACCCGCCGACGGGGTGGTAGCCCCGTCTTGCGCGGAGCCATCGAGATGGGTTCATGCCTGAGCGGACGCACATCGGTTACAGCCGCACGAAACAGCGCCTCTTCCTCGGGCGAAAGCGGTGGCGCGTGATTCTTGCGGACTGGTGTTTTGCGCATGATGGCGACGACTCCGGGGGCGCGGGCAGTGCCCGACACCGCCGGAAATCTATCACGCGGACGCGATGTGCGTGGTACCCTCCGCGGCAATCACCACCCCATGCCGGGAGTCCCGTCGTTTTCATGTCCGCTCCGACCGATATCCTGACCAGCGAGTCGGCCCCGGCCCGCAGCGCCATCACCGGACGCCAGCGTCCGCGTCGCCGGCCGGTACCGGCCCGGGAGGACGGCGCCTACCGCACGATGATCCTCACCTCGATCGCGGATATCCATGCCCAACGCTGGGACAGACTCGTGGGCCCCGCGGCGATCACGCGCTCCCACGCCTATCTCAGTGCGGTGGAGGCGGCGGCGATTCCCGAATGCCGCTATTTCTATCCCGTGGTGTTCAATGCGCGGAATGAGATCGTGGCCCACGCCTGCGTGTACACCATCACCACCGACTTCGCCCAACTCCTGCCGCATGCCTTGCAGAGGCTGGTGGAACTCGCGCGACGCGCCTGGCCGAAGCTGCTCAAGGCGCGCATCACCGAATGTGCCTCACCACTCGTGGCCGGACACTCACTGTCGGTGGCGGTCGATGCACCGGCTGCCAGACTCCTCGGACGTCTCGCCGACGCCACGGCTGACATCGCCTGGGATGAAGGCAGCTCGTTGGTCGTGATCCGCGATTTCCTGCGCGATGAGGCAGGCATGGTGGAAGCCCTGCAAGGGCGCGGCTTCAATGACGTGGCCAACATGCCGCTCGCCCGTATCGCCGTGCGCTGGAACACCTACGACGAATATCTCGCGGCGATGAAGCCGCGTTACCGCAAGGATGTGGTGCGGCGCCTGCGTCGCGCGCGGGAACCCGGCCTGACCGTGCGCAGGATCGAGCAGTTCGGTGAGTCCGCGGAAATCTGGCTGAGGCAGGTTCTGGTAGTGCAGCAGGCCGGTTCGCGCTTCAAGCGCGAAGTGCTGACCGAGGAGTACTTCCGGCAGATGGATCGCCGCCTGGGTCGCGACAGCTGCCTGCTGGTGGCCGAGAAGGATGGGCAGGCGGTGGCACATGGCATGGTAATCACCGACCGTGACAACACGGTGGCCACCTTCTTTGGTCGTGAGGCAGGCAAGCCGGGGCGGGAGTGGTTCCTGCTGGTGGATGAAGTGATACGTGCTGGCATCGAACGCAAGAGTCGTTTCATCCATCTTGGCCTTGGCTCCTACGAGGCCAAGGCCCTGGTAGGCGCCGAGCGACTGCCGCTTACCATCCTCTGCCGCAGCCGTTACCGGCTGGTCAACTGGCTGATGCGGCGCATACCGGAAATCGTGAACCGCAGCGCGCGCCCCGCACCCACGATCTTCAGGGACTGAGGGATCCGCCCCGGGCCGGGCTCCGAGCCTGTGCCAGATCCCATACCCCGCCCAAGGTGGCCACCATCACCCGCAAGCAGTAGAGCGACGTTGCCAGCAGGGCTGCTTGCGACAGGCTGAGGCCGTGGAGCATGTAAAGCGCGCCCCCCGCCAAATCTCCGAGATGCAGGCCCCCGATATTCAGCGGAACCACCTGCAGCAGGCCACCAACCGCAACCACGCCCAGGAGATCGATGAAAGCGATCTCGATCTGCCACATGCGTGCGAGGTTCCACACTGCCACGGCCAGCAGCGTCTGCATGCCCAGCGAGAAGGCGAGCGCGGCGAGTGTCCCAGGTAGGTGTGCGCGCAGTGGTCGCAGGATTCCAGCCGTGCGCCGGCGCAGGCCGCGTGACGCGCTCACTGCCAGAACTGGCAGCAGTGCCGCGCCGAGAATGACCGCTCCCAACCACACTCCATCGCCGGCCACCCGGCGCAGCAGCCACGGAGCCGCCAGGGCGGCCAAGGCCACCGAGCCCAGCAGATGATCCAGCACGATGCCGCCGGCGATGCGGCGGCGGGACATCCCCGGTGCGGCAGCACTGCACAGCGCGAAGCGTGTGAGATCACCTCCCACCGAAAGTGGTACGAAGGCCTGGTAGAAACTGGCGCTCGCAGTCAGGCGCAAGGCATGCAGCGGTGTGAGCTCGAGTGAGATTAGGCGCATCACCGCGCGGAAGCGGCCAGCGTAGCAGCAGAAAGCGGCAAGGCTCAGCAGCACGGAGCCCATTACGGTCAGTGCCTGGACGCGTGGGAACTGGACGAGCTCTTCGCGCAGGCTGAAAAGAAGCAGGCCGAGGCCGGTTGCGGCAAGGCCCGCACGGGCCAGCATGAGGCCGCTGGTCATGCGCAAGGCGAAAGCTGCCGGCTCAGTAGGGGTACCCCATGCACCCGGCGCTCAGCCCACGAAGCGCCGCGCGTTCGCGAACAAGGCAAACCAGGGTGATTCCATCGACCGCCAGGTGGGCGACAGCCATGAGAACTGCTTGGTCAGGAACACTCGCTCGGGGTGCGGCATGAGGATGGTGGCGCGCCCGTCGCTGGAAGTGACTCCGGTGATACCGCCTGCCGATCCGTTGGGGTTGTGAGGGTAGTGGCGCGCTTCCCGTCCCCTGTTGTCCACGAAACGTGCACACACGCCCGCAGGTTCCGTCTCGAAGACGGCGCGCCCCTCACCATGCGAAACCACCAGAGGAGCCTGCAGGCCTGCCATATCAGCGAGCAACACCGAAGGCGAGGGGAGCACCTCCGCCATCACCAGACGCGCTTCGTATTGTTCGGACCGGTTGCGCAGGAAACGAGGCCAATGACCGGCGCCGGGGATCAGGCTCTTCAGCTGCGACAACATCTGGCAACCGTTGCAGACACCGAGGCTGAAGGTATCCGGCCGCTCGAAGAACGCGCGAAAGTCCGCCTCGGTATGCGCGTTGAAGAGAATCGATCGTGCCCAACCGCCGCCGGCGCCCAGCACGTCGCCATAAGAGAAACCACCGCATGCAACCACGCCCTGGAAGTCGGCAAGCGAGATGTCCCCGGCCATCAGATCCGACATGTGCACATCGAAAGCATCGAAACCTGCGCGGTCGAAGGCCGCCGCCATTTCGCGCTGCCCGTTCACGCCCTGCTCGCGCAGGATCGCAACGCGGGGCCGGGTCAATCCCAGGGCTGGCGGAATCGTGAGCGCGAGCGTCGAGGGCACTTCGAGCCGCAGGCCGGGATCGTGGCGATCGAGCACGGTCGCCAGCTCCTCGTCGGCACACTCCGGATGGTCACGCAGGCGCTGCAGGTGGTGGGTGGTGGCGGTCCACTCCTCCAGCGGCACGAAGAGGTCGTCCTGATACAGCGATTCATCACCCTGCGTGATCGACAGCAAGGTGCCCGGCACCACGGAGCCCAGCACATGAAGGTGGGCATCCGGCACGCCCTGCTCCGAGAACACGGCACGCACCGTTGCGAGATCTTCCGACCGGATCTGCAACACCACGCCCAGCTCTTCGTTGAAGAGTGCCCGCACCGCATCCGTGCCCAGCGTCCCGATATCGACCGCAAAGCCGCAACGGCCTGCGAAGGCCATCTCCATGAGCGTGACCAGCAGGCCGCCATCAGCGCGGTCGTGGGCGGCGAGGAGACGGCCGCTGTCGTTCAGCAACTGCACTGCGGTGAACGTGGCGGCGAGATCCTCGGGATGTTCGAGATCCGGGGCCTCATGGCCCAGCCTGTCGCAAACCTGGGCGCAGATGGAACCGCCCAGGCGCTGCCTGCCGCGTGCAAGATCGACCAGCAACAGCAGGGTGTCAGCGTCAGCTGCGAGCATGGGTGTCAGGGTTGCGCGTACATCCGCCACCGGCGCGAAGGCCGAGACAATCAGGCTGACTGGCGAGGTGCTCGCATGTTCCACACCGTCCGTCTGCCAGTTGCTGCGCATGGACATGGAGTCCTTGCCGACCGGGATGCAGATGCCGAGTGCCTGGCACAGTGCACTGGTGGCGGCCACCGCCTGGTAGAGCGTGGCGTCTTCGCCGGGCTGGCCCGCCGCCGCCATCCAGTTGGCAGACAGCACCACTTCGGACAGATGGTGGATGCGGGCGGAGAGAAGATTGGTCAGCGCCTCGCCGATGGCCATGCGCGCAGAGGCTGCACCGTCCAGCAGTGCCAGTGGCGTGCGCTCGCCAAGGGCAAAGGCTTCGCCTGCCACGCCGGTGTAGTCGAGGGAGGTCACGGCGCAATCCGCGACCGGCACCTGCCAAGGGCCCACCATGGGGTCGCGCACTGACAGTCCACCCACGGTGCGATCCCCAATCGTGATCAGGAATCGCTTGTCCGCCACGGCGGGAAAACGCAGTACGCGCGCAATGAGCGTGGACAGACCCGGCCATCGTTCGGGCAGGGGCTGCACCGGGAAGTGGGCGCTTTCGACGGCGCGGAACATTTTCGGTGGTTTGCCGAACAGAACGTCCATCGGCAGATCGATCACCGCTTCACCGGCGCGGGTGTCTTCCACCAGCAGATGGGGTTCTTCGGTCGCCACGCCCAGCACGGCCACGGGACAGCGCTCGCGCTGACAGATGGCGAGCAGCGTCTCCAGGTCGGACGGCGCCACACCCAGTACATAACGCTCCTGGGCTTCGTTGCACCAGATTTCCAGCGGCGACATGCCGGCATCCGCGCTCGGAATTGCGCGGAGATCCAGTCGGCCACCCCGTCCACTGTCATGCAGCAGTTCGGGCACCGCATTCGAAAGCCCACCGGCACCCACGTCATGGATGGACACGATGGGATTGTGCTCACCGAGTGCGCAGCAGGCATCGATGACCTCCTGCACCCTGCGTTCCATCTCGGCGTTATCACGTTGGACCGACGCAAAGTCGAGATCGCCCTGGCTACTGCCGCCGCGTTGCGAGGACGCCGCACCGCCACCGAGACCAATCAGCATCGCCGGGCCGCCCAGCACCAGCACACAGGCACCGGCGGGCAGTCGCTGCTTCTCCACATGGCCGGGGCGCACATTGCCGATGCCGCCTGCCAGCATGATCGGTTTGTCATAGGCGCGCCGCCTGCCATCCAGCGTGGATTGCTCGAAGGTGCGGAAGTACCCGCCGAGTGCCGGCCGCCCGAATTCATTGTTGAACGCGGCCGCACCAATCGGCCCCTCCAGCATGATCTGCAGCGGGCTTGCGAGACGCGGATTGACGGGACGTGGAGCCTCCCAGGCCTGGGTGAAACCGGGAATGCGCAGATGGGAGACCGTGAAGCCACTGAAACCCGCCTTGGGCCGACCACCGCGTCCGGTGGCGCCCTCGTCGCGGATTTCGCCGCCGGCCCCGGTGGCTGCACCCGGATAGGGGGAAATGCCCGTGGGATGGTTGTGGGTCTCCACCTTCATGAGCAGTTGCAGTGCTTCGTGCCTGGCCTCGAAGCGGCGCGTGGCGGGATCCGCCTGCCAGCGTTCGCCCGAATGCCCGCGTGTCACGGCGGCGTTGTCGCGATAGGCGGACAAGACCTGGTTGGGATGCGCGGCGTGGGTGGCGCGAATCATGCCGAACAGGCTGGGACTGCGCGTGACGCCGTCGATCTGCCAATCCGCATTGAAGATCTTGTGGCGACAATGCTCGGAGTTCGCCTGCGCGAACATCATGAGTTCGGCATCGGTGGGATCGCGCTCGAGCGTGCGATAGCACTCCGCGAGATAGTCGATTTCATCCGGCGCAAGCGCAAGGCCGAGGCGTGCATCCAGGGCCTCGATTGCCGCCCGGCCCTCAGCGCGAAAGGGCACCCTGCCGAGTGCACCCGGCTGCAAGGAACCGAAGAAACAAAGACCGTCCGTGTCCGCATGCGCGCTCTCGGTCATGCGATCGTGCAGCAGCGGAGCGATTTCCTGCCAGTCCGCCTCGCCGACGCCGTCGAGCTCCCACAGCACGGCGCGCTCCATGCGCAAAATCCCGGTGAGGCCGCAGTTGTGTGCGATATCGGTGGCCTTGCTGGCCCACGGGGACAGTGTTCCCACACGGGGTGCCACGTAGCGTGCCCGTGGTGGAGGGCTGAAGCTGGCATTGGTGGCGCCGATCAGCGCCATCAAGCGTGTCAGCGTGACGCCCTCCAGTGGACCATTGCTCCACACAACATGAAGCCAGGTCGCCCGCGCCCGGGTGACACCGGGGCAGTGCTCGCGCAGCCGTGCGAGCAGGCGTTCGATCCGGAAAGTGGAGAGAGCGGCGTCCCCGGCAAAAATCCGGGCGTGGGGCGTGGCGTCTGCAGACATGCTGGATCTTGGGAATGATGGAGGTGGCGCGGGAGCGCCTATTGTCACCCCGGCCCCTGCTTACCGCCACCAGTTCCGGTGCCGCCGGGGCGATCGTGTCACAGATGCAGGCGCTTGAAATTCAGATCGGGTTGGGCGCGGGCCCAGATTTCCTCGAAGCGGAGGGTGAGCTGCCGGGCACGCCGCGCATCATCGAAGGCCGCTGTTGCTTCATGGCGTTCACCGGAGCGACGGTGAAGATAATGACAACCATCCACCACCAGCCAGGCATCGGCAGTGTCCTGATGCTCGAGGGCGGGCACGCGAATCTCTATGTAGCTCGAGAGGCGCTGGGCGAGCTCGATCAGTCGATGTCCCTGCGCGACCACGGGGGCCACCTCACGCAGCAGAACGCGCACCCGGGCGCGCCGGCTGCCGACGATGAGTGCCCGCAAGCCTTCGACGAATTCGGCAGTGTCGTAGATCATGGGGTCAAGATGACGCGAGAAAATGTCGACGCTGCGCCGGGCACGGCGCACGAGTGCGAGGCTTGTCTCCCGCACAGCCTCCGCATCGGCAAGGCTGAGGGCAGTATCCGGGCCCCCGGCACCTTGCTCCATCATGTTCAGACAGCGCGCGCGAGCGCGCCAGCCACACCAGTGTAGGTCGCGGGAGTGAGGGCCTTGAGGCGTTCCCTCTCCGGGGCGGGGATTTGCAGGGTATCTATGAAGGCGTGAAGGCCCTCGCGGTCGATGCGCTGGCCGCGCGTGAGGCCCTTCAGCACCTCATAGGAGTCCGCAATGCCATGGCGCCGCATCACGGTCTGCACCGGCTCTGCGAGGACCTCCCAGGCGTCGTCCAGATCAGCCGCGAGCGCGGCGCGATCCAACGCCAGCTTGCCAAGGCCGCGACGACAGGACTCCAGCGCTATCACCATGTAACCCAACGCCGCCCCGAGATTGCGCAGCACGGTCGAATCCGTGAGGTCGCGCTGCCAGCGCGAGATCGGCAGTTTGTTTGCGAAGTGCTCGAACATCGCATTCGCCATGCCGCTGTTGCCCTCGGCATTCTCGAAGTCGATGGGGTTGACCTTGTGCGGCATGGTGGAGGACCCCACCTCGTTGGCAACCCGCTGCTGGCGGAAGTAACCAATCGAGATATAGGCCCAGAGATCGCGGCAGAGGTCGATGAGAATGGTGTTGACGCGTTGGCACACGGCGCTGAATTCCGCGAGGAAGTCATGCGGCTCGATCTGGGTCGTGTAGGGATTCCAGGTGAGGCCGAGCGAGCCGACGAACGCCTCGGCGAGGCGTGGCCAGTCCACACCCGGGTAGGCCGAGAGGTGCGCGTTGTAATTGCCAACCGCGCCATTGAGCTTGCCGAGCAGCGGCAGCGCCTCCAGTTGTGCCACCTGGCGCTCGAGGCGGTACACCACGTTCGCGAGCTCCTTGCCCATGGTCGTCGGCGTTGCGGACTGGCCGTGGGTGCGGGCGAGCATTGCAGCGTCCGCATGTTCGTGGGCCATGCCGCGCAGCGTATCGCACAGGCTGCGCAGTCGGGGCAGCATGACTTCCTCACGCGCTTCGCGCAGCATCAAGGCATATGAGAGATTGTTGATGTCCTCGGAGGTGCAGGCGAAGTGCAGGAAGGGCACGGCCCGCACCAGCGAGCCCTGCGCGATGCACTGCTCGCGCAGAAAATACTCCACCGCTTTCACATCGTGATTGGTGGTCTGCTCGATGGATTTCACGCGCGCTGCGTGCTCGGGCGTGAAGCCTGTGACCAGTCCCTCCAGGCACTGCTGCTCGGCCGCCTCGAATGGGGCCAGTTCATGAATCTCCGGAGTTGCAGCCAGCCACTGCAGCCAGCGCACTTCCACCAGTGTCCGCAGACGGATGAGCCCGAATTCGCTCACGCTGCGGCGAAGCTCGGCAGTGTGTCGGGCATATCGCCCATCCAGCGGGGATACGGCGGTGAGTGCGTCCAGCGCGAGCGGGGGGGCTTGATTCATGGCGCGAAGAATACGAATGCGCGAGATGGGTTGCAACGCAAAAAGCCACTACAATCGGGCTCGCCCGAATCCAGTGGTTCCGCCCAGTGATCAAGTCTGCCGTCGCCCAGCGTTTTCGCGGTTTCCTGCCCGTGGTCGTGGATATCGAGACCGGCGGATTCAATGCCAACACCGATGCCATGCTCGAAATCGCTGCGGTGCTGGTGTCCTGGGATGAAACCAGAGGCTGGCACAGGTCGGAGACAGTCGCCCGCCACGTGAAGCCGTTCGCGGGCGCCCGACTCGAGGAATCGGCGTTGAAGTTCAACAAGATCGATCCTTGGCATCCGTTTCGTCTTGCCGTTGATGAAAAGGAAGCGCTTAACGACATCTTCGGCCGCGTACGGGATGCGGTGAACCTGCACGGCTGCACCCGCGCCATCCTGGTCGGGCACAACCCCGCATTCGATCTCTCTTTCCTCAAGGCTGCCGTGGAGCGCGCCAAGGTCAAGCGCAATCCCTTCCATGCCTTCAGCACCTTCGATACCGCGAGCCTGGCGGGTGTCGCCTTCGGTCAGACGGTGCTCTCTCGCGCGGTCGCGGCCGCCCAGATCGAGTGGTCGGAAGAAGCCGCCCACTCAGCGATCTACGACGCGGAAAAGACCGCGGATCTGTTCTGCGTTATCGTCAACCAGTGGGACCGCTTCCGCGGATCCGATCTCCCCAGCGCATAGCATTCGCGAGCAGTTCCCTCCGGTCCACAAGCATCACCTCGCCACCACTCACCACCTGGCGCCCGGCCACCCAGACTTCGCTCACATTGTCGCGCTGGGCCGCATAGACGATTTGCGCCACCGGATCGTAGACCGGCCACAGACGCGGATCGTCAAAATCGATCGCGATGAGATCCGCCTGCTTCCCCTGTTTGATGGAACCAATTTCGTGATCCAGACCGAGTGCGCGCGCACCGTTCAGGGTTGCCATCTGCAGCGCGGCGGCCGCAGGCAGCGCCTCGGCATCGCCGGTGATGCCCTTGGCCAGCAAGGCGGCGGTGCGCATCTCCGCCAGCATGTCGAGATCGTTGTTGCTGGCACAGCCGTCCGTGCCGAGGGCGCAATTCACACCCGCCGCCATGAGAGCGGCAATCGGCGCAATACCACTGGCGAGCTTCAGGTTTGATTCCGGGCAATGGGCGATGGAGACCCCGGCATGCGAGAGCGCCTCGATTTCCGCCGGCAGCAACTGCGTCATGTGCACGGCGAGCAGGCGGGGCGAGAGCAGACCCAGCGCAGCCAGCCGAGCAAGCGGTCGCTGGCCGTCGCGCGCCAGCGCCTCCGCCACTTCCTGCGCGGTCTCATGCACGTGCATGTGGATGGGGACATCGAGCTCCTCGGCGAGGACCACGATCTCGCGGAGCGCGGCATCGTCCACGGTATACGGCGCGTGCGGTGCAAAGGCGGTGTGGATGAAGGGATGGTCGCGATAACGGTCGTGGACCTCCTGCCCCTTGCGCAGATACTCCCGGGTGTCCTGTGCCCACGCCGTGGGAAAGCCGATGACAATCATCCCCACCATGGCACGGATGCCGAGCTCGCTGGCGGCGGCCGCGGCTTCGTCGGGGAACATGTACATGTCGTTGCAGCAGGTTGTCCCCCCGCGCAGCATCTCCCAGGCGGCGAGGCGCGTGCCGTCACGCACGAAATCGGGCGCCAGCCAGCGGGCTTCGGCCGGCCAGATGTGTTCCTGCAGCCAGCGCATCAGGGGCAGATCGTCGGCCATGCCCCGGAACAGGCTCATGGCCGCGTGGGTGTGGGTGTTCACGAAGCCGGGCAGCAGGGCGTGGCGACGACAATCCACTTCCCTGTCCGCCCGGACCCGCTGCTGCCAACCGGCAGTGGGCAGGATGGCAACGATACGGCCATGCTCGATGGCGACACTGTGATCCACCAGTGTGCCCACGGCAGGCTCGACGGTGATGACCCAGCGGGCGTGAATGATCTGGTCGGCGTGTTGCACGCGGGTCAGTCCTCGAAACAGGGGCCCACACGTTAACATAGCGACTCCTGCCCAACCGGTACCGCCACCCATGACCGATTCAAGCCTCGCACCCGTCCGCTGGGATGGCGAAGCCTTGGTGCTGCTCGACCAGCGCCAGCTGCCGCATGAAGAAACCTACTTGCGCTGCACGGACCACGCCGAGGTGGTGGCGGCGATCTCGACCATGGTGGTCAGGGGCGCGCCGGCCATCGGCATTGCCGGGGCATTCGGGGTGGTGCTGGCAGCACGCGCGGCGGGCAAGGTGTCGGAGGGGCGGCGCGCGGATTATCTGCAAGCAGCTTTGCGCGCGCTCCGTGAAGCGCGCCCCACGGCCGTCAATCTGGCCTGGGCCGTGGACAGGATGGCAACCTGCCTGGCGAGCGCCGGGGCAGAGCTTGTGGCTGCGCTCACCGAGGAGGCAGAGCGGATTTTTGATGAGGATCTGGCCGCCAACCATCGAATGGGGGATCTGGGTGCGGCCCTGCTCTCGCCCGGGGCGCGCGTCATGACCCATTGCAATGCGGGGGCATTGGCCACTGCCGGCTATGGCACTGCGTTGGGAGTGATCCGCAGTGCCTGGCGCGAGGGTCGTCTGGCCGAAGTGTTTGCCACGGAAACCCGGCCCTGGTTGCAGGGCGCGCGCCTCACCGCGTGGGAGCTGCAGCGCGACGGCATCCCGGTGCGACTCATTACTGACGGCAGCGCGGCGCACGTCATGCGCACGCGGGGTGTTGCGTGGGTCATCGTGGGCGCCGACCGGGTGGCTGCCAATGGCGATGTCGCCAACAAGATCGGCACCTACGCTCTGGCCGTGGCAGCCCGCTACCACGGGGCGCGGCTCATGGTGGTGGCCCCGGCCTCCACGGTGGATCTGTCCACTCCCAGCGGAGAGGCCATCCATATCGAGGAACGGACGCCCTCCGAGGTGCTCGAAGTGGCCGGCACCCGCTTTGCGGCGCCCGGGGTGGAGGCGTTGAATCCGGTGTTCGATGTCACACCGGCGGATCTGGTGGACGTGCTGGTGACCGAGCGCGGGGTCCTGGAACGGCCGGATGCCGCGGGAATGGCCGCCCTCATGGCCTGAGCGCCGACGGTCCTCAGGCGGGGTGCCTCCCCCGATCCCTCCGTGCTACAATCCCGTGTCCTTCGAGGACACTTGATCCCTTTCATTCCAAGAACTTACCTCTCGTCCTCCGAATCAATCCCACGGCAGCCAGATGGTCGATTTCGCACGCCAGCTAATTCCGGTCAACATCGAAGACGAGATGCGGCACTCCTACATGGAGTACGCCATGAGCGTTATCGTCGGCCGCGCGCTGCCGGACGTGCGCGATGGCCTCAAACCCGTGCATCGCCGCGTGCTGTTCGCGATGCATGAATCGAACAACGTCTGGAATCGTCCCTACGTCAAATGTGCCCGCATCGTGGGTGAGGTGATGGGCAAGTACCATCCGCATGGGGACAACGCGATCTACGACACCCTGGTGCGCATGGCGCAGGATTTCTCCCTGCGCTACACCCTCATCGACGGGCAGGGCAATTTCGGCTCGGTCGATGGCGATGCGCCGGCGGCCATGCGCTACACGGAGTGCCGCCTCGACCGCATCGCGGCGCAGATGCTGGAGGATATCGACCGCGAGACCGTCGATTTCGTACCGAACTATGACGGCAAGGAGCGGGAACCGACGGTATTGCCGGCACGCATCCCGAACCTGTTGGTCAATGGCTCCAGCGGTATCGCAGTCGGCATGGCGACGAACATCCCGCCGCACAACCTGCGGGAAATCATCAACGCCTGTCTGGCGCTCATCGAGACACCGCTGCTGACCGTGGACGAGCTCATGCAGCATGTACCCGGTCCGGATTTCCCCACCGCGGGCATCATCAATGGTGCGGCCGGCATCCGTGAGGCCTATCGGACCGGTCGTGGCCGCATCTACGTGCGGGCCAAGGCCGAGATCGAGGACGTGGAGGGCGATTCGCCGCGCATCGTGGTGACGGAGCTGCCCTATCAGGTGAACAAGGCGCGCCTGATGGAGAAGATTGCGGAGCTGGTCAAGGAAAAGAAACTCACCGGCATCCGCGAACTGCGGGACGAGTCGGACAAGCACGGCATGCGCGTGGTCATCGAGATCAAGCGTGGGGAGGTGCCTGAAGTCCTGCTCAACAATCTCTATTCCCAGACCCAGATGCAGACGGTCTTCGGCATCAACACCGTCGCTCTGGTGGATGGGCAGCCGCGCACGCTGGATCTCAAATCCCTCCTGGAATGCTTCCTGCGCCACCGGCGCGAAGTCGTTACCCGGCGCACGATTTTCGAACTGCGCAAGGCGCGGGACCGCGCCCACATCCTCGAAGGTCTGGCCGTAGCGCTCGCGAACATCGATGAGGTCATTGCCCTCATCAAGGCGGCTCCAGGCCCGAACGAGGCGCGCACCGCGCTTACCAGCCGAGCCTGGACACCGGGGGTGGTGGAGACGATGCTGGGCCGGGCGGGCTCCACGGCCTCGCGCCCCGAGGACCTGCCTGCGCACTGCGGCTTGCGTGAAGATGGCTACCATCTCTCGGAGCGCCAGGCCAAGGAAATCCTCGAGATGCGCCTGCAGCGCCTGACCGCGCTGGAACAGGACAAGATCATCGATGAGTACCGCGAAATCCTGGTTCGCATCGACGACCTGCTGGACATCCTCGGCCGCCCGGAGCGTCTGCTGCAGGTCATCCATGATGAACTGGTGGACATCCGCGATACCTTCGGCGACGAACGGCGCACACGCATCGAGATCACCCAGGAAGATCTCTCGCTGGAAGATCTGATCACGCCGGAAGATGTGGTCGTCACCCTGTCGCACAAAGGCTATGCCAAGTCGCAACCCATCGCGACCTACCGCTCCCAGCGCCGCGGCGGCAAGGGCAAGGCGGCCACCGTGGTCAAGGACGAGGATTTCGTCGACAAGCTCTTCGTCGCCAATACCCACGACACCCTGCTGTCGTTTTCCACCCACGGCAAGGTTTATCGGCTCAAGGTCTATGAGTTGCCCCAAGCCGGGCGGACTGCCCGCGGCAAGCCGCTGGTGAACCTGCTTCCGCTGGCGGAAGAGGAACGCATCACCGCGATGCTGCCGGTGAAGGAATTCACGCCCGATCGGTACATCTTCATGGCAACCCGTCATGGCACGGTGAAGAAGACCCCGCTGCAGGAATTCGCGAATGTGCGCTCCAGCGGCATCATCGCGGTCGATCTGGATGTGGATGACAGCCTCGTCGGCGTGGTGCTGACCGATGGCACCAGCGACGTCATGCTCGTCAGTTCGGACGGCAAGGCCGTGCGCTTCAAGGAACAGGAAGTCCGGCCCATGGGCCGCACTGCACATGGCGTGCGCGGTATCCGTCTGGGCAAGGAACAGCGTGTGATTGCGCTGATTCCCATCGATCCCGAGCGCACCATCCTCTTTGCCACCGAAAATGGTTACGGCAAGCAGACACGGGTGGACGAATTCCCGGTGCATGGGCGCGGCGGCCAAGGGGTCATCGCGATCCAGACCTCGGCTCGCAATGGCGCGGTGGTTGGTGCGGCAGCGGTCACACCCGAAGCGGAAATCATGCTCGTGAGTGATCGCGGAACCCTGGTCCGCACGCCGGTGGAAGGCGTTTCCCTGGTGGGACGCAACACGCAGGGGGTACGCCTCATCTCGCTCGGAGAGGGTGAGAAGCTCATCGGCATGGAGCCGATTGCGGATACCGCTGGTGGACCCGAGGACGGAGCAGAGGACATGGACGACGGTGAGGATGAAGGCGGGGACGAGGCCGGGCAGTGATGCGGGAGGAAGACGCGCTCAAGGCCGCGCGGGCCAAGATCGACGCCATCGACCGGGAAATCCTGCGCCTCATCAATGAGCGCGCCAGTCAGGCCATCGAAATCGGGCGCATCAAGCGCCAGGGTGGCGCTGCCACCATGCTCTACCGGGCGGAACGCGAGGCTGAGGTCTTGCGCCGCGCGCGCGACGACAATCCCGGCCCGCTGCCGGCGGCGCACGCGGTGCGCATCGTGCGCGAGATCATGTCGGCCTGCCTGGCTCTGGAGGAGCCGCTGCGCGTGGCCTATCTCGGACCGGCCGGCACTTACACCCATGCGGCTGCCGAGAAACACTTCGGCGGCGCCGCGCACTTCCTGCCTGTGGCCAGCCTCGATGACATCGTGCGTGAAGTCGAGGCGGGCAGCGCCCATTTCGGCGTCCTGCCCATAGAGAATTCGCTCGAGGGTCCGGTCAACCAGTCACACGATGCGATTCGTGCCTCGGCGCTGACCCTGTGCGGCGAAGTGATCCTGCCGGTGCATCACCAGTTCCTTTCGCGTGCGCCCGATGCGCAGTCCGTGCGGCGTGTCTACGCGCACAGCCAGGCGCTCGCCCAGTGCCGTCGCTGGCTGGACGCGCATTGCCCGGGTGCGGAACGCATCGCCACCAGCAGCAATGCGGAAGCCGCGCGGCGCGTGGTGGACGAGCCCGACGCCGCGGCAATCGCCGGGACCATCGCCGCGGCCCTCTATGACCTGCCCACGCTGGCCTCCAACATCGAGGATCAGGCCGACAACACCACCCGCTTCCTGGTGTTGGGGCGCGATCCGGTGGGACCGACCGGCGACGACATCACCTCACTGGTGTTCGGCACGCCCAACCGCGCTGGCGCCTTGTGCGAAGTGCTGCAGGCCTTCTCCCAAGCAGGCATCAGCATGAGTCGTATCCAGTCGCGACCCTTGCGTCAGGGTACCTGGGAGTATGTGTTCTTCGTGGACATCGCCGGTCATCAGCAGGATGCCCCTGTTGCCGCGGCGCTGGCCGAGGTCACCCGCCACACCTCCACGTGCCGCATCCTCGGTTCCTATCCGCGGGCAGTGCTCTGATTTCATGATCCAGCGTCTGGCGATCATCGGCGTCGGCCTCATCGGCGGCTCCCTCGCCGCGGCCCTGCGCCAGCGCGGACTGGTACGCGAGGTGGTGGGCTGCGGCCGCGACGCGCGCAATCTGCAACAGGGCGTGGCAATGGGAGTGCTCGATCACTACACCCACGACGCGGCAGAGGCTGCGGCCGGTGCGGACATGGTGGTGGTTGCGGTCACCCTGGGCGCGACCCGCGGCATTCTCGAACGCATCGCTCCGGTGCTGCATCCCGCTTCCATCGTGACCGATGTCGGTAGCACCAAGGCCGGCGTGGTGGCTGCTGCGCGCGAAGCACTCGACAAGCACTTTCCCCACTTCGTGCCCGGACATCCCATCGCCGGCGGCGAGCGCAGCGGGGTCGAAGCCTCCAATCCGGATCTCTACGAACGGCATCGCATCATCCTCACTCCCGTCGAGGAAACCGCGCCGGCGGCGCTGACAGCAGTGCGGGACATGTGGGCCGCGACGGGCGCCGAGGTGGTCGATATGAGTCCCCTGCATCACGACGAGATCCTCGCTGCCACCAGTCATCTGCCGCACATGCTGGCCTATGCGCTCGTCGATTGCCTGGCGGGCCTCGGCGATGGCGAGGGGGCCATCCTCGATTATGCGGCCGGCGGTTTTCGCGACTTCACCCGCATCGCCTCCAGCAATCCCGAGATGTGGCGCGACATCGCCCTCGAGAACCGTGAGGCGCTGGAGGGCTTGTGTGCGCGTTTCGAAACGACGTTCCATGACTTGAGATTGGCCATCGCCCGCGGTGATGGCCCCGCCATGGAGGCTCTGTTCACGCACGCCAAGCAGGTGCGCGATGCCTACCTCAAGAGGATTGGCCGACCGTGAGTGACGACATCCTCATTGCGCGGCCGGGCGGGCGCCTGCAAGGCAGCCTCACCGTCCCGGGTGACAAATCCATTTCGCATCGCTCGGTGATGCTGGGCGCCCTGGCCGAGGGGGTCACCGAGGTGCGGGACTGCCTCATGGGTGAGGATGTCCGCGCCACCATGGGCGCCTTTCGCGCCATGGGCGTAAGGATCGAGGAACTGGAAGACGGACGCCTGCTGCGCGTGCATGGCGTTGGCCTCAAGGGCTTGCGTGCACCGGCAGAAGTGCTGGACTGCGGAAATTCCGGCACATCCATGCGCCTCCTGTGCGGCATCGTGGCGGGTGCGGGCCTGCCCGCCGTCCTCAGTGGTGATGATTCCCTGCGCAGACGGCCCATGCGCCGCGTCACCGAGCCGCTTGCCCTCATGGGCGCACGCATCGACACGGCAGAGCAGGGCACGCCGCCGCTTCGCATCCACGGGGCCCGGGCCTTGCACGGGGTCGACTACGTGCTGCCGGTCGCGAGCGCACAGGTGAAGTCCGCCCTCCTGCTGGCCGGATTGTTTGCCGAGGGGGAGACCTGCGTCACCGAACCCGCCGTCACCCGTGACCACAGCGAGCGCATGCTGCGCGGCTTTGGGGTGGAAGTCCGGCAGTCTGGCGCGAAAGTCTGCATCAAGGGCGGACAGACCCTGCATGCAAACCGCATCGTGGTGCCGGCCGATATCTCTTCTGCCGCTTTTTTCCTGGTCGGTGCAGCCCTGCATGGCCGCGAGCGCCTGACGGTGCGGGCCGTGGGGGTCAATCCCACGCGCACCGGGGTCCTCGATATCCTCCGCCTCATGGGCGCGCAGCTCACCCTGGACAACCCGCGCGAAATCGGCGGCGAGCCGGTGGCGGACATCACGGTGCACCCGGCCGAATTGCACGGAGCCGAGATTCCCCCCGAGCTGGTGCCGCTCGCCATCGATGAATTTCCCGCCCTTTTCGTGGCTGCGGCCTGCGCCCGGGGCCGCACCGTGGTCACCGGCGCCGAAGAGCTGCGGCACAAGGAGAGTGACCGTATCAAAACCATGGCGCGGGGCCTGCGCACCCTCGGAGTGACTGTCGAGACCCTTCCAGATGGTATGGTCATCGACGGTCGTCCGGGCTTGGGCGGCGGAGCCATCGAGGCTCATGGCGACCATCGCATCGCCATGGCCTTTGCCATGGCCAGCCTGCGCGCGGAGGCGGACATCACCCTCCGCGGCGCCTCGGCGATCGCCACTTCCTTCCCCGACTTCGTGACCTTGGCCCGCACGGCCGGCCTGCGAATCTGAAGGCGCATGGCGGCCCAACCCCCGGTCATCACCGTGGACGGGCCGAGCGGCACCGGCAAGGGCACGCTCTGCCTGCGGCTTGCAGCGCAACTGGGTTGGCATTTCCTGGACAGCGGGGTGCTCTACCGGCTGGTCGGTTTCCTCGCCTTGAAGCGTGGCGTCGTCCTGGACGATGCGGTAGCGCTGGTCCCGCTGGCGGCCGCTTTGCCGGTGGAATTCCGGCCCCTGGCCGATGATCTCGAGATCCGTCTGGAGCACGAGGATGTCACCCGCGCCGTGCGTACCGAGCAGATTGGGGACGCGGCCTCGCGGGTGGCGGCATGCCCCCCGGTGCGGGAGGCCCTGCTCGCCCGCCAGCGCGCGATGCGCCGGGCGCCCGGGCTGGTGGCCGACGGGCGCGACATGGGGACGGTGGTCTTTGCCGATGCCCCGCTCAAGATCTTCCTGACCGCCAGCGCCGAGACCCGCGCGGAGAGGCGTTATAAGCAGTTGAAGGGCAAGGGAAATGATGTTAGTTTGACGGCGCTCTTGGAGGACATCCGCGCCCGCGACGAACGTGATGCGACCCGCGCCATAGCGCCACTCGTACCCGCGCCAGACGCAGAGATTCTTGATACGACCCTGCTCGGGATTGCCGAAGTGACAGACCGCGTGATGCACCTGGTGCGAGAACGCGGCCTCGCCTGACCCAGAGACCGCGCAAGACCGGATGTCCGTTTGTTCAACCCCCAACCCTGACAAGGGTGGGGACGGCCATGCCCATGCCGCCATCGCGGTACTCCGCCGTCCCTGTCCGCGCCAGAACGAGAAAACACAGTGAGTACTTCAGAAGCCATGATGTCAGAAAGCTTTGCCGACCTCTTCGAGCAGAGCCTCACCCAGACCAAGATGAAGCCCGGCACCATCGTGCAGGGCACGGTGGTCGAGATTCGAGCGGATTTCGTGATTGTCAGCGCCGGCCTCAAGTCCGAAGGCGTGATTCCCGCCGATCAGTTCCGCAATGCCAAGGGCGAGCTCGAAATTGCCGTTGGCGACGTCGTCGACGTGGCACTCGACGCAGTCGAGGATGGCTACGGTGAAACCCGCATCTCGCGCGACAAAGCCAAGCGCGCCAAGGCCTGGGACGAACTCGAGAAGGCCTGCGAAGCGGGCCAGACCGTGACCGGCGTGATCAGCGACAAGGTCAAGGGTGGTTTCACGGTCGACATCACCACCATCCGCGCGTTTCTCCCCGGCTCCCTGGTCGACGTGCGTCCGGTGCGCGACACCAGCTATCTCGAAGGCAAGCCTCTCGAATTCAAAGTGGTCAAGGTCGACCGCAAGCGCAACAACGTGGTCGTGTCCCGCCGTGCCGTGGTGGAGAGCGAAAATTCCGCCGAGCGCGAAGCGCTTTTCGAAAGCCTCAAGGAAGGCGCTATCTGCAAGGGTCTGGTCAAGAATCTCACCGACTACGGTGCGTTCATCGACCTCGGCGGCATCGATGGCTTGCTGCACATCACCGACATGGCGTGGAAGCGCGTCAAGCACCCCTCCGAGGTGGTCAGCATCGGTGAGGAAATCACGGTCAAGGTTCTCAAGTTCGATCGTGAACGTACCCGCGTCTCACTGGGCCTGAAGCAGCTCGGCGACGATCCGTGGGTCGATATCTCCCGCCGCTACCCCGAGCATGCCCGTCTTTTCGGCACGGTCACGAACATCGCAGATTACGGCTGCTTCGTGGAAATCGAGGAAGGTGTGGAAGGCCTGGTCCACGTGTCCGAGATGGACTGGACCAACAAGAACGTCCATCCCTCCAAGGTGGTGCACCTCGGCCAGGAAGTGGAAGTCATGGTCCTCGATATCGACGAGGAGCGTCGCCGTATCTCCCTCGGCATGAAGCAGTGCCGCTCGAATCCGTGGGAAGAGTTCGCGGCCACCCACAACAAGAACGATCGCGTCAGCGGCGTGATCAAGTCCATTACCGACTTCGGCATCTTCATCGGGCTCGATGGTGGTATCGACGGCCTGGTGCATCTCTCCGATCTGTCCTGGGACATCCCGGGCGAGGAAGCGGTGCGCAACTTCAAGAAGGGCGACGAGATCGACACCGTGGTACTGGCAGTCGATGCCGAGCGTGAGCGCATCTCGCTGGGCGTGAAGCAGCTGGCGCAGGATCCCTTCTCCTCCTACCTCGCCGACAGCGGCAAGGGCACGGTGGTCAAAGGCATCATCACGGCGATCGATGCCAAGTCAGCCACGATCAATCTGGGCGACGGCATCGAGGGCGTGATTCGCGCCAGCGAAATCAGCCGCGATCAGGTCGACGATGCCCGCAAGGTATTGAAGGAAGGCGAGGAGATCGAGGCGATGATCGTCGGCGTCGACCGCAAGCGCCGCGTGATCAACCTGTCGATCAAGGCCAAGGAAAGCGACGACGAAGCAACCGCCCTGCAGGATTACGGCTCGGATACCGAGAACTCGGGTTCCACCAAGCTGGGTGACCTGCTGCGCGAGCAGCTCGAAAACCGGTAAGGCCGGGCCTCGACCGGCGGCAGGCGGGACCGCGGCCTGAGAGCGCGGTCCTGCTGTTCCGGCGCGCAATGGCGACGATCAAGCGAGAACGGGAATGACCAAGTCCGAGTTGATTGAAATTCTTGTGCGCAAGCAGACTCAGCTTGGCTATCGCGACGTCGAACTTGCGGTGAAGACCATGCTGGAGCAGATGGGACAGACCCTCGCGTCCGGCAAACGTATCGAGATTCGCGGCTTCGGCAGTTTTTCCCTGCACTATCGACCACCCCGCCTGGGACGCAATCCCAAGAGCGGGGATCCCGTCTCCCTTCCTGCCAAATACGTGCCCCACTTCAAGCCGGGCAAGGAATTGCGCGAGCGCGTCAACGCGCTCGATGACGCCACCATCGAGCGTGGTCGTGCCGCATCCGCGAATGATGCGGACGAGGATGATGACGATTGAAACCCTGCCCCCTGCCAGACAGGCAGGATGGCGGCAGATCATCACTGAGCGTCGCATATGGTAAGGCTGCTCGTTGCGCTGGTGGCCGTGGTGCTCGGACTTGCCTTCCACAGCCGCAACCACGACACCGTGCATGTCGATCTCTATCTGGTGCAATTCGATGCGCCGCTGTCATGGGTGGTGGTAGCGGCCCTGATGGGAGGCGCCGTGCTCGGTGCCCTCGTCCTCCTGCCGGGTCTCTGGCTCAAGCATCGCGCCCTGCAGCGCGAGCAGAAACGCTTGAGCTTGCTGGTTACTCCTGTCACCACACAATCCCCCTCCCAGACCGCTCCGGGAGATGCTTCGGGTGGACGCTGAGCAGCTTTTCTTCCTGACCGCCCTGTTGTTGCCGGTTGCCGCCTTATCGGGCTGGTATTTCGGTCGCCGCGAACCGCTTTCGACGGCAACCGCCCTGCGCGAGCACAAGCAGCAGGTTGCGAGCGACTACTTCAAGGGCCTCAACTACCTGCTCCATGACCGCCCGGACAAGGCCATCGAGGTCTTCGTGCGGGTACTTGAGGTGGAAGCGGACACCATCGAAACCCACCTCGCACTCGGCAATCTGTTCCGCCGCCGCGGTGAGGTCGATCGCGCCATTCGCATCCACCAGAACCTCGTTGCGCGCACCAGCCTCGATTTGCCGCAACGTGGGCAAGCCCTGCTGGAGCTTGGTCTGGATTACATGCGCTCAGGCCTGCTCGATCGCGCCGAGAGCCTGTTTCTCGAATTGCTGGACCTCGGCTTGTATCAGGGCGCGGCACTGCGGCATCTGCTCGACATCTATCAGCAGGAGCGGGACTGGCCCAAGGCGCTGGAGTTCAGTGCGCGCCTGGAAAGCATCAACGGAGACAACCTCAGCGCTGAACGTGCGCAGTTCCTGTGCGAACAGGCCCAGCTTGCACTCGATGCCCAGCAACGCACCGAGGCGCGCGATCTGTTGGAACGCGCGCTAAGTGCCGACCGGCGCTGCGTGCGCGCAAGCCTGATGCTGGCGGTACTGGCGATTGGCCAGCGCGAGTTCGAGCGCGCCATACAGGCGCTCAAGCGCGTCGAGCACCAGGATCCGGAGCTGATTGGCGAGACTCTGCCGTCGCTGGAGCGTTGCTACCGCGAGCTGGGTCGCATGCAGGAGTTCCGGGATTACCTCGAGCGTCTTGCCGGGCAGCGCACGGCCGCTTCTCCCATGCTTGCCATGGCTGCGCTGGTGGAAGAGCAAGATGGCGTCGAAGATGCCAAGCGCTATGTGGTGCAGGAGCTGAAAATCCGCCCGACACTCAAGGGCATCGAGCGCCTCGTGGGCTACGCGCTGCAGGGTGGGCGTGGTGAATCCCATGAAGATCTGCAAATCCTCCGGGAAACGGCGCAACGCCTCATCGCCACCAAGGCGACCTATCAGTGCGGACAATGCGGCTTTTCGGGACGGTCACTTTACTGGCAATGCCCGAGCTGCAAGTCCTGGAACAAGATCAAACCGATTCTCGGAATAGAAGGCGAATGAACGACTCTCCTCGCGTCATCGTGGCGCTCGATCACTCAACGGCTGATGAGGCACTGGCTCTGATCACGGCGCTCGGCGATGCCCCGTACGCAGTGAAGGTGGGCAAGGAGCTGTTCACCCGTGAAGGGCCTGCCATCGTGCGCACTCTGGTGGCCCGAGGCACGCCGGTGTTCCTCGATTTGAAGTACCACGACATCCCCAATACCGTCGCTGCCGCCTGCCGGGCTGCGGCGGAGCTCGGCGTCTGGATGGTGAACGTGCATGCCAGTGGGGGGCCGGCCATGCTGCGTGCTGCGCGTGAGGCCATCGCCGACGGCGCGCACAGGCCGCTGCTGATAGCCGTGACCGTGCTGACCAGCCTTGATGCTGCCGAGCTGGCGGCCATCGGGATCAAGGACAGTCCTGAGCAACAGGTATTGCGCCTGACCCGCCTCGCACGTGACTGCGGTCTGGACGGCGTGGTCTGCTCGCCGCAGGAGATCGCCGCCGTGAAACGTGAGTGTGGTGGCGGATTCCTGACCGTGACCCCCGGCATTCGTCCGGCAGAGGTGAGCCTCGACGACCAGCAGCGGGTCGCCACCCCGGCGAGCGCAGTTGGGGCCGGCGGAGACTACCTGGTGGTGGGGCGGCCCATCACCCGAGCGCGGGATCCGCGCGCCGCGCTTTCTGCCATCCTCGACGAGATTGCACCCGCCATCCGCCAGGCTTGAGCGACGCGCCGCCTCCGGAGTCTGCGGACATGGATGATCAGGTTCGTATCAGCCCACTGGCGCCACCACTGCCGACGCGGGGCGAGACTACACGCTACTGGACCCGACTCTTTGGCGCAGGACGTTCACTCGCCATTGCCGAAGCCGTCCGCCAGCACGCGGGCATGACGGTGCTGGTGTGTCCGGATTCCGCAACGGCGGTCCAGTACGACGCGGAGCTGCCCTTTTTTGCGCCCGAAATCCCTGTACTGCACTTGCCTGACTGGGAGACGCTGCCTTACGACCGCTTCAGCCCCTTCCAGGACATCGTCTCCGATCGCGTCTCCACGCTGAGTCGCCTGTCCGCACAGCGCACCGGGTGTCTCATCATTTCCGTGGGATCGCTGCTGCATCGACTGCCCCCCCGGGCATGGTTGCAGGGGCAGAGTTTCATGCTGAAGACCGGTGACAGACTCGACCGCGAGGGCTTTCGTACCCGTTTGAGCGAGGCCGGTTACCGGCATGTGCCGCAAGTGATGGATCACGGCGACTTCGCCATTCGTGGCTCCATCATCGATGTGTTCCCGATGGGGGCACCGCATCCCTTCCGTATCGATCTCTTCGATGACGACATCGAAACGTTGCGCCTCTTCGATGTGGAGACCCAACGATCGACCACACAGATCGACCGCCTCGAATTGCTGCCTGCGCGCGAGTTCCCGCTCACGCCAGAGGCCATCACCACGTTCAAGCGACAATGGAGGTTGTCCTTCGAAGGGCGCGCCTCCGCGTGTCCCATCTTCGAGGATGTATGCAATGGTCTCGCACCTGCGGGCATCGAGTACTACCTGCCGCTGTTCTTCGATGAGGTCTCCACTCTCTTCGATTACCTGCCGGCGGATGCGATGTTCCTGCTCGACGGGGATGTGGGCGCGGGTGCCGAGGGTTTCCTGCATACGGTGGAGGAGCGTCATGAGCAGTTGCGCCACGACATCGAGCGCCCGCTGCTGCCACCCAAGCGCCTGTTCCTGAACTGGCCGGAGACGCAGGAGCGTCTTGCCGCCTACCCACGCGTCGCCCTTGGTGGCGAGGAATGGGCGGAGCGCGCGCAGGGCTTGCGCTTTGCGACGCGCCCCGCGATGCGCCTGCCCATCGATACCCGTGCGCGTGAACCTCTGGGGGCGGTCAGCGATTATGTCGCCCGCTATCCGGGACGGGTGCTGATCGTTGCGGAATCCAATGGACGTCGCGAGACCATCTCGGAGCTGTTCAGCCGTCACCAGTTGCCCCTCAAACCCGTTGCCTCCTGGCAGGAGTTCCTCGCGGGCGATTGTGCCCTGGGTCTTGCGGTGGCACCGCTGGCCGAAGGCGTGGAGATCGAGGAGCCCTCGCTCGCGGTGGTCACCGAGAGCCAGCTTTTTGGCGAGCGCGCGGCCCAGAAGCGCCGGCGTCGCCGCAGCAATGTCGATTCCGAAGCGGTGGTGCGCAATCTCGCGGAGCTGCGCATCGGTGCGCCCGTGGTGCACGAATATCACGGCATCGGCCGCTACCTCGGACTTGAAGTGCTGACGGCGGGTGACACTGCCAATGAATACATCAAGCTCGAATACGCCGATGGCGACAAGCTCTACATCCCGGTCTCGTCGCTTGGCCTCATCAGTCGCTATACCGGCATCGACCCCGACCGCGCGCCACTGCACAAGCTGGGCAGCGGCCAATGGGACAAGGCGCGGCGCAAGGCGGCGGAGCGCATCCGGGACGTGGCCGCGGAGCTGCTCGAGATTCATGCCCGTCGTGCCGCGCGCAAAGGCCATGGTTTCAGTGTCGACCGGGACGCGTATCTCGCCTTCGAACAAGGCTTCCCGTTCGAGGAGACGCCTGACCAGCTCGCCGCCATCGAGGCCGTCACTGCTGACATGCAGCGCGGCCAACCCATGGACAGGCTGGTCTGTGGAGATGTCGGCTTCGGCAAGACCGAGGTTGCGATGCGTGCGGCCTTCATTGCTGTCAGTGACGGGCGGCAGGTGGTGGTGCTGGTGCCGACCACGCTGCTCGCCCAGCAGCATTACCAGACCTTCAAGGACCGCTTTGCCGACTGGCCCGTGCGCATCGAGCAGATGTCGCGCTTCAGCGAGGCACAGGCTTCACGTGCCGCGCGCGCGGGTCTTGCCGATGGCACGGTGGATATCGTGGTTGGTACCCACAAGCTGCTCGGGCGTGACATCAAGTTCAAGAATCTGGGGCTTGTGATCATCGACGAGGAGCACCGCTTTGGCGTGCGCCAGAAGGAGCAGCTGAAGGCACTGCGCACCGAAGTCGATATCCTCACCCTCACGGCAACGCCCATTCCGCGCACACTCAACATGGCCCTTGCCGGCACGCGCGAGCTGTCCGTGATTGCGACCCCGCCATCCAAGCGCCTCGCGATCAAGACCTTCATCTACGAATGGTCCGACGAAATCATCCGCGAAGCCGTGTTGCGTGAAATCTCGCGTGGCGGGCAGGTGTACTTCGTGCACAACGAGGTGGAAACCATCGAGAAGCTCGCGACTGAGCTCGCGGCGCTGGTTCCTGAAGCGCGAATACAGTTTGCCCATGGACAGCTGCGCGAACGGGATCTCGAGCAGGTGATGCTCGATTTCTATCATCGCCGCTGCAATGTGCTGGTGTGCACCACGATCATCGAGACCGGCATCGATGTGCCCAACGCCAATACCATCATCATAAATCGTGCCGACAGGTTCGGTCTCGCGCAGCTCTATCAGCTGCGCGGACGCGTGGGCCGCTCGCATCATCGTGCCTATGCTTACCTGATCTCCCCGCCACGCAAGGCAATCTCGGCCGATGCAGTGAAGCGCCTGGAAGCGATGGAAGCGATGGAGGATCTCGGCGTCGGCTTCACCCTTGCCACGCATGACATGGAAATACGCGGAGCTGGCGAGATTCTTGGCGAAGATCAGAGCGGACAGATCCAGGAAATCGGCTTCGGTCTTTACACAGACCTCCTCAACCGTGCGGTGTCGGCACTCAAGTCCGGGCGGCAGGTGAATTTCGAGGATCAGGAGTCACGTGCGACCGAAGTCGAGCTTCACATTCCCGCTTTGCTGCCGGAGGAATACCTGCCCGATGTGCACGCCCGGCTCATCCTGTACAAACGCATCGCGAGCGCACCGGACGAACAGGAACTGGAGAATCTCAAGGAAGAGGTCATCGATCGTTTCGGTGACTGTGCAGAGCCGGTTCACAACCTGTTCCGCGTCGCAGCCTGCAAGCTCGCCGCCAATCGGCTGGGGATCCGGCGCATCGATTTTGGTCGCAGTGGCGGTGTGGTGGAATTCCGCAGCAATCCAGAAGTCGATCCCGCCAAGGTGATCAAGCTCATCCAGACTGTGAATCGCTATCGCCTCGAGGGGCAGGACAAGCTGCGCCTCAAGTTCGACATGCCGGATGCAGGCTCGCGTTTCGCCGAGCTGGACAATCTCCTGCAGCGGCTGCAATGAGCGGCCTGATTCAAACCCTGCGCCGCTTGTGGCTCGCACTGGCAGCCGTGGCGGCTGTGCAGGACGCGAGCGCTGCGGACTGGTACCAGGTGGAAGTCCTCGCATTCCGTTACACGGTCGAGGAAAACGCTGCCTGGTCGCCCGCGCCGGCGCTGCCCGATTTCGCCCAGGCCCTGCGGCTCGCCCCTGTGCCTGAAGATTCCGCGGCAACAAGCGGCCCCACAGCCTGGCAGACGCTGCCGGCCCATGAATTGCGCCTCGCGGGGGCCCGTCAGGCACTGGCGCGAACCGGCCGCGTGGATCTGCTTTTTCATACGGGCTGGCGTCAACGCGCGGGTGAGGGCAGGCCGGTCTATCTTTCGTCACCGGCCGAAGCCACCGGCACCGGTGGGATGCCGAAACCCTTTGTCGAAGGTGCGGTGAATCTCGCACCTGCGGGTCCGGGTTTCCGGCTGGCCTCCCGCTTCGTCGCGCATACCGTGGAAGCCTCGATCCTGCTCGGCGAGAGTCGCGCCCTTGTGGAGGGCGATCTGCATTATCTGGATCATCCCCTGGTTGGTGTGATCCTCCAGGTCACCGCTTACATGCCGCCCGGTGCCGGCCCTTCAAGCTCCGACAGCGTCCTGCCACTCAACCCTTTGCCGCAGCCTGCCGCAGGCGCACCGCCGCGCTGAGCACGCACAACACCCGGCCCATGCCCTCGCGCAGCTCGCGCAGGATGTCTTCCATGGTGATGGGCTCGGCACTGAGACCGGCAGCCCAGTTAACGACCAGCGAACAGCTCGCGTAGGCGAGCCCCGCTTCCCGCGCGAGTGCTGCCTCCGGCATGCCGGTCATGCCAACCAGGGTGCACCCGTCTCTCGCCATGCGTGCAATTTCCGCTGCTGTTTCCAGTCGCGGCCCTTGGGTCGCGCCGTAACACCCTTGCGCCACCAATGGTTGCCCAAGCGCGCGCGCCGCCTCGATGAGGCAATTCCGCAAGGTGGGGCAGAAGGGTTCGCCGAATTCGACATGCTCCACCTGCCCATCGAGGCCATCATGGAAAGTGTGCTCGCGGCCCCAGGTGTAATCGATGATCTGATCCGGGACCACCAGGGCTCCGGGCGCCGCTTCGCGACCGATGCCTCCGACGGCGGCGACGGCAAATATCTCCTTCACACCGGCGTCGCGCAGCGCGGCGATGTTGGCGCGGTAATTGATGCGGTGAGGTGGCAGATGATGGGCGGCGCCATGGCGCGGTAGAAAGATCACAGGCGTACCGTCCAGGCGCCCTTCGAGCAGTGGCCCCGAAGGCTCGCCCCAGGCGGTGGTAACGCGTCGCGCGCGTACATCGGTGAGCGCGGCGAGTTGATCGAGCCCGCTGCCGCCAATGATCCCGATACTGCTCATGTGCCCCTCACCGCATAGATACCGGGGCCATTGCGCCACCAGCTCTTGTAGTCCATGCCATACCCGAACAGATAGCGATCGGGAGTGCTGATGGCATGGAAGTCCGTCTGCCTCAAGCCCGGCCTGTCAGCGACTTCCTTGTGCACCAGCACCGCGGTCAGGACTTCCCGCGCGCCCAGCCGCTCACACTCCTCGACTGCGGACTGCAGGGTCAAGCCGAGATCCAGCAGATCATCGATGATCAACACGGAGCGGCCGGCCACACGCGAGGGTGGGCGCTTGAGCCAGCTGATCTCCCCACCGCTCAGGGCGTTGCCATAGCGCGTGAGATGGATGTAGTCGAGCTGCAATGGAAAATCGAGATGGGGCAGGAGCAGGGCGGCCGGCACCAGCCCGCCGGTCATGGTCACCAGCAGCAGTGGCAGATCTGCGCCCAGCCGGTCGGTGATGCGCCTGCCCATGGCCTGCACGGCGTCATCTATCTGATCTTTTGAATAAAGCAGATCCGCCTCGGCCCGCGCGCGACGGATGTCTTCCAGATCGGTGTCGGTCATGGGCGCGCCGCCCCTTCCACGGCGCGGCGGCCGGCCCAGTCTTTCGCGAACTGAAAGGCCGAGCGACCGCTGCGCGAGCCATGCAGCAGGGCCCACTGCAGCGCCGCGCGCTCGCATTCCGGATCCTGTGCCGGATCGATGCCGAATGCCCCCAGCCAGTGGGTGACGATGTCGAGGTAGCGGTCCTGGTTGTAGGGATGAAAGGACAACCAGAGACCGAAGCGTTCCGAGAGCGAGATTTTTTCTTCCACCGCTTCGCTCTGGTGGACCTCGCCTTCCACCCAGCGCGCGTCCTGGTTGTCGCTGAGGCGTTCCGGTACCAGATGCCGCCGGTTGGAGGTTGCGTAAATCAGCATGTTGCCGGGCGTGGCGGAGATCGAGCCATCGAGCACGGTCTTCAGTGCCCGGTAAGTCGAGTCGTGTTCATCGAAGGACAGGTCATCGCAGAACACGATGTAGTGGCCGGGGCGCCCTGCCAGCAGCTCCACTATCTCGGGCAGGTCGACGAGATCATTGCGATCAACCTCCACCACGCGCAGGCCGGCATCCACATAGCGGTTGAAGAGGGCCTTCACCAGCGAAGATTTCCCGGTCCCCCGCGGTCCCCACAGCAGCGCATTGTTGGCAGGCAGGCCGGCCAGGAACTGGCGGGTGTTGCGGTCAAGCTCGTCGCGCTGGAAATCGATGTGTTGCAGGTCGTCCATGGACACTGCGTTGAAGTGCCGGATGGCCTTGAGCCGGCCCACGCCATTATGGCGGCGCCAGCGCCAAGCCACCCCATCCTCCAGCGGGGGCGGCGAGGTCTCGGGCACCAGGCGTTCGAGGCGGGCAAGGAGGGCCTCGGCACGGGCGAAGAACTGGTCGGCGGTGGTCATGCGGGAGTCCGGCTGGGGAGAATGCGGGGGAGGGCGATTGTAGCGGACTCGAACGCTGAAGGCAGGCCGCCCACGCATTGAGCTTGCAAGGTGAATACGAAATAATCGACCACTTGCTGCGCCGCCACGAACATGGCTTTTGCGCGCAGCTCAGGGGCATGCCTTCGTCGCCCCGCGAATTCTCTGCCCGCGAGGCTGTCCGCAAGTCGCGCCGGGCATGACAGATTTGTCTTTGTCTTTAGGAAATACGCCATGTTCAGCCAGGAGATGCGCATCAGCGGGTTCGACCCGGAGCTGGCCGCCGCGATGGCCGCGGAGACCCAGCGGCAGGAAGATCATGTGGAGCTCATTGCCTCCGAGAACTACACCAGCCCCAGAGTGCTGGAAGCCGTGGGGTCACTGCTGACCAACAAGTATGCCGAGGGCTATCCGGGCAAGCGATACTACGGCGGTTGCGAGCATGTGGACGTGGTGGAAACGCTGGCCATCGAGCGCGCCAAGGCCTTGTTCGGTGCCGCCTTCGCCAATGTGCAGCCACACTCCGGTTCGCAGGCCAACGGTGCCGTCTATCTCGCGCTGATGAATGCCGGGGACTGCGTGCTGGGCATGAGTCTCGCCGACGGCGGACACCTCACGCATGGGGCGAGCGTCAATTTTTCCGGCAAGACCTACCGCGCCGTGCAGTACGGGCTGGACGCAGCTACCGGTCACATCGATTACGACCAGGTCGCCCGTCTTGCCCGCGAACACAAGCCGCGGCTCATCATGACCGGCTTTTCCGCCTACTCCCGGATTCTCGACTGGGCGAAGTTCCGCGAGATTGCGGACGAAGTGGGCGCCTATCTGGTCTCCGACATCGCGCATGTGGCGGGTCTGGTGGCAGTGGGGCTTTATCCGAATCCCGTGACGATTGCCGATGTCACCACCACCACCACGCACAAGACCCTGCGCGGCCCACGCAGTGGCCTCATCATGGCGCGCGCCAACGAGGAAATCGCCCGCAAGCTCAACTCGGCCATCTTCCCCGGCATCCAGGGCGGACCCTTGATGCACGTGATTGCCGGCAAGGCGGTGGCCTTCAAGGAAGCGATGGAACCCGATTTCCGCACCTACCAGGAGCAGGTGCTGCGCAATGCCAAGGCCATGGCGGAAGCTTTCCTCTCGCGTGGATTCAAGGTGGTGTCGGGCGGTACGGACAACCATCTTTTCCTCGTCGACTTGAGCCCCAAGGGCCTCACCGGCAAGGCCGCCGATGCAGCGCTGGGTGCGGCGCACATCACCGTGAACAAGAACGCGGTGCCCAATGATCCCCAGTCACCCTTCGTCACCAGTGGCATCCGCATCGGTACCCCGGCCATGACCACCCGCGGCTGCAATGAAAGTGATGCCGGGACCCTCGCAGGCTGGATGTGCGATGTGCTCGAAAACATGGACGATCAATCCGTGCTCGCGCGGGTACGCGCGCAGGTGACCGAGCTCTGCCGGCAGTATCCGGTCTATCGTCCCGCCTGAGGCCGGCGCGCCATGCATTGTCCGTTCTGCACGCATCCGGATACGCGGGTCATCGACTCGCGCCTTTTGGGGGAGGGCGATCAGATCCGGCGCCGCCGCGAATGCATGGAATGCAAGGCGAGATTCACCACCTACGAAGTGGCAGAGCTGACTTTGCCGCGGGTGGTGAAGAGTGACGGCAGGCGTGAAACCTTCCATGAGGAAAAACTGCGCGGCGGCATCCTCAAGGCTTTGGAAAAGCGCCCGGTGGCCATGGAGCGGGTCGAGGCCGCGGTCAATCACATCAAGCGGCGCATGCTCGAAGGCGGGGAGCGCGAGATCGATTCGCGCCGTATCGGCGAATACGTGATGGACGCCCTGCGCGGGCTCGATCAGGTGGCCTATGTGCGCTTCGCATCGGTTTATCGAAGCTTCGAGGACGTGAAGGCGTTCCTGGAGGAGATCGAGCGCCTCGAGAATGAACTCCCGCCCGATCTGCGCGAACAGCAGCTGGCACTGATTCCCAGCGAGCCTGCGTCGCGCAAGCGCTGACGCCCGCACATGCCCGCACTGCCTCGAAAGTTTTCGCGCCAGGACCGCGCGTACATGAGGCGTGCCCTCAAGCTGGCCCTGGGCGGGCGCTGTTCCACCCGCCCTAATCCCCGAGTGGGTTGCGTGCTCGTCAAGGATGGCGCGGTGGTGGGCGAAGGCTTCCACTACCGTGCGGGCGAAGACCATGCCGAGGCCGCCGCCCTCAAGAATGCGGGCCCCGCAGCGCGTGGTGCCACCGCTTACATCACCCTCGAACCCTGTGCCCATCATGGGCGCACACCACCCTGCGCACAGGGCCTGATCGCGGCCGGCGTGGCGCGGGTAATCTACGCGGCGGGCGATCCCAATCCGCGTGTGGCAGGTGGTGGCGCGCAGGCACTACGCACGGCCGGAATCCCTTGTGAGGGGGGATTGCTCGCAGAGGAGGCCCGGGCCCAGAACCGCGGTTTCCTCATGCGGTGCGAGCGGGGTCGCCCCTTCGTGACCGTGAAGCTCGGCATGAGTCTGGATGGCCGGGTCGCGCTCGCCGACGGTTCGAGCCAGTGGATCACCGGACCTGCGGCCCGCGCGGATGTCCAGCGATTGCGCGCGATGAGCTGCGCCGTGCTGACCGGAAGTGGCACCGTGCTGGCCGATGATCCGGGGCTCGACGTACGGGATCCGCGTTATGACCTCGGTGGCCGTCCGCCTGCCCGTATCGTGCTCGACTCGGATCTGCGAACACCGCCAACGGCGCGGATTCTTGCGGCCCCCGGACAGGTGTGGGTGTTCTGCGCGGAGAGCGCGCAGGGCGCACCGAGTGACCGGGCTCGGCAGCTTCGCGAACGGGGCGCCAAAGTCGAAAGCCTGCCGCGCGCTGCGGCGGGGCTCGAGTTGCCTGCGTTGCTGGCGCGGCTCGCCGCGCTCGAGATCAACGATCTCATGGTGGAAGCGGGCCCGACCCTCGCCGCGGCCTTCCTGCGCGCCGGGCTGGTGGATGAACTCGTGCTGTATGTCGCGCCGGTGTTGCTGGGTCCGGATGCGCGTGCCGCATTTGCCTGGCCGCGGCTCCACACGCTTGCAGAAGCCCCTCGCCTGACCGTTGTGGAGGCTGCGCGCGTGGGAGACGACCAGCGCCTCGTACTCCGTCCCGGGTCACCTTGACGGGTCAGGGTGCATCCCCGATAGTGCCCGGATGTTTACCGGAATCATTCAGTCTGTGGGCAGCATCA
>VGUA01000025.1 GCA_016874535.1 Gammaproteobacteria bacterium
TCGTTCCCCGTGCTGATCCTGCTGGTGGCAGCGTCAGGGCCTGCGCTCAGGGCCCGCATCGAACGGCAGTTCACATGCGCCGCAGATCTGCAGGCCTGTCTGGTGGAGACCGTGGGCAATATGCGCACCGTCAAGGCGGCGGCGCTGGAGGCCCGGCAGACGCAGCGTTGGGCAGACTTGTCAGCCGCGTCCGCCGAGGCGGGACTGCGCACCAGCCTGCTGGCGAGTCCCGTGGCGCAGCTGACAGCGTCCGTACAGAAAGCCTTGAGCGTGATCCTGCTCTGGTTTGGCGCGCGTCAGGTCATCGAGGGTCGGCTCACGCCGGGCGAGCTGGTTGCCTTCAATCTGTTCGCGGCGCGCGCGATGCAGCCCTTGCTGCGGCTGGCCCAGGGCTGGCAGGAATGGGTGCAGGTCAGGGTCTCGATGCAGCGCGTGGATGAACTGCTCAAGGTGCTGCCCAAACCGGGCACGGGCGCGGGACAGGATCTGCCGGCGCTGCAAGGCGCAATCCGCTTCGAGCGCCTGGGCTTTCGTTATGCGCCGGATCAGCCCTTGGTCCTGCGTGATCTCGACTTTCGCATCGCCCCTGGCGAAATCGTTGCCATCGTCGGTGCCTCCGGCTCCGGCAAGAGCACGATGGCTGCGCTGTTGCAGCGTCTCTACCTGCCCAGTCAGGGCCGTCTGTTCATCGATGATCGGGATATCAGCGCACTCGATGGCACGGCGCTCAGGCGCCAGCTTGGTGTGGTGACGCAGGAAAGCCGTTTGTTCAATCGCTCCATCCGCGAAAACATCGCGATACGCGATCCCTCACTGCCGCTGGAAAGCATCATGAATGCCGCGCGAGCGGCGGGTGCGCATGATTTCATTGCGAACCTGCCGGCGGGATACGATACCTTGGTCCACGAACAAGGCGTGTCCCTGTCGGGCGGTCAGGTGCAGCGGATTGCACTCGCTCGGGCACTCATCTCCCGTCCTGCCATTCTCATCCTCGACGAATTCACCAGCGCGCTCGACGCCCTGACCGAGAACTTTCTTGCCAGCCAGTTGCCGGTGCTGGCACAGGGTCGCACCGTGATCCTGGTGACTCATCGCGAGGCGTTGGCAGGTTTGGCTGATCGGGTGCTGGTGCTGGCCGACGGCTGTCTCGTGCAACAGGGGCGGCCCGAATTGCTGGCCCGTTTGTCCGGTCCCTACCAGCGGTTGTGGCAGCAGGCGGCTGTGTGCTGAATGCTGCAAGCACCGATCCCCAAGGCTTGGCGGGTGACAGCTTGGCTTTTTCCCTGTTCCTGTCTCGCAGCGCTTGCCTGGAGCTGGTTCGGCCAAGTGGATGTGGTCGCAACTGCAACTGCTCGAACTGTGCCCTCGGGGCAGGTCAAGCCCATCCAGGCGGCAGAGGGGGGCGTGGTCAGGCAGATTCATGTGCGGGAAGGGCAGCGCGTATCGGCTGGCCAACTGCTGGTTGAATTCGAAGATCACGCCACAGCCGCCGACATGGCGCGTTCCGATGAGGCAATGCTGGGACTGCAGCTCGACCGGCTGCGCCTCGAGTCCTTGATTGCGGGCCGTTGGCAGGATGCGGGGGCACTCGCCATCCCGGACCGGCTTGCGCAGCGTATCGCGCCCTCATTGCTGGTGCTGCACCATCGCCGGCTCCGCGGGGAGCGCACGGCGATCACCACCTTGCTTGCGGGCATCGAGGCGGAAATCACGGAAAGTCGGGCGAATGCGCGCGTCGTGGCGAGCGAAATTGCAGAACTGGAGCAGACCTTGCCGTTGATCGAAGAGACTGCCCGCGCCCATGCCACGTTGGCCGCGCGTGGAACCGTGGCACGCGTTGACTGGCTTGCCCTGGAACGTGAGCGAATCACCGCCGCCAGCCGGCTCGTGGCGGCTCGCGCGCGGAGCGAGGCCTTGGCTGCGAATGTCGCGGGGCACGAAGCGCGGCTCGCAGCCAGCCTCGCCCAGCATCGACAACGCTGGCTTGCAGAACTTGCGGAGGTTGAGGGTCGTCTCGCCGCGGTGGAGGAAGATCTCGCCAAGACACGAGCACGCCACACCTTGCATCGTGTCGAAGCGCCGGTGGCAGGCAGCATCCAGCAGCTCTCCGTGCACGTGACAGGGGCCGTGGTCGCCCCAGCCCAGATTCTGATGACCCTGGTGCCGCACGAGGCGCCGCTCGAAATCGAGGCGAAGATCGAGAACCGCGACATCGGCGTCGTGCGCCCGGGTCAGGAGGCGATAGTCAAATTCGAAACCTGGGATTTCACGCGCTTTGGTCATGTTGCCGGCAAGGTGTCCGCAGTATCCCCGGATGCAATCACTGCCGAAAACGAAGCGCCCTGGTATCTCGCGCGGATCCGGCTGCCCGCTGAGCCCCGCTCCAGCCTGGGGCGGCCACTGGCGATACGCCCGGGCATGCTGGCGCGGGTGGAGATCCGGTTGGGTCACCGCCGCCTGCTCGACTTCCTGCTGAGCCCCTTGCAGCGTTATCGGGAGGAAAGCGCGCGCGAACGCTGAGTTGGTGCCTGCCCCGGGTGTAGACTTCGAACCTCCACCCCAGCCCGGAGTTGCCTCTCGTGTTGAATGAACAGCAGCGCATGATGGTCGAAAGTGCCCGACGTTTCGTGGACGAGCAGATCATCCAGCCCCGGCTGGATCAGGCGCTTGATCGCAGCGCCGAGTTCCCCCACCAGATCATGAAAGCCTTGTGGGAGCAGGGTTTGCTCAATCTGGAATTTCCCGAGGAAGTGGGCGGGGCTGGCCTGTCCTGCCATGACCATGTGCTGGTACTGGAAGAAATCAACTACGGCTGTCTTGGTATCGGCACTGCAGCGGCGGCGAACAGTCTGGCCGGCCTGCCGGTGATGATGTCCGAGAATGCGGCAGCGCGTCGCAAGTACCTGGAACGCCTGACCGAGGCGCCGGGCTATGCGGCGTTTGCCTGCTCCGAACCTGATGCCGGTTCTGATGTGGCGAACATGTCCACCCGCTTCGTCAAGAAGGGGGACACTTATGTCATCAACGGCCGCAAGCGCTGGATCAGCAGCGCCGATGTGGCCGATTTCTACGTGTTGTTCGCGCGTGAACAAGGCACCAGCGGCCACCGCGGCGTGGCGACCTTCGTGATCGAGGCCGGCACTCCGGGCCTGCGTTGGGAGAGCCTCATCCACAAGCTCGGGCAGCGCTGCTCCCATACCTGCGACGTGGTGCTCGAGGATGTGGAGGTGCCCGCCGCCAATCTGCTGGCGGGGCCGGATCACGGTTTCAAGCTTGCAATGGCCACCTTCGATCGCTCGCGGCCCTGGATCGCCGCCGGCGGCGCCGGTGTCATCCGGCGCGCGCGTGATGAATCCCTGCGCTATGCAAAAGAACGGCGAACTTTTGGCGAGGCCATCATCAACCACCAGATGGTGTCGGCCATGATTGCCGACATGGAAATCTCCTACCAGGCTTCACGCCTGATGTGCCTGAACGCTGCTGCTGAGGTGGATGCGGGCAATCTGCGTGGCAGTCACAGTGCTTGCGCCAAGGCATTTGCCGGCGATGCCGCCATGCGGGCCACCACGGATGCAGTGCAGGTGTTCGGGGGCTATGGCTACACGCAGGAGTTCGTGGTGGAAAAACTCATGCGCGATGCCAAGTTGCTGCAGATCTACGAAGGCACCTCGCAGATTCAGCGCATGGTGATCGCGCGCGATCTCCTGCGCCAGTTGGGCTGATCAGCCCACCATGCTGTAGCCGCCGCTCACACTCAGGACCTGGCCGGTCACATGACCGGCTACGGCATCAGAGGCCAAGAAAAGCACGGCATTGGCGATGTCGCGTGGCCGCCCGACCTTCTTCAGTGGCAGCGCGCGAGTGATCTTTTCCAGCTGTTCGGGCGTGAACATCGAGTCCTTGTTCAGCCACATGCTGCGCGTGCCGACTTCCTCGTCATCCTCTGGCAGGGTGACTCCCGGACACACTACATTGCAGCGGATCCCGTTGCGGCCATTCTCCTTGGCGATGGTCTTCATGAAGCTGTTGATGGCCGCCTTCATGCCACCGTACACCGCTTCCCGCGGCTCCCCCTGGCGGCTGGCATCCGAGCTGATGGAGACGATGGCGCCCCGGTTCTTCGGGGCCATCACGCCAAGGGCAGCGTGTGTGCAGTTCAGCACGCCGACGAAATTCACCTGGATGATCTTCTCCCAGAATTCCGGTGTGGTCTGGGTGAAGAACATCAGCTGATCCCAGCCGACATTGTTCACCAGCACATCAACCGTGCCGAAGCGATCCACGGCGCGACGGAACATGGCCTGTACCTGATCGAGACGCGTCACATCGCAACCCACGACCTCCGTGCTCGCCGCACCCAAGGTCATCGCCTGACTCGCCACGGTTTCCGCCTGGGGGACATCGATATCCCCCAGAACTATTCGTGCACCCTCGCGCGCGAAGCCGAGGGTGATGGCGCGTCCGATGTTGGAGGCGGCACCGGTGACCATCACGACCTTGTCTGCAAGCTGGAGATCCATGGCGTAGTCCTGTGTCGGGTTGGGTAAGGGTCAGGAAGCGGCAGAGGGATAGGGAGCGTCCGCATAATCGGCAGGCCGGCCTTCCTTGAAGGCGGCAATGCCCTCCTCGAAGAAGCCGGCACTCGCGCAGAGAATTTGACCGCGGTCCTCCAACGCAATGGCCATATCGAGGCTCGGCGCATCGATGGCGAGGCGCAATCCTTCCTTGGTCAGCCGCAGGCCCATCGGGGACGTCTTCAACATGTCCTCAGCCATCGCACGTCCCGCTTCCATCAGCGCTGAAGCCTCCACCACCTCGGACACGAGGCCCAGAGCCATTGCCCGTTCGGCGCCGATGAAGCGACCGGTCATCATGAGTTCCGCCGCGATGGACTGACCCACCGCGCGGGACAGGAAATAGCTGATCCCGACATCGCAGCCCGTGAGCCCGATCTTGACCATGGCCACGTTCATCTTCACATCCCGGCTCACAATCCGGACATCGCTTGCGAGTGCGAAGGCAAAACCGCCGCCAGTGGTCGCGCCATGTGCCAGACAGATGATGGGCTGGGGACAGCGGCGCATGCGCATGAACACTTCGCTCACCTGACGCTGCACGTTCATGCCCATCACGGGGCCACTGCTTACCGGGCCGGCTTCCTTGAGATCGTAGCCGGCGCAGAAAGCGCGGCCCGCGCCGTGCACCACCACCACCCGGGTGTCGAGCGTGCGCTGCAGCCCATCGAAATAGTCGCGCAGCTCCTCACACATCAGCGGCGTGATGGTGTTCAGGCGGTCGGGCCGGTTGAGACACAGCCAGTCCATGGCGCCCTCGCGCTGGACGGTGATCGTGCGGTAGTCGTGCATGGGGGTCTCCCTTGGTCTTCAGTCTTCGGTCTTCAGTATTCGCTGCCTTCCGTGAGACCTCCGCGGGCGCCAAGACCCAGGCAGGGCGTGGTCCGATACCCGCGCCGGTCGCCGCTCAGCGCGCCACGGTCCCCTCGCGCCGGAAAGCGTCCATCTCCGCCCGCAGCTTTTTCTTGTCGAATTTGCCGACTCCGGTCTTGGGCAAGGCTGGCAGGGCGATGAATTCATCCGGCAGCCACCACTTGGCAATCCCGTGTTCGGTGAGATGCGCGCGCAGTGACTGATCCGAGGGCGGCGCGGACTCCGGATCGAGCACGAGGAATGCAACCGGGCGCTCGATCCATTTCTCGTGTGGCGCACCGACCACCGTCGCCTCGCGCACGGCCGGGTGGGCCATCAGCGTGTTTTCGAGGTCGACGGAGGAGATCCATTCCCCGCCTGATTTGATCAGATCCTTGGCACGATCGACGAGGCGCAGGATCCCATCCTCGTTGACTGCTGCGATGTCACCGCTTTTCCACCAGCCATCGATGAAACTTTCCGCGCTGCGCGGTTCATTGAGGTAGGAAGTTGCAATCCAGGGGCCGCGCACGTAGACCTCGCCCACCGCCTTGTCATCCCAGGGAATGGGATGACCTTCGTCATCCAGCACCTTGACTTCAACCCCGGGCACCGGCAGCCCCTGTCGCACGCGGATCGCTATCTTGGCGTCGTCATCCAGATGCTGCTGGTCACGCTTGATGCAGACCGTGGTGGCCATGGGCGCGCATTCCGTGGAGCCCCAGGCGGTATAGAGGACCACACCGTGTTCTTCCAGAAAATATTTCATGACGGACGCCGGCGTTGCAGAACCCCCGAACAACAGGCCGCGCAGGCTGCGCATGTTGCGAGGATTACGCTGCAAGGCATTCATCATGTCGATGCCGACGGTAACCGCGCCGAAACCGAACGTGACGGACTGTTCCTCGATGAGCTTGAGCAGATCCTCCGCATGGGGGCGCTGCCCGGGAAAGACGAATCTGGAACCCATCCAGACCCCTGCGAAAGGCACACCCCAGGAGTTCACATGGAACATGGGCGCGATGGGCAGCAGGGTATCTTTCTCGGAAATGGCCATGGTGTCCGCATTGCACAGGCCCTGGGAGTGCAGGTAGAGCCCGCGATGCGTGTAGACCACGCATTTGGGGTTGCCGGTCGTCGCGGAGGTGAAGCACATGGAAGCCGGCGAGTGTTCATCGACTTCCGGAAACACGTAGTCGGGATCCCCGGCAGCGATCAGATCCTCGTAAACATGCAGGGGTGCGAGAGTGGTCGAGGCTGGCGCGAAGCGATCCATCACCACATAGGCGCGCACATGGGTGAGATGAGGTGCGATTGCCTCCACCTGAGCCAGGAGATCGGCGGAGAAGAACAGGGCCACATCCTCTGCATGATTGATGGTGTAGATGAGGTGCTCATCGGACAGACGCAGGTTGGCGGTATGCAGCACCCGGCCTGCGCAGGGCACCCCGAAATACATCTCGAGATGACGGTGTGTATTCCATGAGAGGGTGGCCACCTTCTCGCCTTCGGCAATGCCCAGCGTCTCGAAGGCGCTGGCCAGGCGACGCACGCGCGCGCAGTAGTCCTTGTAGGTGTAACGGAAGATGCTGCCGTCATCCTCGCGGCTGAGGATTTCGTTGCGCGGGAAGTATTTTTCTGGACGTTCGACCAGTCGCTTGAGATTCAGGTTGTAGACGCTCACGGGCAGGACACCGGATAGGACGGGGAAGCGGAATATACTGAATTCAACGCAGGAAGTAGTAGACGGAGAGCACGCAACCCGTCACCACCATCAGGCTGCGCAGATGGGATTGACGAATCCTGCTGGCAAGATAACCACCAATCATGCCGCCGGCCAGTGCAGCGACCGCCATTACTGCGGCCATCGACCAGAGAATTTCCGCTGCCACGACGAAATACAGCACCGCCGCGAGATTGATCGCGAGCGACAGCACCTGCTTGACAGCGTTGATGCGCGTGATCGTGTCACTCAAGGTCACGCCGAGCGCAGCCAGCATCACCATGCCGAGGCCGGCACCGAAGTAGCCTCCGTAGATTGCGCTCAGGAAGGTCGGCAGGGCTGCCCAGCTCTCATCACCCTCGCGGGCCTTGTGCATCAAACGTCTGGTGACCCATTGGCGCAGCGGTACCTGCACGGCGAGAACGAGCGTCGCGAAAAGAATCAGGAATGGCACCAGTGTCTCGAACAGTCGTTCGCCAGTAGCAAGCAGCACGAGCCCCCCCATCACGCCGCCCAGTGCGCCGGCGGGTACAAGCACGAGCAGGCGGCGTCCTTGCCCGCGCAGATCCCGCGCCTGGGTGAGCACGCCGCCGAGATAGCCTGGACATAGCGCGACGCTGTTGGTGACATTGGCCACGAGGGGGGGGACGCCCACTGCCACCAGAGCCGGAAAACTCAGCAAGGTACCGCCGCCGGCCAGCGCATTCACGAGTCCGGCCGCGAGGGCTGCCAGCGCAACCCAGATCAGGGAGAGGGTATCGCCATCCATCAGGGGTGAGCAGCGGGCGCGCCGGGCGTCGTCACATCACGCGCCATGGCCAGGGCATGCATCACGAAGGTGTAAACCGCAGGATTGGGCAGCGCAAACCGCGTGCTGCCACCCACCTTGCGCGTGAAGATGAGTTGATCCCCGCTCAGGGTTCCACAGACATGCTCCGCCCCTGCGAGCTGTGCAAACGGAAACACGAGTTCGGCGCGCACGGCGTCCAGCGCCACCTGTTGCTGGTCCACCTGCAAGGTCGGGCCGCTGTCGGGCAGCCAGAGCAAACCCTCATGTGACCACAGCAGGTTGCCGCTGCGACGTGGGCGTACCCTCAAGGTGGCTGGACCCAGCCAGGTTGCCTTGCCTGTGGTGGGAGCCGGCAAGCGCACGACGGCAGCCGCGATGGCCGCGTGGAAGCGCGCACGCCGCGCACGCGCCAGCAGGCCCCACAGCACGCCCCAGGCAATCAGGAGGACACTGAAGCCCAGGGTCAGGCGATGCTGGGCGGCCATGCCGATGACGCCGGTCATGAAGGCGCCCAGCAGAAAGGGCAGGGCAACATGCCAGGCTGGCCGCAGCCGGATATCCGGGTGACTGTTCATGCCTCAGTCCATCACCAATGCCACGCGCCCCAGGGCGCGGCGGGCCAGCACTTCCGCCATCGCTTCCTGGAATCTTTCCAGGGGCCAGGTGCTGCCGATCACGGGTTGAATCTTCCCTGCCTCGAACCAGCCGAACAGTCGGTCCATGAGCGCGCGCATGCGGTTTTCATGGACGTGACGCAGATCCTGCGGACTCCAGCCGAAGTAGAGGCCGAGATTGAGCCCGCACACGGTGAGGTTCTTCACCAGCAGCAGGTTGGCCGGGATTTGGGGAATCTCGCCGCCGGCAAAGCCCACCGGCATGATGCGCGCCTCAGGTGCCATGCAGCGCAGGGACTGCATGAAGACGTCCCCACCGACAGGGTCATAGACAGCATCGACACCACGGCCATTGGTGAGCGCGAGCACGGCAACCCGGAAGTCCTCTTCGCGGTAGTTGATGACGTGGTCTGCCCCATGTGCGCTGACCAGTGCCAGTTTGTCGTCCGTGCCTGCGGTGGCAATGACGTGTGCCCCCAGCAGCTTGCCTATCTCCACCGCGGCGAGGCCCACACCACCGGCCGCGCCATGCACGAGCAGGGTCTGTCCTGCCTGGAGATTCAGCAGATGGGGCCAGGTCAGCGCCGCCGCGGACGTTGCATAGGAGTGGGTGAAGGCGATCGCACGCGCGAAATCGAGACCCGCCGGTAGCGCGTAAACATTCACCGCGCACGCCACGGCTTCCTCCGCCATCCCACCCCAGTCGAGCACCGCGCACACGCGATCTCCCACGCGGAAGCGGGTTACACCCTCCCCGAGGGCGCTGATTTCGCCAGCAACCTCGGTGCCGGGAGTGAAGGGCAATGGCGGCTTGCGTTGATATTTGCCTTGCACCACGAGACTGGTGGCGAAGCTGACTCCCGAGGCTCGTACCCGGATCCTCACTTCACCGGCGCCTGGCACCGGGACCGGCACTTCGTGCAGGCTCAACCGGTCGAAGGGCATCCAGTCCGGGACGATGACAGCCTTCATGAATTCAGGACTGCTGGCCGAAGCGCGGCGCACGCTTTTCCAGGAAGGCAAGCATGCCCTCGCGCGCGTCGGCGCTGAGAAACACCCGTCGTTGAGCCTCTTGCTCATAGTCGAGCGTGTCTTGCAGACTGCCCTGCATCGCACGGCGCACGCCCTGCTTGATGGCGGCGATGGCTTCGGCGGGTGCAGCAGCGAAAATCCGGGCCTTGCCACGCACTTCAGCCGCGAAGTCCGCATCGCTGAAACAGGCATTCACGATGCCGAGGCGTTCAGCTTCCGCCGCATCGATGCGCTCGCCACTCATGATGAGTTCGAGCGCCCGCGCCGGCCCCACCAGCTCGGTCAGCAGGAAATGTCCACCCCAATCGGGGACCAGGCCGATGCGAATGAAGGCTTCCGAGAATTTGGCACTGGCTGCGGCATAGCGCAGATCGCAAGCCAGCGCGAGGTTCATGCCCGCGCCAGCTGCGGCGCCGTTGACGGCGGCGATCACGGGTTTGGGAATGGCCCGGATGAAACTCACCACTTGGGCCGCTCCCTGCATGCGCTGGTTGAGCACCGAGGTGTCATCCCGCGCCTGCAGTTCAGCCATGCTGGCAACATCGCCACCGGCGCAGAAGGCTTTGCCGGCCCCGGTGATGATCAGGCAGCGCACCTCTGAATCCTCGGTCGCCCGTTCGAGGCAGGCGAGCAGATCCTCCCGCATCGTGCCGCCGAAGGCATTCATCACTTCGGGTCGGTCCAAGGTGATGGTGGCGATCCTCTCGCTCACCTCGTAACGAATCTGGTGTGTGGACATGGTCGTAAAATCCTCAGCCGCGACCGATGTACGGCATCGTCGTTGCCATCACGGTCATGAATTGCACATTTGCCTCCAGCGGCAGTCCGGCCATGTAGAGCACCGCACTGGCCGCATGGGCGACATCCATTACCGGCTCGACACGGATGTCGCCGGTTGCCTGCCGGATCCCCTGGCGCATCGGTTGGGCGATGGCGGTGTCCGCATTGCCGATGTCAATCTGCCCGCACGCGATATTGAATGCCCGACCATCGAGGGACAGGGTTCGGGTGAGCCCGGTGACCGCATGCTTGGTGGCGGTATACGCCGCGCTGCCAGGCCGTGGCACGTGCGCCGAAATCGAGCCGTTGTTGATGATGCGGCCGCCCTGGGGCTGCTGGTGGCGCATCATGCGGAACGCTTCACGCGCGCAGTAGAAGGCACCGTTCAGGTTCACGTCGACCACTGTGCGCCACTGCGTGAGCGACATCTCGTCCACGGTCATGGCCGGTGCGCCGGTGCCCGCATTGTTGAAGAGCACATCGAGGCGGCCGAAGCGTTCCTCGATGGCGGTGAAGAGTGCGGCAACGGACTGATGGTCGGAAACATCGGTAGGCACGATTAGGATGCGCTCGGCTGTCTCGCCCGCGAGTGCAGCGGTCTCGTGCAGGGTGTCCACTCGCCGGCCGGCGAGGATCACCGCATCTCCCGCTTGCAGGAAGCCGAGTGCAACCGCACGACCTATTCCGCTGCCGGCGCCGGTGACCAGGGAGATCCTCATGTCACGGGCGCCACTTCACTCAGGAAGCGCAGCACGAGCGCCGTCGTCTCGGCCGGCTTTTCCACCTGCAACCAGTGGCCGGCTCCTTCGATGAGTTCCATGAAACGCAGATCCTCGAAGCAGCGCGGCAAGCGCTCACGCCAGTTGGGATCGTAGTCCAGCACTTCATCCTGGGCGCCGGCGATGAAGGCCGCCGGCTGGGTGAATTTGCGGTTCTCCAATTCAGGGGTCAGCGCATCCATGGTGGGCAGGTTGCGATAGAGATTGCAGGGGCCACGGAAGCCGCTGCGGAGGTACTGCGCGACGTAATAATCCAGATCCTCCTCGCTCAGCCAGGTGGGCAGCCGCTCCGGCATCGGGAGCAGGTCCAGCAACTTGCTGTCACGGGGGTGTTGCAGCTGACTCATCCAGGTATGCGGTTTGGCGTCGGCCGAGAGACCCACATAGGCCTTCAGCAGACTGGTGCGGATATCAGCCTCTAGTTCCGCTTCCACCACCCCGGGAGTCTGGAAATAACGGATGTACCAGAAGCGATCATCCAGTCCGCGCGGATTCACGGTATCAGGGCCGGCTCGCCAGAACGGCACGGACATGCCCATGATGGTCGCGCACTGTTCGGGATACAGCAGCGCCGTGTTCCAGGCCACGATGCAACCCCAGTCATGGCCGATGAGGTTGAAGGTCTCGTGTCCGAGCGCACGCGCCACTCCCACCACATCGGCCGTCATCTTGAGGATGTTGTAATCCGCGATGTCCGGGGGACTGCTGCTGCCGCCGAAACCGCGCTGATCGGGCACCGCCACCTTGTAGCCTGCCGCAACCAGCGGCGCGATCTGGTGGCGCCACAGGTACCAGCATTGCGGCCAGCCGTGCAGCAGGATGACCAACGGCCCATCCCCTTCCACCACTGTGCGGAGGGTGACGCCATTGGTCTCGAGATATCTGAAAGCGGGCTCCTGCATGACGGATGTCTCCGGGAAATTGGGGTGTTCAGGACGCGGCTTCGAGGACCGATTCCACGCAACGGAGAAAGTCTTCCTCGCTGCGCACGGCGGCGATTACATCCGCGCGTACGGTATAGCCATGTTCGCGGGCGATAGCCTCATAACGTGGGATGCGGGCCTGGAACAGCCGCGGAAACATCCACAGCACGAAATGATCCGGCTCAATCTGCTCAATACGCTCGATGCCGCGCTCCTGCATGTAGGTGACGAGCTGGGCATCGAGAAACTCCTCGCGATAGTACAGCGGCTTGGGATCCGCCTCGGCCCGGCGCAGCAGCTCGCGCCCGTTTTCCTCGGTGGCCTCGATGTAGAGGATGAGCGTGCGTTCGGCGAGCACTCGCAGGACTTCGGGATCATCGAGCTCGCACAGGCTGCCTGCAGAGTCGTTGATGAAATGCTGGTAGCCGTAGATGTTACGGGCCTTGGTGATGAATTCGGGGATGTCGAGCATCGCGGCCACTTCCGCATCCCGATACTGGCGCTGGCGATGCTTGAAATCGGCGAGTGGTAGACCGCCGCGCACCGGATCGCCCAGCTTGCCGAGGTACGTCAGCACGGCACTGAGGTTGTCGACCGTGATGTTGTTGGAGATGTAGATCGAATCCGAGCGGAGCAGGTCGCGCAGGAATGGCACCTGCATGGCCTGGCGCTTGATGTTGTCCAGAATGGGCTCGCTCAGATAGCGGGTGCCGATGCGATAGTCCGCCGAGTAGTGGAACCAGTGCGACTGTCGCAGCCGGGAGGACAGCCAGGTCTTGCCGACGCCGGACATGCCGACCAGAGTGATGGACTTTGCGTTCCACTGGCGGAACGCTTCTGCGCGCATTTTCATGGGGATTGGACACCGATCGAGGGCGTCATGCGACGCCATGTGAAAATCATCTCTCGTGGCCCAGCGCAAACTGGAGCCTGCGGGCCGCGCCCAGCCCTTCGGGCATGGGGATGCGCGCACGCTTTCCGTTGGGCACCTGGGTCTCCACATTGCCCGAGTAATAGCCCAGCAGATCCAGGAAGGCAGTGGAAAGGGTGGCGACTGTCTCGGGCCAGAGCGCCGCGGTCCAGTTGATCTGGGGACGCAACCAGCGCTTCACGTAATAGCCGAAAAGCGCGGCCCGCTGATCATCCTTGCTGCGATTGGCCCCGGTCTGATGCCAGAGGCGTCCATCCATCACGAGCATGCTGCCGGCAGGGGCGACGATGGGCACGGTGGCCGCTTCATCTGCTGCCGTGGGATTGGTGCCCTTCAGATGGGAACGGGGCACATAGCGGGTACCGCCGTTTTCCTCCGTGAAATCATCCAGCAGCCAGGCGACATTGCAGGCCAGCGGCTCTGCCGGCCAGGGCGGTGGCACGTAGCCCTGATCGGCATGAATCTGCATCCGTCCGCTGCCTGGCGTGGTGACGTTCGCGCTGAAATTGGAGATCAGGTAGTCCTCACCGAGCAGGGATCCCACCATTGTCAGTGCGGGCGGGCGCTGGATGAGATCCACGAACACCGGGTCGAGGTTGAACAGGTGGAATACACGCAGGTTGTGCGCATCGGTATCGAAGGCATAGCCCCGCAAGGGCACGCCGTCGGCCGCGCTGGTGGCCATGGCGGCCCACAGCCGGGCCCGCACCTCGCGCGTTTCTTCCGGGCTCAGCGCGCCTTCGATGATGGCGTAGCCTTCGCGGTCGAGACTCGCGCGGGCTGCCGCGATATCCGGGTTCACGGGGTGACCCGCTGGATCTGATCCTTCAGCACACGGGCGTGACCCGGTACCCGCGGGATGTGTTCAAAGCCCTGCGGCCGGGGCCGCAGCTTGGGGAATGCCCTGTGGCGGAAAGGGTCGCCGGGCTTCAGGCGTTCATGCAAGCCAGCCACCAGCGGTGCGGGTGCCGGTGTGGGGCGCTGGGCGTAGACGGCATCCTGTCCGAAGAAGCGCAGCGACAGGGTGCGCCGCCGTTCACCCTCGGCGGTAGGCGCACCGCCATGGAGGATCTGCGGATGAAAGATCACCACATCGCCCGGTTCGATGCCGAAGGAGACGATGTCCCATGCGGTCCGGTCAGCCTCGATGTCCGGCAGGCGGGGCAGACCTTGCGCGTAGATGGGCGCGGTATCGTCGGCCGGATCAAAGGCCGAGCCGTCATACAGCGGTCCCTTGTGCGAGCCGCGCACGAATTCGAGGGAATGCTCGCGTGCCACGGGCTGGAAGTTGATCCACATGACGGCAATCTGCTCGCCATCGAGCGCGAGATAGGGGGCGTCCTGATGCCACGGCGTGCGCCGTGCCGCCGCGCCCTCCTTGAGGAAGATCTGCTCGTAGAGAAACCACACATCCGGACTGCCCCACAGTGCGGCGAGCAGATCCGCCACCGGTGACTTGCACAGGAAATCTCGGTAGGCGAGCGCGGCTTCCGGATTGCACAAATCCTGGTAGAACGTGCCGCCCTCTCCCTCGTAGAACTTGCAGGCGGATGCTGTGGGATGCGCGATGCTCCAGTTGAACAGGGCCTCGGCCTCGGCCAGCGCCGCGGCATCGAGAGCCTGCGGCAGATACACCACGCCTTCGTCACGCAGGCGGGCGGTCGAGATGGTCAAGGGTTCGCGCATGTCTGGTTCTCCCCTTCGGCGATGCGGTACGCGGCGATTACGGCACCTGGGTCACGCCGGTGTCCAGCAGCTGCCTGATTTCTCTCTCTGTATAACCCAGTTCGTCCAGTATTTCCCGGCTGTGCTCGCCGAGACGAGGCGCCGGTCGCCGTATCTCCGCCGGCGACTCCGTCCAGCGACTGGCCGGTCGCATCTCGCGGATGGGCCCTTCCGTCGGGTGCTCACGGGTCTGGAAGTAATCGGTCGCGACGAGGTGCGGATCCTCCATCAGCGAGTCCAGCGTATGCAGGGGGATTGCCGGGATATCGGCGGTCTCGAACAGGCGCATCCACTCGGCGGTGGTCCGGGTCAGGAGTATCTCGGCCACCATCGCATAGAGCTCGCGCACATGGGCCGTACGGGTGTTGAGATTGGCAAGCCGGGGATCGCGGTCGAACATCTCCGGATCACCAATCATCCGGCAGAAACTGCGCCACTGGCCGTCGTTGTAGATTAGCGCGCAGAGATAGCCGTCGCGGGTCACGTAGGGAGTGCGTTCCCGGGCCAGCATGCGGGCATAGCCCGCGTCGCCCAGTGGCTGCGCGAAAGTCTGGCCTGCCATGTGCTCGCCCAGCATGAAGGGCACCATGGTCTCGAACATCGGGATGTCCACCGCCTGGCCCACGCCTGTTTTCTCGCGGCGATAGAGTGCGGCGGAGACCGCCATTGCCGCGCTCACGCCCACCGTTCGATCCACCATCGCGATCGGCACGTAGCGTGGGGTGCCGTCCCCGACCCGGGCGACCAGAGAGGGCAGGCCGATCGCGCCCTGGATCAGATCGTCGTATGCCGGCTTCGCGGCGTATGGGCCATCCTGGCCGTAACCGAACACCCCGGCATAGATCAGGCGCGGATTGAGCGCGCGCAGGCGCTCATAGCCGAGGTCGAGGCGCGTCATCGCCTGCGGGCGCACGTTGTAGATGAGCACATCGGCGCGCGCGGCGAGCCGCAGCAGCGCGGCATGGCCTGCCGGATCCTTCAGGTTGAGAACCAGGCTCCGCTTGTTGCGGTTCACATGGAGAAAGCCCGCCCCCATGCCCGGATGCCGCGCGGGGCCGAGGCTGCGGGTGGTATCACCGGTGGGTGGCTCCACCTTGATTACATCCGCGCCCATGTCGCCTAGCAGCTGCGTGGCGAAGGGCCCCATCAGCACGGTGGTCAGATCGAGAACACGAACGCCCTCCAGGGCGCCGCTCATGTTCCTGCGCTCCGGGAATCAGGGGTGAGGCAGGGCATGACGGGAGACAGGCAGGACATGGGAAGAAGACCGGGACAGGAACCTGACCCATTTTCGACCAGCCTCCCGTCTTTTGCCATCAGCACCATCGCCAGCGCGACAGGCTTCCCGATGAGCCACCCGGCGTGGGCGGCATCAGAGTCCTTGCGCGTCTGCCGCCTGGGCCTGCTCCCAGGACCATCGCACTTCCTCCTCGCGGAAGAACAGACTTTCCTGATCATGGCGTGACAGCGGAGCGCGCTGCACCAGGTAGGCCGCACGCGCAGCCTCCACTGCCTGTGCCAGTGCGGTCCGGGCCGTGCGCGGCAAGTCGAGGTACTCGGTGGACACGATGTACTGTGCCTCCAGCAGGCGCGCCGCGAAGGCGAGCCGGGCAGCGGTGCGGGCCTCGCTGGCGATGTCCTCCATCGTCGCGGCGATATCCTCGAGCCGCGCCGCGTAGGCTGCGATCGCGGGTTGCGCAGCACTGGCCTCGTCATCCTTCACCAGCCGCACGGCCTCGGCCAGACGTTCCATGGCCTGTGCCTGCCGGAGGGCAACGATGTCCTCGGGCGTACTCGCGGCGAGCACCTGCAACTCCTCCATCCAGCAGTCTGCGCGCCAACCAAAATCCCGCGGCGTCATACCCGGTTCAGGCAACCATTCAATCCCGGCAAAGGAATTGATGAGCCCGTGACCGGCCTGGGCGATGAGCGGCAGACCCGCCAGCAGCAACGTGGCGGCGAGACGCCTCATCACGCGCCCGGGACCTCGCTGCGCAGTTCGACGTCCGCGCCTTCCTTCCAGGGCAGGACCTCCACCTGGAACGGGAATACCCGCGGCTCGCCGCCCGGTGCACATTGCATGAACAGCTGGTAGATGCCGGCTTCAGGGAAAGTGTGCCGGATGGGAATCACCGGTCCCGGATACACGAGCTTCGCCGGGCGGGACATCATCTCGATCATCATCGCCGCCGAATGACTGCCCGGGTGCGCCGCCATGTCCCGCATCATGGCTGCCATCTCCGGGGTATAGCTGTGGGTGTGCCCGAAATGCGCGCCATCCAGGCGCCACACCGCAACATGGACTTCTGCGCCGAGCAGCAACTCGAGGTCGTTCACCGGTTGGCCGGCCCGGGTGAGCTCGAGCACCAGCTCGGCCTCGTGCCCTGCCACCGGCAACGCAGGCGATGTGGACAGGCGCGCCTCGAAGTCATCCACCGCGACGGTCCGCGAGAGCTTGACTGCCGCTTCCGGCGGTGGGCCCGCAGCTGCGCCCTGTGTGCGGATTTCGAAGTGCTTCACCCAGGAGCGGTCGCGGTGCGTGAATTCGTTGAGGATGCGGTAGGTGCCCATGGCCGGAAACACATAGGGGAACCGGAAAACACCGCTGGCTGCATCCGCTGCCGGGCGCGGCGCGAGATCTTCCTGATGCAGGTGGGCAAAGCTGCTGAAATCGCTGGCGACGATGAAGGTGTGCAGGGCCCGCTCGTGGACTATCTGGAGATCCTGCACAGGCGCGCCCGAGTCCGCCTGGGTCAGCGTGAAGACGAGTTCGGCGGCTTGCCCCGGCACGGGTTCGGGGGGTGAGATTTCAAGGGTCAGTCGGTAGGGACCGGGGGGCGAGCCCTCTCTGGGTCCCTCGGCTCCCCGCTGCTCACAGCCGGCGAGCAGCAGGCTGCCGGCCAGCAGCAAGCCTCTGCCGAGGCGGGACAGGCCTCGCTTCATTGCCCTCCGGCAGCTGCCGACCCCTCGTCGAACACCAGATGCCCGGCGCTCTCCTGCGCCGCGATGCGTGCTTCGAGCTCCGGTGCGAGTGCGATCTTCCGCACCTCGGGAAACTTCTCGCGGTCGAGGTGTGGGCGCAGGAAGTAGTGATCGGGATTCTCGACCAGCGACAGCGATTTCACCGGTTTCACCAGCCATTGGCGGCGCATGAATTCGGGTGTGAACAGCATGCCTTTCTGCTCTTCCGTCCAGGTCACCGGTTCATGGCCGTCATGAAAGCTGTAGCTCATGATGTCGTGCGGGATATCCCAGTACACCGTGTTGTGCGCGGAGTAACCGAAGCCCTCGCGGGCCGGGTTTTCGTTCCGGGCATTGCGGACTTCCACCATCATGAGGTTTCCGTTCCGATCGTATTTTTCGCTGCGCAGCGGATAGAAATGTGCCTTGTCCAGCCAGAAGATGAGGAATTTCTCGTTGTAGTCCGGTACCAGATCCGGCTTGATCGTGCCCATCACCACCCAGCAGTCCACGCCGGCATCGGCACGGTAGTGCGCGTAGTCCGGCCCCATGGGACGGATCGTGGCGGTGTTTTCCTCCACGAAGCCCTGGTTGCCATTGTTGAGCGTGATCGTGGGGCGGGTGCCGGGATAGCGCACCGTCTGGTGCAGCACGTCGACGCCGAGCAGTTTCCAGTCCATCTCCCAGGGATCACGCCCGATCACGTCATCAAACGTCTGGGCGTTATCCGGGAAGCGTTGATCGCGCCGCGGCTGGGGTTGGCGTCGCACCCGGCGCATGGCCGGTGAGTACACGAAGAAATCCATCTTGGTGGTGAATTTGGGATCCGTGCGATAGACCAGCCAGAGCTGCTGCTCCGCCTCGGTCTCGGGCGGGAAGTTGCTGTAGATGAGCCATTTGGAATGGATATTGCCGGCAGCGAGCCCGCGCATATAGCCATCGAGCCCGGGGCCCGTGGTCTGCTCGACATAGGAGACGCCCATGCCCTGGTTGATGTATCCCGTGCTGGTGATGACGCCGAAGACATCGACCAGCGAGTGTGTCCAGCGTGAAATATGGGGGAATTCGGCAGCGCGATACCCCATTTCTTCGGCCGTATACGGTGCACTGAACGGGTAGGCCTCGGCCGGCAAATAGGGGATGGCGGGGTCGCGCGGTGTGTTCTCCGCCGGGTCGAACAGGGCCTGCTCCTCAGCAGTGAGCTGTTCGACTGTGTGCCAGGTGGGCTCGCCTGCACCGGCCAGTGCCGGCGCCAGCAGCATGGTGAGCAGGACACTCCGGTGCCCCATGCCGCGGGTTCTCTGATCAGAATTCATAGTTCAGCTCCCAGCCGATGTTGTCCCACTCGTCATACTGACCGTAGAACTCGTTTGGTCGACCTGCGTCATAGCCGTTGTAGACGAGCTGGGTCGAGATGAATTGCGAGAACTTGTAGCGCACCCGCAGTTTCGTCTTGATGCCTTGCCATTCCTTGTCCGGCCCGCTGACCACGGGGAAGGCGGTGAAATTCATGCTCAGGCGGTCGCGGGAGAAGGCGAACGGCCGCGACACGAAAATGACGGGGATGAGCGTCCATTCGTCGCCGATTCCGCCACCGAAGCCATAGCCGAGATTCGGATTCCAGCCGAAGGTGTAGTACAGCGAGGGCTGAAAAATCAATGTGGTGTTGTGCGGCAGGCCGAATTCGGCCGCGAGCGCCATGCGCAGGGTATCGTGCTGTGCCGTCCCATCGGTGGCAGCACCCGCGCGTGCCGCTTCCACCTTGGTGTAATCCTGGAAGCGCACGCCCTTGGTCCACAGGGCTTCCATGCGGAAGACCGAGGGCAGGGCGCCCACCAGTGGCGCATCCGTGAGGGTGGTGGCGTAGTCGGCGGTCACTCCGAAGTGATGCAGGCGTTGGTGGCGTGGTTGCAGGTCCACGAGCGTGGTGGCGCCGTCGTCGGTCGTGCCAACCACATGACCCACCGGATTCTTGTCCCACAGCCACGCGTAGATGAGGCCGTAGGTGAGCGCGCCGGCCGAGCGGTCGAAGCGCATCCCGATCTCATGATCGTCGAAGTCCGAAGACTGCGGCCCCACACGCGGCAGGATGATCTGGCCCAGCGCATTCGGCGGCGGGATCGCCGGCGAATACCAGGGCGTGCCGGGTTTCGCCTGCCGATCCTCCTCGAAATCGAAGATGTAGAGCAGTTGCAGGGAGTTGCGGCCGAAATGGAAGGTCGAGTTCGCCATCCAGGTCGGAAGTCTGCGCAGTTCGAAATCCTCAGTCTCGAGCTGCACCGCTTCGCGCCGATCCATGCCGTTGATGATGTCGATGAACTGGCCGTCCATCTTGCCCCAGATGACCTGCTGCTTGCCGAGCAGGAAATCAAAGCCGGGGCGGCGGTAGCTCACATAGAGTTCGCGCATCAGGCGCTCGGCATTGTCGTAGAGCTCCACCGTGCGGTCGTCTCTGTCGGCAAAGAGCGCCGCGCTGTTCTGCCAGTCATAGACTCCGTCGTAGAGCGCATGGGTGACGGCGTTCAGCTCCAGCCCCGGCCCGATCTGATACGACATCTCCAGCTCCAGCAGATTCTGCAGCTGGGCGAAGCGGAAATCCTGCTCGCGAAACCCGACCCGATCATCGGTGTCGATGAGCACGTCCCCCCATTGCCGGAATGCGCCGCGAAAGTTCAGCCGTGGCACGGCACGCTCGATCGGCTTGCGCACATATTTGCCCGCCGGGTTGAAGGTGGCCATCGAGCGGTCGACGGTGGACATGAGATCAGCGTGGGCGGAGGGGATCGCCAACGGGAGACAGAGCACCCCCAGTGCGCACAGGAGGCGGACATGGCGCGACATCGGAATTCTCCACTTGGGTTGCGGAGAACTTATAACTGACTTTCAAAGAGAGGTGCAACTCTTTAATTTTCAATGAAAATAGGATTTCTTACGGTCGAATAGTGAGAAAATTCCTAGCTGCGGTGCGGGGACTGACGGCAGCCCTGCAGGTGTGGGCGCAGTCCCGCGCCCAGCCGGAGGGAAACTCGCTCACAGGCGACGGTTCACCCGCAGAGCTCCTCGATGACCGCCTGGGCGGTGCCAATGAAGCCGTCGATCTGCCGCCCGGTCATGGCGAGTGACAGGGCGATCTGCCCCCGATACATGGGGAAATACCCCCGGTTGGTCATCTCCAGGGCGAAGGCCTGCATCCTCTCCTCGTCTGACCAGCACAGGATGTCGCGGCAGCTGCGGTATTGGCGGCCGGGCCGGTCGCAGAATTCGTACCCCAGATGCGATCCGAGCCCGTAGATCACGAAGGGATACCCCTCGGCGAGGCACCAGTCGTTCAGCGCCTGCTTGATTCGCTGTCCCATCCCGTTAAGGCGTGCGAATGCCGCCTCATCCAGAACATCGAGGCAGGCGATGCCGGCCGCCATCGCGAGTGGATGCCCGTGATGCGTGCCGGAGTGATAGACCTCACCAGCCTCACCCAGCGCGAAAAGATCCGCGCGCCCGGCGACCGCCCCGACCGGCATGCCGCCCCCGATGGTCTTGCCGAGAATCATGAGATCCGGCGTGACATCGTAAATACCCTGCATTCCCCTGTACCCGGCGCGGAAGGTGATGGTCTCGTCGATGATGAGCAACACGCCGAGTTCCCGGGTGAGTTCACGCAAGCCGCTGACGAAATCCCGCTCCGCCACGATGACGCCGCCGGCGCCCGCCTGCAATTCCAGCACCACACACGCCACATCGTGGGCTTCAGCCCTGAGTATGCGGGTGCAGGCTTCGAGGTCGTTCTGGGGCAGCACCACCACATTTTCACGCACATGCTTGGGCACGCCCGCGCTGTTGGGAACTGCGTTCGGATGGTCGGGAGGGCCGGGCATCAGTTCAGGGAAAGGGTGCAGCGAGAGCATGAAATCATCCGCCACGCCGTGATAACCGCCTTCGAATTTGGCGATGCGATTACGCCCGGTGTTGGCGCGCGCAATGCGGACGGCCGCAATTGCGGCCTCACTGGCGGAGGCGGTGAAGACCACTCTCTCAGCGGCAGGAAGGCGCGCGGTCAGTCTCCTGGCCAGTTCCGCCTCCTGGGGCATGGGGTTGGCGAACGAGAAGCCATGCGCCAGCGCCGCACTGAGGGCTTCGCGGATTGCGGGGTGATTGTGGCCGCAGATGGTGGCGCTGAAATTGTTGTGGAAATCGACCAGCGAATGCCCGTCCAGCGTATACAGCTCCGCGTCCTGTCCACCCGTGACATAGATCGCGTGGGGGCCGAAGGTCAGGGGATGCCGGCTGTACCCACCCGGGATCATCGCCGACAGCTCCTTGCGTCTGGCGAGCGAGCGCGCATGGCGTGCCTCAAAGCGGGCGGTGACTTCTTGCAGCGTCAGTCGTGTCATGGGCGTCCTCGTTATTTTGGTCGGCGCAAGATGCAAGCCTCGGCCATCATCGCCCGCATCTGCGATGCGGGAAAGCGTGCATGATGGATGGAGCGGGAACTCTCCAGCGCTTAGACTGCGCGCTTTCAGCCAAGTGGGGAGCCCGCATGATTCTCAAGAACAAGGTGATTCTGGTCACCGGCGCAGGCCGGGGTGTCGGTCGTGCCATCGCGCTGGAAGCGGCGCGAGAGGGCGCTGCGGTCGCAGTGAACGATCTCGGGGTTTCCATTGACGGCAGCGGCGGCGATGCGGGCCCGGCGCAGGAAGTGGTGAAGGAAATCGAGGCCATGGGCGGCCGCGCGATTGCCTTGACCAAGAGCGTGGCCTCCTGGGATGACGCGCACGAGATGGTGGCCGAAACCGTTGACCGGCTGGGCGGCATCGATGGCGTGGTGAACAACGCAGGCAACCTGCGCGACGTGATCTTCCACAAGATGACCCAGGATGATTTTCACGCGGTCATCAATGTGCACCTCATCGGTTCATTCAACATGGCGCGTGCGGCAGCCAACTACTTCAAGGAGCAGAAGAGCGGTGCCTTCGTGCACATGACGTCCACCTCCGGTCTCATCGGCAATTTCGGGCAGGCCAATTATTCCGCCGCCAAGCTCGGTATCGTCGGCCTGTCCAAGTCGATTGCGCTCGACATGCAGAAATTCAATGTGCGCTCCAACTGCATCGCCCCCTTTGCATGGACCCGCATGATCGATTCCATCCCGATCACCAGCCCCGAGCAGGCGATTCGCGTGGAGCGCCTGAAGCAGCTGGTGCCGGAGAAGGTCTCGCCTTGCGCGGTGGCCCTGTTGTCGGATGCGGCCCACAGGGTGAATGGCCAGATTCTCGGCGTGCGCAACAACGAGATCTTCCTGTTCAGCCAGAACCGTCCGTTCAAGACGGCACACACCGCCGAAGGCTGGACGCCTGAGAAGATCATCGATCGCATGATCCCCCAATTCGAGCACGACTTTTACCCGCTGCTGCGTTCAGGCGATGTGTTCTGCTGGGATCCGGTCTGAGGCTGCGGGAGGTGGGCGCGGTGATGGCAGGAGGATGCGCTTGAGGCCAAGCGCGCGCTGGGCACCCTGCCATCGCGCCTGGCTGCTGCTCGTTTTGCTCGCTGCCGGCATGGCAGCCAGTGCCGACGACGCCCGGTCGATTCGTCTGGCGGTAGGTGGGCAGGCGCTTTTCTACTATCTGCCACTAACGCTTGCCGAACGTCTGGGCTATTTCCGCGAGGCCGGCGTACAGGTCGAGATCATCGATTTTCCGGGGGGCTCCAAAGCCCTGCAGGCGCTCATGGGTGGCAGTGCCGAGGTGGTGGCGGGATCCTTCGAGCATGTGGTCAACATGCGGGCGCGTGGGCAGGCGGTGACCGCCTTCGTGCTGCTCGCCCGCTATCCGGCCATCGTGATGGCGGTCGGCGCCGGACTCTCTCCGGACTACAAGCAGCCCTCTGATCTGGCTGGCCGCCGAATTGGCATCACGGCGCCAGGTTCTTCCACGCACCTTTTCCTCAACAATGTGCTCGGTCGCGCCGGCATGTCGCCGGACGACGTCTCTGTCATTGGAGTTGGCACGGGCGCGAGTGCCGTGGCCGCCCTGCGTCGGGGAGATGTGGAGGCGCTGGTGCATCTGGATCCTGTCATCGAGGAGCTCGTGTCTGCCGGGGCGGCGCGGGTGGTGATCGATACGCGCACCGAAACCGATGCGCGTGCCGTTTATGGCGGTGCCTACCCTGCCGCCTGCCTCTACGCCCGGGCGGAGTGGCTGGCGGACAACGCCGAAGTTGCAGACTCACTCGCCACGGCACAGGTGCAGGCACTGCGCTGGCTCGCCGAGGCCACCGCCGAGGACATCATGGCGGTGCTGCCGGAAGCATTCTGGTCGCGCAACCCGGCGGTGTGGGCATCCGCACTCGCGAAGAACCGGGCAATCTGGTCGCAGGATGGCCTGCTCGATGAGGCTGGCGCCCGCAATGTCATCGTGACTCTTGCTGCGTTCGAGGATTTCGTGAAGGCCGCGGAGCTCGCGCCCGCAGCCTTAATCGACACCCGATTCGCGGGCAGGGCCGTTCGGGAGTGAATCTCTCAAAGCCGACCGCCCAGCCACGACCGGGTGTGGTCGCCCTGCGGGGAGTCTCCGCTTCCTTTGCAACACCGCACGGAAATTTTGAAGTGGTGCGCGAGGTGGATCTCACCCTCGGCGAAGGAGAATTCCTGTGTGTGGTCGGCCCCACGGGCTGCGGCAAATCCACCTTGCTGAATCTGGTGGCGGGGTTGCTGTCGCCCTCGGCCGGCACGGTCCTCATCGACGATGAGCCTTTGACAGGGATCCACCCTGCAGTGGGTTATCTCTTTCAGGCCGACGCGCTGCTCCCCTGGCGTGACGCACTGGAAAACGTGGCTTTGGGTCTGCGCTTCCGGGGTGTGCCGCGACAGGAGGCCGAAGCCGAGGCTCACGCCTGGTTGCAGCGTGTGGGGCTTGCAGGCGCTGCCCGGCGCTACCCGCACCAGCTCTCCGGCGGCATGAAGAAACGCGTGGCTCTCGCGCAGGTGCTGGCCGTGAATCCGCGCATCCTGCTCATGGATGAACCGCTCGCCGCGCTGGATGTGCAGACCCGCGCACAGATGGAGAACCAACTACTGCGGCTGTGGGCGCAGGACCGCAGGTCGGTGATCTTCATCACCCACGATCTGGAGGAGGCGATTGCGCTGGGTGACCGCGTGATCGTGATGTCGGCCGGGCCATCGAGCCGGCCGGTGGGCAGCCATGTCATCGACCTGCCAAGACCGCGCGAGGTGGAGGAGATCCGCATGACGCCGCGGTTCCTGGAGCTGCAACGCGAAATCTGGCGGCAGCTCCGCCGGGAAGTGCATGCCGGACAGGATGGCGCGGGGGGCTGGCCGGCATGAGGTCAGGCAAGGACCGTCTGTGGCCGTGGCAGCTGGCGCTGCTGGCCGTCATGTTGCTGCTCTGGCACGGGCTCACGGCGCGCGAGATCCTGCCCTCCTTCTTTTTCGGCCGGCCGCTGCTGGTGTGGGCCGTACTCCGACAATGGTTCGCGAGCGGCCTCATCTATCCGCATCTTGGCGTGACCCTGCTGGAGACTCTCCTGGCCTTCGTGTGTGGCACGCTGCTCGGCATTCTTGCCGGCATGTGGCTGGGCCTCAGCCCCCGGCTGGCCCGCTTGCTGGACCCCTACGTCAAAGCCGTCAACGCCATGCCTAGAGTCGTGCTCGCGCCCATCTTCGCAATGTGGTTCGGACTGGGCGTGGGCTCCAAGGTGGCGCTCGGCATCACGCTTGTGTTCTTCGGTGTGTTCTTCAACGTCCTGCAGGGCATCCGGGAGGTGAGCCCTGTGGTGCTGGCCAACGCGCGCCTGCTGGGTGCCTCCAGGGCTCAGCTCCTGCGCCACGTATATTGGCCGGCAGCCACGAGCTGGGTTTTCTCCAGCCTGCACACCTCGGTGGGCATGGCCTTCGTGGGGGCTGTGGTGGGGGAATATCTGGGCTCGGCGCGCGGGGTGGGTTACCTCATTCTCCAGGCGGAGGGGGTGTTCGACATCAACGCCGTCATCGCGGGAATCGTGGTGCTCACGGTCTGCGCGTTGCTCCTCGATGCCCTGGTGACGCGGGTGGAACGGCGACTGCTCGTCTGGCGGCCCACGCCCGCGTCCACCACCCTCGCCGAGCCGCGCTGAGGCGGGCGGCTGTCCATGGCGCGGACACCCCAGGTATCACCACCCGGGTTTTTACCGTCAGGGTTTTTGTTGCCCCGCACCATCCACGCAAGAGGCTTGCGCAGGTCACTGTCCTGACACCAGAATCGGCCATCGGTGGAATTCCCACTCCCTTCGCAAGGAGTTTTTCATGAGCAGCGTCATCCAGTCCTCGGGCGAAGTGCGCAGCGCCACTGCTGCCCGACCCCGTTCAATGGTCAATCTCAAACCGGCGATCTTCACCATGATCGGCATCACCGTGCTGATGGCGGGGTATCGCATCTACCAGCAGATTTACGCCTGGTCCGCCGGGCTGGATTCCACGGACCCTGCCTTCGAGACCTACTGGATGGGCCTCCTGAAGGGCGAACTCGTGATTCTGGTGATGAGCTGGGTCGGTCTCTGGTCCTGGCTGTGGGTCACCCGCGACCGCAATCTGCAGGCCTTGAAGCCGCGTGAGGAGATGCGCCGCTACTTCAACCTCGTGCTGTACATCATGGTCTACGCCTTCTGCGTGTACTTCACCGGCAGCTTCTTCGCCGAGATGGATGCAAGCTGGCACCAGACGGTGGTGCGCGACACGGCGTTCACGCCCAGCCACGTGATCCTCTTCTACGGCACGATCCCGCTCTACATCCTCTTTGGCGTGGGCGGCTTCCTGTACGCCATGACGCGCCTGCCGCGCTTCGCGGATCGCATCTCCATCCCCTATGCGCTGGCCGTGGCGGGACCTTTCCTCATCCTGCCCAACCTCGGCTACAACGAGTGGGGTCATGCCTTCTGGATGATGGAGGAGTTCTTCTCGGCACCGCTGCACTGGGGCTTCGTGGTTCTCGGCTGGTCCGTGCTCGCGCTGGGCGGCCTCCTGCTGCAGATAGCCCGCCATGTGTTCGAGATCATGGGGCGCCTCGAGCAGGAAGCGGCCGCCTGATTCCCTGAACCAGCCTTCGGTAAAAAGCATGTCAGCACAGCTGCAGGAAAACCGCGACAGCGTCACCCTTTATGGCCGACGCTGGTCGCGTGAGAACGCGGATCTCTCGCGGACCTTCGACATCCTCGTCGTGATCATCATGTTCATCGCGATCACGGCGGCCTTCCACCTGCATTTCCAGCTCACCGTCGGTGACTGGGATTTCTGGGTGGACTGGAAGGACAGGCAGTACTGGGTCACGGCGACCCCCATCCTGCTGATTGCCTTCCCGGCAGCCCTGCAGTACGTGTTCTGGGAAAAATTCAGACTGCCGATTGCGGCGACCGTGTGCATGCTGGGGCTCACCCTCGGCATCTGGATCACCCGCTACTCGGGTTTCCACACCTGGTCCTATTTCCCGTTCTCGATGGTCTGGCCGGCCACGATGATTGCCGGTGGCCTCATCCTGGATGCGGTGTTGTTGCTCACCGGCAGCGCCCTCATCACGGCCATCATTGGCGGCATGTCCTTCGGGCTCCTGTTCTATCCGGCCAACTGGCCCCTGCTCGCGCCGTTCCGTCTGCCGATGGAAGCCATGAACTCGCTGGTCTCCGTGGGCGATTACATCGGCTATGCCTACACAAGAACTTCCACGCCCGAGTACTTGCGCTTCATCGAGCGCGGCACCTTGCGCACTTTTGGCGGACACTCGGCAGTGGTCTCGGCCTTTTTCTCGGGCTTTGTCTGCATTTTGGTCTATCTGTTGTGGTGGTACATCGGCATGGCTTTCGCACGCGTCGCGACCCTGCCCAATCGCATGAAGAGTTTCATGGGACTGCACGACCGCGGGGCCGAGGGCAAGGACGCATGAGTCTCTCGCGCCGCTCCCGGAGTTATCTGCTCGGTCTCTTTGCCATCCTCGCCATGAGCGAGGTCCCAGCCCACGGTGAGCGCAACCAGGAGCCTTTCCTGCGCATGCGTACCGCCCACTTCTACGACGTGACCTGGTCCACGGACAAGGTGAAGGTCAACGAGGATGTGGTGATTGAGGGCAAGTTTCGGCTGTTTGAGGACTGGCCGGCCAATCTGCCGGAACCGGACGTTGCCTTCCTGGGTAACGGCACACCTGGACCGGTCTTCGTGCGCACCGAATCCTGGCTGAACGGCCGGCCCGCCATCCAGTCCGTGCCTTTGAAGATTGATCGCGACTACGCCTTCAAGACGGTACTCAAGGGTCGCATCCCGGGCGATCATCACGTTCATCCCATGGTGAACGTGGAGGGCGCGGGGCCGCTGATGGGGCCCGGAAGTTGGGTTCAGGTGGCGGGTCGGGCCAGCGATTTCGAACTGCCCCTGACAACTCTCGACGGCACGAAGATCGACAACCTGGAAACCTGGGGCGTGTCCTCCGTGGTGGGATGGCATGCTGTCTGGATCGTCATTGCCATCCTGTGGCTGGCCTGGTGGACGCGCCGCCCGCTGCTCATTCCCCGCCTTGTGGCGATAGACGAGGGGCGCGAGAAACTGCTGATTTCGCGCTCGGATCTGATGGCGGGCGCGGTGCTCATCGTGCTCACCGTATCAGTGGTTGTCATAGGCTTCATGTGGGCCGAGAACACCTTCCCGCGCACCATCCCGCTGCAGGGTGGTCGCGCGGTGGTCAAGCCGCTGCCCAGAAGCCAGGCGCCCGTGGACGTGGTGGTCGAACGTGCCACCTACGATGTGCCGGGGCGTTCCATGCAGATTCGCGCCAGCGTCACCAATCAGGGCAGCAGGCCCATCCAGTTTGGGGAATTTGCAACCTCCGGCCTGCGCTTCGTCAACCGCGAGCTGCCTGCCGCGATGGCAACGGTCGCGCCGAACTATCCCAAGGAACTCGTACCCCCGGCAGGGCTCAGGCTGGGTGACACCACGCCATTGGGACCGGGCGAGACCCGCAGCATCTTGTTCGACATGACCGATGCCGCCTGGGAGACGGAGCGTCTGACCAGTTTGCTCAACGATCCGGACAACCGGGTGGGGGGGCTTCTGTTCTGCTTCGATGACCGGGGTGAGCGCATCATCGCCAACGTGTCCGGCCCCATCGTGCCCATCTTCAAGGATCTGGTCGCGCACCAGGGCATGACGCACTGAGGACTTCATGAGCCCGGGGCGTGCTCTGGCGCTGTGGGCGTGCCTTGCCACCCTCCCGGCATGCGGCGAGGACACAAGCTCGCGCGAAGCAGTCCATGCTTATGCCGAGCAGTCGGCCACCTGCATCTCACCGCGCGAGCGGCCTGCAGAAGCCGAGCTCAGGACCTCCGGGGGCTTGGCAGTGCTCGTCAGGGCTCCGGCCAATTATCGGCCCGAAGTTGCCCATCCTCTGCTGGTGGTGTTTGCCGGTGCGGGCATGATGCCGCGCGCGACGGAGCGGCTTACCGGCTTCACGCCGGAAGCAACTGCCAGTGGCCATGTGGTCGCCTATCCCCAGCACATCCGCCCTTCACGCGCGGCACTGCGCAAGCTGGCCGCGGTGCCGGCGTTGGTGGCACGTCACTTCTGTATCGACGAAACCCACATCGTGCTGAGTGGTCACTCGGATGGTGGCACCACCGCGACAGCGTTGGCGCTGGATCCTGATGCAGGGTTCGGGGTGCGGGCCTTGGCGCCGAGTGCTGCCGGTTTCACCGGTGCGGATCTGCAGGGCTTCGAGTGCGCGGCGCCCACCCCTGTGCGAGTGATGCACGGCGCAAGGGACACCCTGTTTCCGGGTTGGGGGCGCGAAGCGTGGCTATGGTGGTCAGCCTGCAACGGCTGCGACCCGGAAAGTCCGATCAGCGCTGATGGGGGCTGCATCACGCACGCCGCTTGTGCTGTTCCCACCGCGTATTGCGAGGTGGACGGAGGTCACACACACTGGCCGGAGGGCGCGGCACGCGCGACCATCGATTTCTTTGATCACATCGGCGTGGGGCAGACTTCGGGAGAGAACGGAGGATGAGGATGCGCAGAGGCAGGGTTTTCCGGGCGCTGGCGACACTGTTGTTCAGCCTGAGCTTGTGGTGCGGCCAGGCGATGGCGCACAGCGACGAATACTTTGACAGCAAGCCCGCACCCCACGGTGGACGTGTGCGCATGGCGGGGCCCTTGCACCTCGAGGTGTTGGCTAACGACTCCGAAGTCCGGCTCTATGTCACCGATCATCTCGAGCAACCCCTCGCCACCTTGGGTGGGCGGGCGATGCTGAGGGTATCAGGCACCGAGCGCGCCGTTGCGCTGGCGCCCGCCGGTGACAACCTTTTCACGGCACGCCTGGAAGAGTCCCTGCCGCCTGATGCCGAATGGGTGGTGTTCGTGGAGATGAAGGACACCCCGGCCCAGAGCGCGCGCTATGGTGCGCGCAAGACTGCCCCTGCTGCCGCCGAAGGAGATCCGCATGCCGGCCATCACCATTGATTGCATCGCCGTTGACCGCTTGGGGGCCCGCCAGCGGCTGCTGACAGGGCTCCTGCTGCTGCTTTCATGCCTGTGGCTGGAAGCCGCAAGCGCGCATGGCGGGGTAAGCCTGGAGGACGATCTCTGCGTACTCAGCCTCGGTACTTACCGCATGCATTTCACCGGTTATCAGCCCGAGACCAGCGGCGCGCAGGAGTTCTGCGAAGACATCCCACAGACTGGCACCGCAGTGATCGTGCTGGACGCCATCGATGATGCCTTGCGCAGCATTCCGCTCGAGGTGCGCATCCTGAAAGACACCCAAGATCTCGGCAACGATGCAAAGGTCGAGGAACTCGGTGACGCGGCCGCCATCGAGGCCGCCACGGTCGCGCGATTGGAGTCCGCGGTGCATGCCACTGGCTCGTCCACGCTGCAATACGCGTTCCCTGAGGCTGGCCGCTTCATTGGCCTGGTGCGCGCGCAACCCGCGGTGGGTGGCGAAGTGGTCGCGGTATTCCCGTTTGCGGTGGGTGGCGGCAGCAGCCAATGGTGGATCTACGGTGTCGTGGTTCTGGTGGCCCTGCTTGCTGCGACGGCACTCTTTGCATGGGCCAGTCGTGGCCGTGAGTCCGCCGCATGAGCCGGTGTATCCAGTCTAGAGCGGTTGCGCTTGGGCTTGCGCTGCTGTGTTCCTGCCTGCTCAGTCTCGATGCGCTCGCGCATGCGCGACTCGTCAAATCGATCCCTGCGGATGATGCCGAACTCAGCGTGGCACCAGAATTTGTCGTGCTCACCTTCAACGAATCACCCGAGCGCAGTTTTTCTTCCGTGGAATTGCGGAATCCCGCAGGCGAAATCGTCACTACTCCGGCCGTGCGTCAGGGTGAGACCCCTGACAGCCTCCTCATGCCGCTGCCCGAGGATCTCCCGGCCGGGACCTATGCGGTGCATTACCGGGTGCTGTCGGTCGATGGTCATGTGGTGGAGGGGCGCTTCGGGTTTCGCATTGGTGTTGCTCCAGCGCCCTGACGAACGCCCGTGAGCATTGCGCTGCTGTGCTGGCAGGCCGCTGCGCTGACGCTGTTCGGCGGTGCGCTGTTCCTGCTCCGCGGAGGTCCGGAGGTTCGGGCGCTGGCGCACCGGCGGCCGGTACTGCCCGCGCTGTGGACCGGGCTCGCCATGCTGGCGTGGCCGGCTGGTGTGCTGGTCTTTCTCGACGAAGCCGCGCGTATCCTGGGTCGCCACCCGACGCTGTCCGATCCATTGCTGCGGGTGCTGCTGCTGGATACCCGCTTTGGCCAAGTCTGGGCCGTC
>VGUA01000026.1 GCA_016874535.1 Gammaproteobacteria bacterium
CGCGGCCGACAAGCCTGCGGGACAAAGGTAACGGGTGGTATCGGCGTGGTACTTCGCTTCGTAGTCATAGAAGGCGCGCGGTGTCTCGAGCTTGATCGTGGGCAACACCTCGTCATCCACCAGCGCCACCGTGTACTCCCCGCCGCGGATGTAACTCTCCAGCAAAACGTCGTCGTCGAATTCGCGGGCGAGCGCCACCGCCGCCGGCAAATCTTCCGCACGCGTGACGAGGCTGATGCCGATGCTGGAACCTTCCCGCGCCGGTTTCACCATCAGCGGAAGGCCCAAGCGGGCGATGACCGCCGCAGAGTCCAGGCGCTCATCCACGATGACAAAGTCGGGGGTCGGCAGACCTGCGGCGCGCCAGATCTGCTTGGCGCGAATCTTGTCCATGGACAGCGCACAGCCGAGCACCCCGCTGCCCGTGTAAGGAATACCGGCCAGTTGGAGTGCGCCCTGCAGCACGCCGTCCTCGCCGCCAGGACCATGCAGGGCGATGAAGACCCGATCCGGTCTGTCCAGCAACAACTCGGAAAGACGCGAGGCCTGCCAGTCCACGCCATGCGCATCGATCCCTTGGGCCTTGAGGGCGGCAAGCACCGCGCCGCCACTGCGGAGCGAGACTTCGCGCTCCGCGGACTCTCCTCCCATGAGCACCGCAACCCGGCCTGCACGCCGGGCGAATTCCGTCAGCAGTGCAGGCGACGCGCCGATCTCCAACTTGCCGCCGGGACTGGTCTGAGGATTCCCGCTGAGGCTCATGCGGGGGCTCCGGTTCCGTCGACGGCTGGCCGGCCCTCGATACGGACCTCGGGCACGAGGCGCACGCCGAAACGGGTGAGGACTTCGGCCTGTACCCGGAGGATGAGCCGCTCGATGTCCGCAGCGCTCGCCTCGCGGTCATTGATGATGAAATTGGCGTGCTTCAGTGAAACATGACAGCCACCTTCACGCGCACCCTTGAGACCCGCGGCCTCGATCAGCCGGCCCGCATGATCGCCCGGTGGGTTGCGAAAGACCGAACCACAGCTCGCGACCCCCGTGGGCTGGCTCTCGTTGCGAAGGGCCAGCATGTCGCGCCCCTTGGCAAGCGCCACCTCCGGCATTGCGGCGGATGGAAAACGGAAAGTGCAGGCAAGAAACCATTCTTCCTGCGGACCTTGCACGGAGCGATAGCCAACCTGCCAGGCTTGCGGCTCGCGCAGATGGGTGTTGCCGTGACGGTCCACCGTTTCCACCCGCATCACGCTTTCCCAGGTCTCGCCACCGAACGCACCTGCATTCATGGCCAGCGCGCCGCCCACGGTACCCGGGATGCCCACGAACCACTCGGCACCGGCGCGCCCGGCGAGCGCAACCTGCCGGGCCAGCTTGGCGCAAGGCACACCCGCTTCGACCGTGAAGAAATCGCCTTCCTGTCGAATGCCGCCCAAGGCGCGTGTGGTGAGGACGACAGCGCCAGCCAGTCCACCATCACGCACCAGCAGGTTGCTGCCAAGCCCGACAAAGGTCAGCGGCAGATCCGCCGGCATCGCTTTCAGGAAAGCGAGCAGATCCTCACGGTCGGCAGGCTCGAAGAAAAGTTCCGCCGTACCGCCCGCCCGCCATGAGCAGTGACGGGACATCGGTTCATGCCTGCGCAGCACGCCGCGCAGCGCGAGCGAGTCCGACCACGCGCTCACGGTCGGCTGCCCATGAAGGGGGACATGGCCGGGAATGTGGCCGGGTATGTGGCCGCTGCCATCAGGCACACGCGTCCTCCGGGACATACTCGAGCGTACTTGCCACGCGTCCGATGCTGCCGGCACCGAGCAGCATGAGCAAATCTTCGTCACGGGCCACCTGGGCCAGCGTGTCCACCAGCTCACCCGGATCCTTGACCAGGATGGGGTCGAGGACACCTCGCGCGCGAATCGCCCGGCACAGGGCACGAGCATCCGCGCCGGCGATGGGTTTCTCACCGGCAGCATAGACTTCCAGCACCAACAGCACATCGCTGCCGGCAAGCACGCTCACGAAGTCATCGAAGAGATCATGCGTGCGGGTATAGCGGTGCGGCTGGAACGCCACCACCAGCCGGCGCTCCGGCCAGCCTTCGCGGGCGGTGCGCAGCATGGCGGCGAGCTCGCTGGGATGATGACCGTAGTCATCGATGACCAGCACCTTGGCAGCGCCGATACGGGCGGTACCGCGAATCTGGGAACGGCGGTTCACGCCCTGGAATCTCTCGAGCGCACGCACCATGGCGTCGTCTGCAACTCCCAGCTCACTCGCCACCGCAATCGCGCCCATGGCATTCAGGGCGTTGTGGCGGCCAGGCATATTGAGAACCACCTCGAGATCGGTCTGCCGGCCCGCGCGCGCCACGCGAAACCTGGAGCGATGCCCTGAGACTTCCACAGCGTAGCCGCGCACGTCCGCGTGCGCGGCCGTGCCATAGGTGATCACGCGTGTGTGCAGATCTTCCACCAGCGACATGGCCGCAGGGTCATCCGTGCAGATGACGGCCACGCCGTAAAAAGGCAGGCGACGGAAGAACTCCCGGAAGCTCGCGCACAGCTTCTCGAAATCCTGACCATAGGTCTGCATGTGATCGGCATCGATATTGGTGAGCAGGGCCAGCAAGGGGTTCAACAGCAGGAAGGACGCATCGCTCTCATCGGCTTCCGCCACTAGATAATGCCCGGCCCCGAGCTTGGCGTGGGAGCCGGCGCTGCGCAGCAGCCCGCCGATGACGAAAGTCGGATCGAGACCGCCCTCGCGCAGCACACTTGCCACGAGACTCGTGGTCGTGGTCTTGCCATGGGTACCCGCCACCGCGATGCCACGCCGGAAACGCATGAGTTCGGCCAGCATCTCGGCACGCGGCACGATGGGAACGCGCCGGGCGCGCGCCGCCTGCAACTCGGGATTGTCTGGAGTCACGGCGCTCGAATAGACCACCACATCGGCGTCGCTGACGTTCTGCTCCTGATGTCCGATATCCACGCGCACGCCCAGGGCCTGCAGATGTCGGGTCATCTGGTTCTGCGCCAGATCGGAGCCGGAAATGGTGTAACCGAGATTGTGGAACACCTCGGCCAGACCGCTCATGCCGGAACCCCCGACGCCCACGAAATGGATGCGCCTGACGTTGTGCATGGGGAGCTGATCAGGCCGCACGAGGCATCAACTCCAGGCAATGCCGTACCACTTCCGAGGTGGCCCGGGGCTTGCCCAGCGCGCGGGCACGGGCCGCGATGGCCTGGCGGCGGGCAGGGTCGTCGACAATCGAATGCAAGGCCGCAGCCAGAGTTTCGGGCGAGAGCTCGGCATCTCGCACAAGCACGGCTGCATCCTGATCGGTGAGGTGACGGGCATTCAAGGTCTGGTGATCGTCCACGGCATGCGGATAGGGGATGAGCACCGAGGGCAGTCCCATGACACAGAGCTCGGCCAAGGTGAGCGCACCGGCTCGACAGATCACGCAATCCGCCCAGGCATAGGCCTCGGCCATCTCCGCGATGAACGGCACGACCCGCGCCGCACAGCCGAGCTCGCGGTAACGCACAGCCACCGTGTCCGCGTCAGGCTCGCCAGTCTGGTGCAGGATCTCGAGGCGCTCTGCATGGTCGAAACCCGCCAGCGTTTCCGGCACGACACGGTTCAGGCTGCGTGCTCCCAGGCTGCCGCCCAGGACGAGAATGCGCAGCGGCCCGCCGTGCGCGGGATCATCCGCGGGATGCGCGGACTTCACAATCTCGTGCCGGATCGGGTTGCCGGTGACTTCCGCTCCCACGCCGGGCGGGAAGGCAGACGGATAGGCACAGAGCACGCGCGCAGCGAGGCGCGCGAGCAGGCGATTGGTGACACCCGGCAGTGCATTCTGCTCGTGGATGATGAGTGGCTTGCGACACAGCCAGGCCGCGAGACCGCCGGGCCCACTGACGAAGCCGCCCATGCCCAGCACCACCCCGGGGCGTATCCTGCGGATGAGGCCGATGGCGGCAAGGGTCGCGCGCAGGATTGCGAAAGGAGCAACCAGCTGCCTCATCCAGCCCTTGCCGCGCACACCCCTGATCGGAATGAGGGACAGCGGGATGCCGTGGGTCGGCACGATCCTCTCCTCCATCCCGTGGGCGGCACCCATCCAGCATGGCGCCAGACCCTGCTCGCGCAGCGCGCCGGCCACGGCCAGCGCAGGGAAGATATGTCCTCCGGTTCCGCCAGCGAGAATGAGTACCCGTCCCGAACTCACGGCAGGGGCACCGGAAATCCCGTGGGATTGCGGCGAGTCGCGGCCTGTGTCTCGAACGACACACGCAGCACGAGCGCAATGGCCACACACAACATCACCATGCTGTTGCTGCCATAGCTGATCATCGGCAAGGTGAGGCCCTTGGTGGGCAGGATGCCAAGATTCACGCCGATGTTCACGAAGGCTTCGATGGCTATCAGCAGACCCACGCCATAGGCGACGTTGGCCGCAAAGCGCTGGTTGTTGGCGGCGGCGCGGCCGCCGATGTGCAGCACGCGCGTGAGCAGCAGGAAGAACAACGCAATCACGGTGCAAGCGCCTGCCAGACCGAGCTCTTCGCCTATCACCGCAAAAATGAAATCCGTGTGCACTTCCGGCAGGTAAAAAAGTTTCTGGACGCTGTTGCCCAAGCCGACACCCAACCATTCGCCGCGCCCGAAGGCGATCAACGCCTGGCTCAACTGGAAGCCCGTATTGTACGGATCCGACCAAGGGTCGCGGAATGTCATCATGCGCTGCATGCGGTAAGGCGCGAGCAACACCGTCGAGGCCAGCAAGGAGGCCGCCAGCGCGCCCCACATCATGAAGCGCATGAAGGGGATGCCACCCAGGAACAGCATGCCGAGAACAGTGGTCATGATGACCACGGCCCCGCCGAAATCGGGCTCGCACAGGAGCAGGCCGGCGAGAAGGGAGACCACTGCCATGGGCTTGAGGAAACCGCTGAGCCGGGTGCGCACCTGGATTTCATGGCGGACGAGGAAGCCCGCGATGTAGAGAATCACCGCAAGCTTGGTCGGTTCCGAGGCCTGCAAGGTGAGCGGGCCCAGCATCACCCAGCGCGAGGCGCCGTTGACCTCGCGCCCCACCCCCGGCACCAGCACCAGCAACAACATCAGGAAGGCGACAAGGATCAGCGCGCCGCTCATTCGCTCGACCAGTGCGAGCGGTATCTTCAGCATGACGAGGCCCGTGGCGGCACCGAGCGCCAGCGCTGCTCCCTGGCGCCACAGGAAGTGATACGGGTCGCCCCCATTTCGTGCGGCAATGGCGATCGAGGCTGAAGCCACCATCACCAGCCCCAGGGTCACGATGGTCGCGGTGATGGCAATGAGCCAGGGATCGTAGAGATAGCGATCAGAGAATCTGGGGCCGCGGCTGAAGGTAAGGGAAACGGCCTGGTTCATGCTTCTGCAAGCTCCCTCACGGCGGTCTCGAAAATGCGGCCGCGGGCTTCGTAATTGTCGAACATGTCGAGACTCGCGCACGCCGGTGACAGAAGCACCGCTTCGCCCGGCTGCGCTGCCGTGCTGGCGAGGCCGACGGCTTCCTCCAGCGTGGTGGCGTGCAGGATGCGCGCCGCCTCGCCGATCGCTGCGGCAATCAGTGGCGCGTCCTCACCGATCAGGACCACGGTATGGACACGCTCGCGCAACGCCTCCCGCAGAGGCCCGAAGTCCGCACCCTTGCCCTGCCCTCCAGCAATGAGTACTCCCCGGCGACGCGCAAAGATCCCCGCAATGGCGGCGGCTGACGCACCCACATTGGTGCCTTTGGAATCGTTGAACCAGACCACCCCGCCCTGCTCCGCGACCAGGCGGCATCGATGAGGCAGCCCTTGGAAGCTGCCGAGAACCGCACGCTGGGCCACACGGGAGACGCCGATCGTATCCGTGATCGCAATCGCGGCAAGCGCATTGAACTCGTTGTGCTCGCCTTCCATTTGCAGCACCGCAGTGGGAAACAGCTCTTCCTCTCCGTGCATGAGATGACGTTGGCCTTCGTGCATGCCAATGGAGTACGTGCCCGGCCGCGGGCCGCGCAAGGACACCCAGCGAACGGGTATGTCGCGCGGAGCAAGGCTTGCCACGGCCGGGTCGTCGGCGTTCAGCACCGCCGAATGGGCGTGGGCGAGGATGCGCGCCTTGGCTGCACGGTAGGCCTCGAAGCTGCCATGCCGGTCCAGATGATCGGGCGACAGGTTGAGCACGCAGGCGACGGCAGGGGCCAGACTGTCGGTCAGTTCGAGCTGGAAGCTCGACAGCTCGAGCACATACCAGGCCGGCACCGGTGGGTCGAGCAGATCGAGCGCAGGCATACCGAGGTTGGCTCCCGCCTTCACCCCTTGGCGATCAGCGGCAAGGATCTCGGCGACCAGGGTGGTGACGGTGCTCTTGCCATTGGAGCCTGTCACTGCCACGTAAGGGGCGGGAGCGACACGCGCGAAAAGTTCGATATCCCCGAGGATGGGCAGCCCGGACTGGTTGGCGGCGACGATCAGCGGATGGTCCAGCGCGATACCGGGGCTTACCACCAGTGCATCCACATCCTGCAGCACCGCCAGGTCGGGTTCCCCGGCATGGCATTCCACACCGGGCAGGGCTTCGATCTCGGCGCGCAACGGGGGACTGGGACGCGTGTCGATGACCCGCACCGCGCGACCTTCGCGGGCAAGGAAACGGGCGCAGGACAGTCCCGTCTTGCCCATGCCGAAGACCAGCCAGCGCCCGGCGGTTTCCGCCACGGCGGTGGTGGACGTCGCTGCGGGCAAGGGCATGATGGGATGCGCGCTCATCGAATCTTGAGCGTGGCGAGGCCGATGAGGACCAGAATCACCGAAATGATCCAGAAGCGCACGATGACACGGGGTTCCGGCCAGCCCTTCAGCTCGAAGTGATGATGGATGGGCGCCATGCGGAAGATGCGCCGGCCTGTCAGCTTGAAGGAGGCGACCTGCAGGATCACGGACACCGTCTCCAGCACGAACACGCCTCCCATCACCACCAGCACCAACTCCTGGCGCACCATCACGGCCACGATGCCGAGCGCCGCACCCAGCGCCAGTGCTCCGATATCGCCCATGAAGACTTGTGCGGGATAGGTGTTGAACCACAGGAAACCGAGTCCCGCGCCCACGATGGCACCACAGAACACACAGAGCTCCCCCACCCCGATCACATACGGCACGCCAAGGTAGGCGGAGAAGTTCACATTGCCCGTTACGTACGCGAACACCACGAACGCGGCCGCAATCAGCACCGTCGGCATGATGGCGAGTCCATCCAGCCCATCGGTGAGATTGACCGCGTTGCTGCTTCCCACCACCACGAAATAGGTGGTGATGAGATAGACCCAGCCGAGATCGACCGCCAGCTGCTTGAAGAACGGCACGATGAGCGTGGTCTCCGTGGGGCTCTGGGCCAGGTGGTAGAGCGCGCCGGCCGCCAGCAACGCACTCACCGACTGGCAGGCGTACTTTGCGCGGGCCGAAAGACCTTTGGAATTCTTGCGTGAAATCTTGAGATAGTCGTCGTACCAGCCGATCACTCCGAAAGCGAGAGTGGTGAGCAAGGCGGTCCAGAGGAACCGGTTGGAGAGATCTCCCCACAGCAAGGTGGTGACCGCGATCACGAGGATGATCAATGCCCCGCCCATGGTGGGTGTGCCGGCCTTGGAGAGATGCGACTGTGGGCCATCATCGCGGACATGCTGCCCAATCTGCAGCCGCCCCAGCTGACGGATCACCGCCGGCCCGATGAGCAGGGACAGGAACAGTGCCGTGAGCACGCTCAGAATCGTGCGCAGGGTGAGATAGCGGAAGACACTGAAACCGGGATCAACCTGCTGCAGATACTGCGAAAGCCAGATCAGCATGGCAGTGCGTCCTCCGCGACGAGGCTCGCCACCACACGCTCCAGCTGCATGAAGCGTGATCCCTTGACCAGCACCGTCACATCCGGTGCGAGATCCTGACTCAGGCTTTCCGTCAGGAGCGTCACATCCGTGAAGTGCCGGGCGCCGGGTCCGAAGCCTTCGACCGTTTCGCGTGTGAGTTCGCCCAGCGCGAATACCTGCGCCACACCGAGTTCGCGGGCCTCACGGCCCATGGTGCGATGAATCGCCGCGGCCTCCGGCCCCAGTTCGCCCATATCCCCCAACACCAGCCAGCGCCGGCCTTCCGCCCGCCCGAGGACATGCAGCGCCGCGCGGAGTGAGGCGGGATTGGCGTTGTAGCTGTCATCGATAATCCGACTGCCGCCACGACCCCGACGTACCACGAGGCGTCCTCGCACGGCATCCATGCCGGCAAGTCCTGTAGCCACTTCGGACAGGGTGGCGCCTGCTGCCATGCTCGCTGCGGCAGCGGCCAGCGCATTGCGCACGTTGTGCACGCCATCCACGGGCAGATGGATCGTGACCGTGCCCTGGGGGCAGACAAGTTCAAAACGGACACCCTCACCGGGCGCACCTTCCGTGATCTCGTGGGCAGTGAAGTCCGCCTCCGCAGAGAGGCCGAAGCGCAGAACCTTGCGTTGGCCGCACATGGTCAACCAGAAATCCCTGAACGGATCATCGACATTGAGAATCGCAACGCCTTCGGGCGCGATGCCCTCGAACAGACGTCCCTTGGCCAGTGCGACGTTCTCGACGCTGCCGAAACCCTGCAAATGAGCCGGGCCGCACATCGTGACGATGCCGATATCGGGCCGCGCGATGTCCGCCAGCTCGGCGATATCGTTCATTGCATTGGCGCCCATCTCGATCACGGCGGCCTCATGCTCGGCGGAGAGTCCGAACAGGGTGAGCGGAAGCCCGATGTGATTGTTGAGATTACCCTCGGTGGCCAAGGTCGGGCCGCGCTGCCGGAGGATGGCGGCGGTCATTTCCTTGGTGGTGGTCTTGCCGTTACTGCCGGTCACGCCGATGACCGTGCAGTGGTGACGCAGACGCCAGGCGCGCGCGAGATCACCCAATGCGCGCCGGGTGTCCGGTACGTGGATGCAGGCAAGCGCCGTGTCCATCCGACGCGTGACGACCGCGCCCGCAGCACCGCGGTCCGCGGCTTGCGGCAACGAATCGTGGCCATCGAAGCGCTCGCCTTTCAAGGCGTAGAAGAGCTGTTTGGGCGCGAGGGTCCTGGAATCGGTGCTGACGCCTTCAAATCCGTGGTCAGCGCCAGTGAGCTGCCCACCCACGATGGCCGCCGCGTCTGCCAGGGACATCCCGATCATGAGGCCTGTAACCACTGTTGAACGATGGCCCGGTCGCTGCAGGGATATTTCACACCCGCGATTTCCTGCGTCTTCTCATGCCCCTTGCCGGCCACCAGCACGATATCTTCCGCACCAGCCGCGCCGAGTGCGCTCAAGATGGCCTGCGTGCGATCGTCGATCACACTGACAGGTGTGGACTGCTCGACACCGGACAAGACGTCCTGTGCGATTGCAGCCGGGGTTTCGCTGCGCGGATTGTCGCTGGTCAGGAATACTTGATCAGCGAGGCTGGTGGCGATTCGCCCCATGGGCGCGCGCTTGGAACGATCGCGGTCACCCCCACAGCCGAAAACGCAGATGAGTCGGCGGGGATGGAAACCGCGCAAGACTCTCAGGACCCGTTCCAGACTGTCGGGCGAGTGGGCGAAATCGATGAAGATGTCCGGTCGACCCCGGCCGCCCAAGCGTTCCATGCGTCCCTCCACCGGGTGCACGCTGGCCAGCGCGGTTGCGGCCTTGTCCAGACCGACCCCGTGCGCAAGCAGCACCGCAAGGCACGCCAGCAGGTTCTGGGCATTGAAGTCACCCGTGAGATGCGTCCGGATTTGGACCCTGGCCTGCCCCACTCCCACTTCGAGCAGGGAGTGGTCGCGCTGGTAATCCGCAGCCCACAGACGCAGATGCCGACTTTCTTCCACCCATTCACCAGCCGCATCACCACCCAGACTGAAGCCCCAGCGTTCCACACCCGCCGCCACGGCGCCCAACATGTCGCCCGCGACCGGGTCATCCAGGTTGGCCACCGCGTGGCCCAAGCCGGGGTGGGTGAAGAGCAGACGTTTGGCCGCCAGATAGGCCGCCTGATCAGCGTGGTAGTCGAGATGGTCGTGGCCGAGGCCCGTGAAGACAGCGGTGAGAATCCGTGTCCCGTTCAATCTGGACTGGGCCAGGGCATGGGAAGAAGCCTCGATGACGACTGCCCGAATTCCTGCATCGCGCATGCGCGCGAATTCCGCCTGCAGAGGCAGCGGATCAGGAGTCGTCATGCCGCTTGCGGTGAGCTGTTCGGGCAGGCCCATGCCCAAGGTCCCGATATAGCCGCAGGGCCCTAGCAGATGACCAAAGGCCTGGGCGCAGAGGTGGGCTACCGTGGTCTTGCCATTGGTGCCGGTGACCGCCACCACCTCCAGCGCGTGACTGGGATTGCCGAACAGCCGCCCCGCCAGCACGCCAACCTTGGCGCGCAGATCAGGGACCAGCACCCGCGGCACACTGCCGGTTTGAAGATCTTCGTCCGGCTCGAGCGCAATCGCACTGGCGCCCCGGCGCAGAGCCTGTGGCACGAAGTGCGCGCCGCGTTGCTGACTGCCCTTGAGTGCGAGGAAACATTCGCCGGCTTCAACTTCGCGGCTGTCCAGCGCCAGACCTTCAACCGCCACATCTGCGCCATGAAGTTCGGCACCCAGGTCGTCGAACAAGGTGGAAAGTCGCCAGTGCGCGGACACCGCAGGCTTCATTGGATGCGCGGCCCCGCAGGTGCCGGCTTGGCTGGACTGGAAGCCATCCTCACACCACTGTCGGCGGGCACGCCATCGAGCGCATCGGCGGGAAGATTGAGGATGCGCGCGGCTTCGTGCATGACTTCAGCAAACACGGGCGCGGCCACCAATCCGCCGTAATGCTGCCCGGCTCGTGGACCATCAATCACGACCACCGCGGCAAGACGGGGCTTGCTCACCGGCAAATAACCCGCGAACAGCGAGCGATAGTCCTTTTCGGCGTAGCCCCCGCCCTGGATGTTCTTGTGCACGGTGCCGGTCTTGCCGCCCACGCGGTAACCGTAAACCTGCGCGGTCTTGGCAGTACCGGTCTGCACTACCCGCTCCATCATCAGGCTCACGGCATCCGCGGTGGTCTGCGACATCACGCGCATTCCCTGGGGCGCTTGCTCGCGTCGCAGGATGGTGACGGGATACAGCATTCCTCCATTGGCGACCGTGGCGTAGGCACGCACCAGTTGCAGCGCGTTGACCGACATCCCGTAGCCATAAGCGAGCGTGGCGTGCTCTATCTCCCGCCAATGCTTGTGATTGACCAGCCTGCCATTGGTTTCACCTGGCAGTTCAACCTGCGTGAGATGGCCGAATCCCACGTTGTTGAACACGTTCCAGAGGATGTCCGCATCCATCGACAGTGCAATCTTGGTCGAACCGACATTGCTCGACTTCTCGATGACACCGGTCACGTCGAGATTGCCGTAGCTGTGGATGTCCTTGATGGTGTGTCGCCCCACGCGAAAGAACCCGGGCGCGGTCTCGATGCGGGTGGCTGGGGTGTACTGACCCGATTCAAGGCCGGCGGCAATCGTGAAGGGCTTGATGGTCGAGCCCGGCTCGAACAGATCCGTGACTGCGCGATTGCGGAAGAATTCGCCCTTGAGTTCGGCGCGATTGTTCGGGTTGAAGGATGGCTGATTGACCAGCGCGAGTATCTCGCCGGTATTCACGTCGAGGATCACCATCAGTCCGGCCATGGCCTTGTGCTTCTGCACCGCCTTGCCCAGCTCCCGGTTGGCGACATATTGCAGGCGCCGGTCGATGCTGAGCGCCAGATCCTTGCCCGGCGCTGCGGGCTGGATGCGCTCGACATATTCGATCACCCGGCCGAGCCTGTCCTTGATCACACGGTCCTTGCCCGGCGTCCCGGTCAGGACGGCATCAAAGGCAAGCTCTATGCCCTCCTGTCCGCGGTCATCCACATTGGTGAAACCGAGCAGGTGTGCGGCAATTTCGACGCCGGGATAGAAACGACGGTATTCGCCAGCCAGATGCACGCCCGGAATTGCGGCCTTCGCCACCGCCTCCGCAACGGCCGGTTGCACGTGCCGCTTGAGATAGAGGAAACCGCGCTTGCGGCGCGGCAGGATCAGGGTATTGAGCTGGTCCTCGGACATGTCGACCAGTTTCGCGAGCTCAGGCCAGCGTCCCCTGTTCTGGACGAGTTGGGAAGGATTCACCCACACGGAACTCACAGGCGTGCTGATGGCGAGTGGTTCATCGTGTCGGTCCGTGATCATGCCGCGGTGGGCTTCGGTCTGGACCACCCTGAGGTATCGCTGGTCACCGTGATCCTGCAGGAATTCACGATCCGTGAGTTGCAAATCGAATGCGCGCCACACGAGTACGGCAGCGAGCAGTCCGAAGACCCCGACCACCAGATGTCTGCGCCACGCAGGTTGCGGGTTGTGTTCCATGTTCATGAGCGGATGTGCTTCAGTTCGGCCGCCCGGGGGAGGATCATGTTGAGTTTGCTTCGCGCCAATGTCTCTACGCGGCCGTGGGTGCTCCAGGTACTCTGTTCAAGCAGCAGCTGTGTCCATTCGCGCTCGAGGTCGTCGCGCTGGGTCTTCAAGGCCTGCAGTGCCATCACCAGCAGCCGGGTTTCGTAGCGCGTGGTCACCACTTGGAGCGCGCTCAGGAAAACGAGAGCACCCAGCACCGCGAGCAAGAGGAGCCGCGTCATGCGATACGCTCCAGGGCGCGCAGTCGCGCGCTGCGCGCACGCGGGTTGGACGCGAGTTCTTCTTCCCCGGCGACCACGGACTTGCGGTGGACGAGTCGGTAATGAGCCGGTCCGGCGGATTTGCCTTCCGCATCGAGCGGGCGCGCGAGTTCACGGAAATAGCGCTTGACGATGCGGTCTTCCAGCGAGTGAAACGACAACACGACCAGTCTGCCCGCCACAGCCAGTGCTTCCACCAACTGGGCAAGGCCGCGTTTCAGCTGGCCGAGTTCATCGTTGATGAAAATGCGCAAAGCCTGAAAGGTGCGGGTGGCAGGATCGATGCGGTGTTCGCCCCTGACGATTCCCCCGACCAGCTCGGCAAGAGCACGCGTTGTGGTGATCGCCTGTTCCGCGCGTTGCAGGCAGATGCGCTGCGCAATCTGGCGCGCGCGCCGCTCCTCGCCAAAAGCCCACAGGCACTCTCGTATTTCGCTTTCGCTGGCCCGGTTCAGCCATGCGGACACAGGCTCTCCGCTGGAAGGATCCATGCGCATGTCCAGCGGACCATCCGCACGAAAACTGAAACCGCGCGCAGGATCATCCAGCTGCGGAGACGACACGCCGAGATCGAGCAGCGCGCCATCGAGCCTGCCCTGCCAGCCGCGTGTGGCGAGCAGGGCACCCGCCTCGCCGAATGGGGCGTGCACCCGCTCCAGTCTCGTGTCGGCGGCAAGATCGAGGCGGGCGGCAATGGCTTCAGGGTCGCGATCGAGTGCCAACAGACGACCTGTCGGCCCGAGTCTGGAAAGGATGGCTCCGGTATGTCCGCCGCGCCCGAATGTGCCATCGAGGTAAAAGCCGTCCGGTCTTATGGCGAGCGCTTCCAGCACCTCGGCCAGCATCACCGGCTGGTGGGCCGAGGGTTGGGGTGACAGCACCGAGGCGTTCACAGGGAAAGATCCTGGAGGACGCCGGACACGGGTGCCGTGCGGCTGTCGATCTGCGCCAGCCATTCATCGCGCTGTCGCTCCCAGGCGCCCGCATCCCACAACTCCAGCTTGTTGCCCTGTCCCAGCAAGGCCGCCTTGTGCTGCAGCCCGGCGAAGTTGCGATGTTCACCCGGAAGCAGAATCCGGCCCTGGCCATCGAACTCGCAATCCGTGGCATAGCCGCGCAGCACCTGTTTGGCGCGCCGGCTGGCCGGGTCCCCGTCCGGCAGGGACAGCAGCTTGGTATCCACCCGCTCCCACTCCCCCAGGGGGTAGAACCACAGGCAGCGATCCCAGGGATTCACCGTCATGATCACCGTGGCACTGGTTTCGCCACGAAGTTGCTCACGAAAGCGCGTGGGCAGCGCTACCCGGCCCTTGGCATCGATGCTGACTGTGAAAAATCCCCTGAACACGCGATTTCACGCCCTTCTGGATGGCCGCCGGCAAGCCTTGGGAATGGTCTGGAATCTGCCCTGAATGATCATGGAGTCCCCACAATTCCCCACGATTCCCCACTTGGCGAACTATACGAACCGGATTTTGGGACTGTCAACCGGAACGAGCCCGGAAGCCCGAAAAAAGTTTCTTTCTGAACAGTAACTTAGAGGGCTGTGTTCAGCAGCCTTGGGGGACAGGAGGGGGAATACCTGAGGATTCAACGGGATAATCGATATTCCTCGTAGATTCTCTGGAATTGTTGGCGCGGCAGGGGCAAGGCCGCTTGCGGAGGCGGCCGCGGGAAAGGGGTGTGGATAAAGAGGGCGAGCGGGCCTGTAAGCCGGGTTCTGTGCTGCTTGCGCAGTGGCGATCATTCATCTGCGACACATGTCACCATGTGCCTGTAGCGACCTACCCGGAAGCTGGCGCGAGCCACGCCTGCTGCGAAGCAGCACGCTTCCCTATTTGGTCTTGCTCCGGATGGGGTTTACCCTGCCACCGATGTTGGTCGGCGCGGTGCGCTCTTACCGCACCATTTCACCCTTACCTCACCGACCGAAGCCGGCGGGGCGGTATATTTTCTGTGGCACTTTCCGTGGGCTCACGCCCCCCAGGCGTTACCTGGCATCCTGCTCTGTGGAGCCCGGACTTTCCTCCGACGGCAGGTGTCGCCACCTACCCTCAGCGACCGCCCAGCCCGCTCGCCGCAGCAGTCTGACGACTGCACGCATACCACGCAACTCCGGCCGGAAGGCGCTTCCTCCTCAATCTGCCGATTGCGTCTTGAGCGAAAGGGCAAGGTCGTAGAGACGATTTCGGGGGAAGCCGGTAGCCGCTGCGACGGCATCCACCGCATCCCGGCGCGACAGATGATCGAGCAGGACCTTGAGCAGCCGCCGCGGAAGCTCCTCTTCGGCAGCCGCTTCTGGCGCCGCCCCCACCAGCAACACGATTTCACCTTTTTCGGCGTGCGGATCAGCCTGCATCTGTGCCAGGACCTCGGCGGCACCGCCGCGATAGAACGTCTCGTGGAGCTTGGTCAGTTCGCGTGCCACGCATATCGCCCGATTCTCTCCCATCGCGACAATCACGTCCGCAACGGTATCGAAGATGCGATGCGGCGCTTCGAAGAATACGAGCGTGCGCGTGGCAACTGCGAGTGACTCCAGACGCGAGCGCCGCGCGGCTTGCCGCGGAGGCAGGAAGCCTTCAAAGGAGAAGGTTGCCACTGGCAAGCCCGAGGCCACGAGTGCCGTGAGCACGGCGCTGGGCCCCGGGATCGCCCGCACCGGGATTCCGGCCTTCACACACTCGGCGACCAGCGGAAAACCTGGATCGGAAATGAGCGGCATGCCGGCATCACTGACCAGTGCCATCGCGAGTGATTCCTGAACCAGACGGCGGACCAGAGATTCGGCGCGGGCCTCTTCGTTCTGTTGATGCAGTGATTCGAGTGGCCTGCGCAACTGGTAGTGATCAAGCAGATGCACGGTGGTGCGGGTGTCTTCGGCAAGGATCAGATCCACGCCCGCCAGAACCTGCAGGGCGCGGCGTGTGATATCCGCAAGATTACCGATGGGCGTGGCCACGAGGTACAAGCATGGACGCTCGATTGCTACACTGCGGCCAGTCTCCTGCGGTATTTCCACCATGTTTCCCCGTGTCTGTGCGCGCCCTGCGCTGTGGTTCACCTTCGGCCTGTCGATTATGGCCGCTGGCTGCGTGCAGCAACAGGCAACAGCACCCGAGGAACCCATCGCGCAGGCAGTGCCCGTCCAGACACCCGCAAGCCTTGTCGCTGCGGGACGCTACGCCGATGCCGTCGCCGCCCTGACTCTCGCCGCCGGTGGCGAGGGTCCTGGTGCGCAGGAGGCGCGCCTCAAGGCTGGCCTCATCGAAGCGGATCTCGGTCATCTGCCAGCGGCACGTGCGCAGTGGGCAGATGCCCTGTCCGACAAAGCCACGACTCCACGGGCAGTTCTCGCGCAAGCCTTGCTGCACATGGGAGAGGGTCGGCAGGATGAGGCGCTGTTCATCCTCAACTCGCTCGCCCCGAAGGACTTCGACCCCTTCGAGAAAGGTCTTTTCCTGCGCGCACTGGGCAAGGCGCAGCTGGCTGCCGGTGATCGCGCGGCGATTCTCAATCTGATGAATTCCGAGATCTTCCCGATGCCGCCAAACCGGCGCACGGAGCTGACGCACCTCATCTGGGACGCACTCAAGCGCAATGACGACGCGGGGCTCAGAGACAAGCTCGATGCGCGCAACCAGAACCTGCCAGGATGGCTGGCTCTCAAGGCTGACGCCGCAACCCATGCCTCGACTCCGGACACTCTGCAGCAGGCGCTTTCGACCTGGCGCCTCGCATACCCCGCGCATCCCGCCAATGAAATGCTGGTGGACGAGATTCTCGAACTCGCCGAACAGCAAGGTGGGCCGCTGCGCCGCGTGGCCTTGCTGCTGCCGCTGCACGGCGAGCTCGCGCCCTACGCGAGCGCCGTCCGGGATGGCTTCAACGCCATGCGGCTGGCCAGCGCCGACAGCAGCCTGGAGATCCGCTTTCACGACACCACCGGGGCCGCGGCCGTGTCCCACTACCAGCAAGCGGTGAAGGATGGCGCGCAGCTCGTCATTGGTCCGCTGGACAAACCCGGAGTGGAGGCGCTCGCCCGCCTGGCCGAACGACCCGTGCCCATCCTCGCCTTGAACAATCCGGGCGTCGGATTTGTCACGGCGACGGCGGCTCCGGGCGCCCTGCCGTCATTCAGCTGGTTTGCGCTGGCGCCAGAAGATGACGCGGTCGATCTCGCGCGTCAGGCCTGGGAGGACGGGCATCGCCGCATCGCCACTCTGGTTGCCAACACCGATCTCGGGTCGCGCACCCGCGCCGCGTTCGTCACCGCCTGGGAGCAACGCGGCGGCGTGGTGGTGGAAGACTCGCGCTACACCGGCTCGGCCGAAGCCTACAAAGCCGCCATCCGCAAGACCTTCAGCCTCGCACAGAGCGAGGCACGCGCGGCGTTCATTCGTCGCACCCTGAATCGCCCGATCATCTTTGAAGCCCGGGCACGGGTGGATGTGGACGCAATCATGCTGTCTGCCGATCCGGTGAATGCGCGCCAGATCATCCCGCAGTTCCGCTATCTTGGCGTGGACCACCTGCCAATCTACGCCACCAGTCAAGTCTACGGCGGGCGCCCGGATGCCTTGGCAGATGCGGATCTCGAGGGTGTTATTTTTGGCGCTCGCCCATGGGACCTGCCACAACACCAGAGCCCGTTGAGCGGGCTGTTCAATCAATACTGGCCGCGAAGTGACAGCGGCACGCGCCAGCTGTTCGCCTTCGGCATGGATGCCTATCTGCTGCTGCGTGCACTGCCTGCGCTCGCCACCGATCCGGCGCGAAGCGTGGCTGGAGCCACGGGAACCTTGGAGCGGGATGCCTCAGGCCGAATCAAGCGCGAGCTTGCATGGGCCAGATTCACGACCGGCATACCACAGGCACTGGCCCCACCCCCCTGAAGGAGAACCTGCAGTGTTTCGTCGCAAGGGAATGCAGTACGAACGCGTGGCGGAAAAATGGCTGGAGGGATTCGGCTTAAGCCCGCTCTCGCGCAACTTCACCTGTCGTATGGGCGAGCTCGATCTGATCATGCTGGAGGGTGCGACCCTCGTCTTTGTCGAAGTACGCTATCGCGCCAGCGCGGCCTTCGGCACTCCGGAAGACACCGTCACCCGCGCCAAGCAGCAGCGCGTGGTGCACGCGGCCCAACTCTTCCTGCAACGTTACCCGGGACATGCACGGCGCGATTGCCGCTTCGACGTGGTCGCCATCACGGGTGACGCGGACCAGCCCGTGGTGCGCTGGATAAAGGGCGCGTTTTCTGCATAATGCATTGCAAACCAGCGGGGACTGCAGTCGCCTCAATGTCAACCAAGGCCGCCGTCGTAGAGCAGATTTTCGCCAGCAGTATCGCGGCCAAGACTGCCAGCGCACAGGCTCTGTCCGCAGCCATTGCCGAGGCGGCTGGTCTCCTCGTGTCATCGCTGCGCCAAGGAGGCAAGATCCTCACCTGTGGCAACGGAGGTTCCGCCGCGGATGCACAGCATTTCTCGTCCGAGATGCTGAACCGTTTTGAACGCGACCGTGCGGGTTTCGCTGCCATCGCGCTCACCACCGATGCCTCGACCCTCACTTCCATTGCCAACGACTACGACTACGCGCAGGTGTTCTCGAAACAGGTGTCGGCACTCGGTCGTGCGGGCGATGTCCTGCTGGCTTTCACCACCAGCGGTGCCTCACCGAACATCCTCAATGCCATCAAGGCCGCGCAAGCCGCGCGGATTGCCGTGGTGTTGGTGACCGGCAAGGATGGTGGCAAGGCGGCCAAGGCGCTCGCGGCGGACGACATCGAACTGCGCGTGCCCGATGCGAGCACGGCCCGCATCCAGGAAGTACACCTGACCATCATTCACTGTCTGTGCGAACTCATCGATCGCGAATTTCTGGGAGAACCAATGTGAACAACGGACTCAAGCTGTTTCTTTCGATGGCCCTTGCAGTGGGGGCGGCGGGCAGCCTGTTGAGCGGCTGTGCCCCGCTGGCCGCCGGCGGCGCTGTCACCGGCGCGGTCATCACCAATGACAAACGCACCGCGGGCACGGTGCTCGAAGACCAGAACATCGAGAACAAGGCGAGGAACATTCTCACCGCAGACGGCGAGATCTCGGCCCAGGCGCATATCAATGTCACCAGCTTCAACCTGAAGGTGCTGGTGACCGGCGAGGCCCCCACCGATGACATGAAGCGGCGGGTGGCGGAATACGTTTCGCGCATCGCCAAGGTCCAGCACGTCTATGATGAGGTGCGGGTAGCGGCTCCAAGCGGCTCCAGTTCACGTGCCAATGATGCGCTACTGACCACCAAGGTGAAGACCAAGCTGGTTTCCATCCGTGACATCTCTGCGCTCGATATCAAGGTTGTCACCGAGAACGGGGTGGTTTACCTGATGGGTCTGCTTGATCAGCCGACGGGAGACGCGGTGGCCGAAGCCGTGGCCTCGATAGGCGGAATCAGCAAGGTGGTGAAGCTCTTCGAAAGCGGTAGCAGCGCGCTGCGCTGAGAGCGCAGCAGCAACCTGCACTTGCTGTACCCGGGGGACGTACTCCCGGGAGGCCCCCGGACCTATTTGACCACGCTCAATCTGGGCGGAGTCTTGGGCTTTGACGGAGTTTCCGGGGGTGGCACGCCACCCTCTGGCGGCTCTCCCCCACCCTCTCCCTCGAAGGCCATGCCCTGGCCATTCTCCCGCGCATAAATTGCCCTGACGGCACCCACCGGGACCGTGATTTCCCGGGCGATGCCGCCGAAACGGGCGCTGAACATCACATACTCGTTGCCGAGTGACAGATCCTTCACCGCAGAGGGACTGATGTTGAGCACGATCACGCCGTCCTTCACGAACTGCTGTGGCACCACGCAGTGCGTAACATTCGCATCGACCAGGAGATGGGGCGTGCAGCCATTGTCCACGATCCACTCGTGTATCGCCCGCAAGAGGTAAGGGCGGTTTGAGCCCATTTTTCCGTCCACTGCCGTTCGTGCCTTCTCAGACCCTTGCCGCTGGCAGGCCTGTCATCGTCCGTGCATGGCACGCTCCACCGGGGAGAGTGCGGCAGCGAATGCGGGCCTGCCGAAGATCGAGTCGGCATAACGCTGGAGCGTGCGCGCCTCCGCCGGGAGGCGAATCCCGAAATGGCTGAGCCGCCAGAGCAACGGGCCGAGGCAACAGTCGGCAAGGGAAAATTCGTCCGACAGGAAGAACTTGTGGCGTGAAAAGGCAGGTGCGATGGCCACCAAGGTATCCCTGACGGCTGCCCGTGCGGCTTCTGCCGCCACCTGTCCGCGCTCGGCGAGGACCGGGAGCTGACCATACATATCACGCATGATGCGTGCCCTGATCTGGCGGTGGGTGGCCCGGGACAGGGGGTCCATGGGCGTGAGCGGCGGATGGGGATACCGCTCATCGAGATATTCGAGCATGACGCCGGGATCGTAGAGCACGAGATCCCGGTCAATCAGCGTCAACAAGGTCTGGTAGGGGTTGAGGTCGTGAAGATCCTCCGGCCGCGTCTCATGCGTGATGAACTGCACGTCCACCGCGACATCCTTCTCGGCCAGCACGATCCTGACGATGTGACCGACAGGATCATGCGCATCCGAGTAGAGCGTCATGGCGGCCCGCCGGCTCATGACGTCGCTCATCTCAGTGGACGTCTTTCCAGAACTCCCGCTTCATGAGGTAGACGGCAACCAGCAACACGGAGAGGAAGAGCAGCACCTTCACACCCAACTGATAGCGAACCAGCTTCGCGGGCTCACCCAGGTAGACCATGAAGGCCACGAGGTCGCGCATTTCCTTCTGGTAATCGACTTCGGAGAGTTTGCCGGGGGTACCCGGTTCAAGATGTGACAGCACCTGGCTCTCGTGGCCGTTCTCGTCCTTCACAGTGTGATAGACGGCCTTCTTGATGCCCTGCAGTTCCCACAGGACATGGGGCATGGCGGCGCCCGGCAGGTAGGGATTGTTGACGCCGGTTGGGCGGGAAGGGTCCGTATAGAAGCTGAGCAGATAGCTGTAGATCCAGTCGGCGCCACGCGAGCGTGCCGTCACCGACAGATCCGGTGGGTTGATTCCAAACCATTGCTCGGCATCTTCCGGCCGCATGGCGACCTTTATCGGGTCTCCGATCTTGTCGGTGGTGAACATCATGTTCGCCTTCATCTGATCATCGGGGATTCCGAGATCGGAGGCGATCCGGTTGTAGCGCATGTAGGACGCCGAGTGACAGCTCACGCAGTAATTGAGGAAGAGCTTGGCGCCGTTCTGCAGGCCGGCACGGTCACTCAGATCCACATTGGCTTTCAGCAGCTTGGGCCCACCCGCGCTGGCGGCAAGGACCACCGGCGCGACGAGCGCGAAGAGTAGCGAGAGGATTACGCGGCGCATCAGTGGGTCACCCTGTCAGGTACTGGGAGGGTCTTGTCCAGCTTGCTGTAGATGGGCATCAGCAGGAAGAACAGGAAGTAGATCACGGTGCAGATCTGGGCGACCAGCGTGCGTCCCGGTGTGGGCGGCAGGATGCCCAGGTAGCCCAGGATCAGGAACGACACCACGAAGATGCCAAGGGCGGTCTTGTAGATCTTGCCGCGATAGCGGATCGAGCGTACCTCGCTCTTGTCCAGCCAAGGCAGCAGGAACAGGATCATCACACCCAGCCCCATGAACACCACACCCCAGAGCTTTGCATCCAGCCAGAAGAAGTTGACCGTATTGGCGCGCAGGATGGAGTAGTAGGGCGTGAAGTACCACACCGGGGCGATGTGCTCCGGGGTCTTCAGCGGATCCGCCGGGATGAAGTTGTTGGCTTCCAGGAAGTAGCCGCCCATCTCCGGGGCAAAAAACACCACGATGGAGAAGAGCATCAGGAACACCACGATGCCCACCGAGTCCTTCACGGTGTAATAGGGGTGGAAGGGAATGCCGTCCAGCGGCTTGCCGTCCGCACCCTTGTGCTTCTTGATTTCCACGCCATCCGGGTTGTTCGAGCCGACTTCATGCAGCGCGATGATGTGCAACACCACGAGCCCGGCAATGGCGAAGGGAAGCGCGATCACGTGCAGCGAGAAGAAGCGGTTCAAGGTGATGTCGGACACCACATAGTCACCGCGGATCAGCGTGGAGAGTGCCTCGCCCACGAAGGGGATTGCCCCGAACAGCGAGATGATCACCTGCGCACCCCAGAAAGACATCTGGCCCCACGGCAGCAGATACCCCATGAAGGCTTCCGCCATCAGGCTGAGGTAGAGCAACATGCCGAGGATCCACAGCAACTCGCGCGGCTTCTGGTAGGAGCCGTAGAGCAAGGCGCGGAACATGTGCAGATAGACCACGACGAAGAATGCCGAAGCCCCGGTGGAATGCATGTAGCGTATGAGCCAGCCCCATTCCACGTCACGCATGATGTATTCGACCGAGGCGAAGGCTTCGGCCGCATCGGGCTTGTAGTTCATGACCAGCCAGATGCCGGTGAGAATCTGGATCACGAACACGACGAGCGCAAGCACGCCGAAGTAGTACCAGAAATTGAAATTCTTGGGCGCGTAGTACTGGGCGAGATGCTCGTTCCAGAGCTTCATCAGCGGGAATCGGTCATCGACCCAGTCACGCAGGCCCGTGAGTTGTTTCACGATGGCGTTCATGCCGCGTTCTCCTTGTCGATGCCGATCACGAGCCGTGTCTCGGTGAGGAATTGGTAGGGCGGCACTTCCATGTTAGCGGGCGCGGGTACTCCCATGTAGACACGTCCTGCAAGGTCGAATTTGGAGCCATGGCAGGGGCAGAAGAAGCCACCATTCCACGGCGAGCCCATGCCTGCGGCGTCCATCTCGGGGACGAACGAGGGCGAACAGCCGAGATGGGTGCACACGCCAACCAGCACCAGATACTCAGGGTTCTCGGAGCGCCAGGCATTCTTGGCATAACCGGGCTGGGCGGATTTGTCGGACTCGGGATCGCGCAGCACTTCAGGCGCGAAGCCCTTGAGACCTTCGATCATCTCCGGGGTGCGGCGGACGATCCACACGGGCTTGCCGCGCCACTTCTGGATGATGCGTTGGCTGGGCTCGAGCTTGCTGATATCGACTTCCACCGGCGCACCGATAGCCTTGGCGCGTGCGCTGGGTTGGAAGGATGAGATGAAAGGCACGGCTGCAAAGCCCGCCCCGATGCCCCCGATCACGGTCGCCGTTCCAGTGAGGAATCGACGCCTGCGAGGATCGACGGTGTTGTCGGTCATGTCGTCAGGATCTCCCAGATGTCCGCGTGAACCGCGCGAGCTGCGCGTACGTGTCGCGCGCGAGTATACATGAAAAGCCTGGCGCGAATTCCCGCACTGCGGGCGATGTCGCTCCGGCTCAATCGCCTCCCAGTCGGAACTCCGCCGAGCGCGCATGGGCGGTCAGGCCCTCGCCCCGGGCCAGGGTCGAGGCCACCGGGGCCAGCCGGCTGGCGCCCTGCGGCGAGCAACCGATGAGTGAGCTTCGTTTCTGGAAGTCATACACCCCGAGCGGCGAGGAAAAACGGGCGGTGCCGGCCGTGGGCAGGACGTGATTCGGCCCGGCGCAATAGTCGCCGAGGGCTTCCGGCGTATGCCGGCCCATGAAAATTGCACCGGCATGGCGGATGGCGGCAGCCAGCGACTCGGGGTGTTCCACCGCGAGTTCAAGATGTTCCGGGGCGATGCGATTGGCGATTGCAGCAGCCTGCTCGAGATCCCGGACCTTGATCAGCGCCCCACGCCGGGCCAGGGCCTTGCCGATGATGTCCGCCCGCTCCATGCCGGGCAGCAGGCGGGCGATGCTGGCCTCCACCCGATCGAGCTGTGCCGCATCCGGACAGAGCAGTATCGACTGCGCTTCCTCATCGTGTTCGGCCTGGGAGAACAGATCCATGGCAAGCCAGTCGGGGCTGGTCGTACCATCACAGATGACGAGGATTTCCGAGGGGCCGGCGATCATGTCGATGCCGACCTTGCCGAACACCAGTGCCTTGGCAGCAGCCACGTAGCTGTTGCCGGGGCCCGTGATCTTGTCCACCGCCGGCACGGTGGCCGTGCCATAGGCGAGTGCGGCCACCGCCTGCGCGCCGCCGATGGAGAACACACGGTCGACGCCTGCGACGGCGGCAGCCGCCAGCACGATGGGGGAGATCTCCCCAGCCGGGGCAGGCACCACCATGATGACCTCTCCCACCCCGGCGACCTTGGCCGGGATGACGTTCATCAGCACCGAAGAGGGATAGGCCGCCTTGCCGCCCGGCACGTACACGCCGACCCGGTCGAGTGGCGAAATCTGCTGGCCCAGCACCGTGCCGTCGGCGTCCTGGTAGCGCCAGGATTCCAGCTTCTGGCGCTTGTGATATTCGGTGATCCGATCGGCTGCCGCAGTGAGTGCGGACCTGACCGCCGGCGGGACCTGTTCCAGTGCCTGCGCGAAACCACGCACCTCCAGCGCCGCCGGGTCGCTCACTTCGCGGCGATCAAATCGGTTGGTATATTCGAGCAGCGCCGCATCTCCGCGGGTACGAACTTGGCGCACGATGTCCCTCACCACCTCGGCCACATCTTCGGCGCGAGCATCATCCCAGGCCAGCAGACGGGTCAGGGCTTCCTCGAAATCAGGACGTTCCGCATTCAGGCGGGAGATCAGGCTCATGGGGTCTTGCTCCGGCAACGATCAGGGCCGCCCGGCAGTGGATGCCAGCAAGGCCTCGAGCTTTCCCAGCAGCCGCGTGGCGAGCGCATACCGGGTCTTGAGGCTGGCCTTGTTCACAATCAGTCGTGAGCTGACCTTGCAGATCTCCTCGAGTTCCAGCAAGCCATTCGCCCGGAGTGTGTTGCCGGTATCGACGAGATCCACGATGCAGTCGGCCAGACCGACCAGCGGCGCCAGTTCCATGGATCCATAGAGCTTGATGATCTCGGTCTGCACGCCCTTGGCGGCGAAATGGCGCCGCGTGATGACCGGATATTTCGTTGCCACGCGCAATCGTGTGCGCTCGAGCAGTTCGGGCGTGGCGCCTGCCACCGATAACCGGCATGGTGAGATGCGAAGATCCAGTGGCTCGTAGAATCCGCCGGCTTCGTACTCGAGCAGGGTGTCGCGACCGACGATACCAAGATCAGCCCCACCATAATCCACATAAGTGGGCACATCGGTGGCCCGGACAATCACCATCTCGATCGCGGGATCGGAGGTGGGCAGAATGAGTTTGCGCGATTTTTCGGGATCCTCGGTCGGCACGATGCCCACGGCTGCCAGCAGTGGCAACGCTTCCTTGAAGATCCGACCTTTGGCTACCGCGAGCGTGAGCCTGTCTGTGTCGCGCGGCATGGCTGACCCTCGCGTCAGCTCGGGATGCGGCGAATCTGTGCGCCGAGGTTGCTGAGTTTTTCCTCGATGGTCTCGTAGCCGCGGTCGATATGGTAGATGCGATCGACCTCGGTATCTCCCGAAGCCACCAGTCCCGCCAGCACCAGGCTCGCCGAGGCGCGCAGATCCGTCGCCATCAGCGGCGCACTCTTCAATTGCGACACGCCCGTGGTGATGGCGGTGTTGCCCTCTATCCGCACCTGCGCTCCCATGCGCTGCAGTTCCAGCACGTGCATGAAGCGGTTCTCGAACACGGATTCCGTAATTACGCCGGTCCCTTCGGCCATGCAGTTGAGCGCGGTGAACTGCGCCTGCATGTCGGTCGGGAATCCGGGATAGGGTGACGTATGGAGACTCACGGCCCGCGGCCGGCGCCCAGCCATGTCGAGATCGATCCAGCTGTCGCCGGTGGTGATGCTCGCGCCCGCCTCGTGGAGCTTGGCCAGCACGGCTTCCAGAAGATCCGCCCGGGTGTTCTTCAGCTTGACGCGCCCGCCTGTCATGGCCGCCGCCACCAGGTAGGTCCCGGTCTCGATGCGGTCGGGCAGGATTTCATAATGGGTCCCGGACAGTGAGTCCACGCCCTCGATCCGGATGGTGTCGGTACCGGCCCCTTCGATGCGGGCCCCCATGCTCACCAGACAGTGGGCGAGATCAACGACTTCGGGCTCGCGCGCGGCATTGCGAATCACGGTTACGCCCTGCGCGAGAGTGGCCGCCATCATCAGGTTCTCGGTGCCGGTGACAGTCACGAGATCCATCACCAGATCCACGCCCTTCAGGCGTTTGGCGGTGGCCCGTATGTAACCGCCGTCCACGGACAAATCGGCGCCCATTGCAGCCAGACCCTGCAGATGCAGGTTCACCGGGCGACTGCCGATGGCGCAGCCACCCGGCAGGGAAACGTCGGCACGACCGAATCGGCTGAGCAAGGGGCCAAGCACGAGAATCGAGGCGCGCATCGTGCGCACCAGCTCGTAGGGTGCGAAGAATTCCCGGATGGTGCTGCAGTCCACCTGGATGTTCATCTTCTCGTCCACCGTGAGTTCCAGGCCCATGCGGCCCAGCAGTTCCATGGTGGTGGTGATGTCATGCAGATGGGGCACATTGCCCACCGTCATGGGGCTGTCCGACAGCAGTGTTGCCGCCAGGATGGGCAGGGCCGCATTCTTGGCGCCGGAAATGCGCACCTCGCCTTGCAGCGTGGCGCCGCCGTGGATGATCAGTTTGTCCATCGGGTCAGAGCCTGCTCAGAGCGTCTGGAACGGCTTCTGGCGCGCCCACTCGTCCTGGTTGTAGGTCTGGATGGAAAGGGCGTGGATGGCTCCCCCCATCTTCTCGCCAAGCGTGGCATACACCATGCGGTGCTGCTTGATGAGCGGCATACCGGTGAAAGCGTCGGAGATCACCTTGGCGTAGAAGTGCGTGCCATCGCCATCGACGTGAACCTCCGCGCCGGGGAGGCCTTGTTCAATCATGGCCTTGATTTCTTCATTGGTCATGGCGCGGGGATTCCTTGTTGCAAATGCCGGTGGCGGGGCGTGCCACTTACTGCCCGATTTCCTGGTTCTTGGTGTGCAGGGTGGCAATCAGCTGGTCAAGACCGCCCTGCTTGATGATGTCGGCGAAAGAAGAGCGGTAGGTCTTGACCAAGCTCACTCCGTCCACCGACACGTCGTAGACCTTCCAACCGTCCGCCTTGCTGTGCAGACGATAAACGACGGGCATGTTCGCACCGCTGGGCTGGGTGATGTCCTGCTTGACCACTGCGGTCTTCGGGTTCTTCGGCGTCACGCCAGGATCGGGATAGGCGATGGTCTGCTCCGAGTATTCGAGCAGAGCGGCCGCATAGGTACGCACCAGCAGCTTGCGGAACTGCTCGACGAATTCGGCGCGCTTGGCCTCTTCAGCGGTTTTCCATTCGGCGCCGAGCACGAACTGGGACATCACGCCAAAATCGAAGTGCGGGAACACCAGCTCGGAGACCAGGTTGTACATGCGGGTGGGGTCGGCGCGCAGGACATCCTTCTCGTCCTTGACGCGGGAGATCACGGCATCAGTGGTCTTGCGCACGGTCTCCTGGGGCGCTTCCTGCGCACAGACGCCGCTGCCGAGGGTAAGCGCGGCCAGCGCCGCGAGTACGAGGGAACGAAAACGCTTCATAGAAAATGACCTCTGCCAGCAGATTGTTGGATGGTTGTGAGGAGCAATTCCCGGCGGGCGGGCTTGGGTGGCTAATCTAGCACAACTGCCGCGGAAACCCGCCCCCGGCCCAGGGTTTGATCGACCGGGATCCCAGGGCGCAAATCCTGCGCCTCAGCCCGGGTTCGGCTCGTCCTGCAGGATCTCTATCTTGTAGCCATCGGGATCTTCCACGAAGGCAATGACGGTACGCCCTCCCTTCATCGGGCCGGCCTCGCGCACCACCTTGCCACCGCGCGCCTTGACCTGATCACAGGTGGCGTAGACATCGGACACGCCGATAGCGATATGGCCGTAAGCGGAGCCCATGTCGTATTTGTCCGTGTCCCAGTTGTGGGTCAGTTCCAGGACCGTCGAATCGCTTTCGTCGCCGAGCCCCACGAAGGCCAAGGTGAAGCGCCCCTCGGGATAATCCTTGCGCCGGATGAGCTTCATGCCCAGCACATCGCAGTAGAAGTGCAGTGCGCGGTCCAGGTCGGTCACTCTCAACATCGTGTGCATCATTCGCATCGTGTGTTCTCCTGTGTGGTTGGTCCGCGGGCGCTCAGGGCGCCACCTCTATGTGCAGGGCCTCTGCGCAACGTCTGGCCTTGGCCCGCGCCTCTTCGACGCTGGCGCCGAGCGCCAGTGCCACCGCCAGTCGACGCTTGCCCGCAACTTCCGGCTTGCCGAAGATGCGCAGGGCGGTGTTGGGCTCGGTGAGCGCCTGCCCGACTCCCGCATAGCTGATGGCTCGCCCCGTCCCCTCCGCCAGGACCGCAACCGACGCGGCCGGCCCGTAATGGCGGATGGCCGGAATGGGCAGGCCGAGCACGGCCCTCACGTGCAGGCTGAATTCAGACAGATCCTGGGACACGAGAGTGACCAGACCGGTGTCATGGGGTCGCGGGGAGACTTCGCTGAACAGCACTTCATCACCCTTGACGAACAATTCCACGCCAAAGAGGCCGCGACCGCCGAGGGCCCCGGTCACCTTGCGGGCAATCTCCTGGCTGCGTGCGAGCGCGCGTTCGCTCATGGCCTGGGGCTGCCAGGATTCCCGGTAATCCCCGTCCACCTGCAGATGGCCGATGGGTGCGCAAAAACTCGTGCCTCCGACATGGCGCACGGTCAGCAGGGTGATTTCATAGTCGAAAGCGACGAAGCCCTCGACGATGACGCGGGTGGATCCCGCGCGACCACCAGTGACGGCGGCCTGCCACGCGGCGGGCACTTCCGCCATCGAGCGCACTAGGGTCTGGCCCTTCCCGGAAGAACTCATGACGGGCTTGATGACACAGGGCGTGCCCAGCACTTGTGCTGCGGCAAGACATTCGGCCTCGGAGTCCGCGAAGCGGTAGGGCGAAGTCGGGAGCCCGAGTTCCTCCGCCGCCAGTCGCCGTATGCCCTCGCGATCCATGGTGAGTCGGGCCGCACGGGCCGTGGGTGCCACATGGAATTCGGGCTCGAGGGCGACGAGTCGGGCGGTGGCGATGGCTTCCACCTCGGGCAGGATGAAATGGGGACGCTCCTGCCTGATCACGGCTTCGAGTGCGTCGCCATCCAGCATGTTGACGACGTGGCCACGGTGCGCGACCTGCATCGCCGGCGCATGCTCGTAACGATCGACTGCGATGACTTCCACCCCGAAGCGTTGCGCCTCCAGTGCCACTTCCTTGCCGAGCTCTCCCGCCCCCAGCAGCATGAGGCGCGTGGCGTTGGCGTTGCCCGGAGTGCCGATCAACAGGGGCTGCTCGCTCACCGCGCGCAGCCCGGGTCGGCAGCACCGGCTGCCATCTCAGGGACGGACATCGAGCTCCGCTCCTTCTTTCTGCACGGGCAGCAGGTCCTGCCGTGTGACACCCAAGGCGAACACGCCGGCGCCGGCCACATAGATGGAGGAATAGGTACCGACGAAGATGCCGATCATCAGTGCCGTCGCGAAGCTGTGGATGAGTTCCCCGCCGAGGAAATAGAGGGCGAGCACGCTCAGCAAGGTGACGAGGCTCGTGTTGATGGTGCGCGAGAGGGTCTGGTTGAGCGAATAGTTCATGACCTCCACCGGCGCAGCCTTGCGCATGGAGCGAAGGTTCTCGCGCACGCGGTCGAACACCACGATGGTGTCGTTGAGCGAGTAACCCATGACCGCGAGGATGGCGGCGAGGGCCGTCAGATCGAACTCCATCCGCGTCAGCGAGAAGAAGCCGAGGATCACCATGATGTCGTGGATGGTCGCGATGATGGCCCCCGTCGCGAACTTCACGGTGAAGCGCAGCATGACGTAGATGAGGATGCCACCTAGCGCGATGAGCGAGGCGATGATTGCGTCCTCCGCCAGCTCTTCACCCACCTGCGGCCCCACGAATTCCACGCGGCGGATCTCGGCGCCCGGAAGCAGTTTGGTCAACCGCTCGCCGACATCCTTGCTGGCCGCTTCCTGCTCGGACACGTTTTCGCTGGGCGGCAGGCGCAACAGCACACTGTCCGGTCCGCCAAAGTTCTGCACGATGCCACTGCCGAAATCGGAGGACTTGATCCGCGAACGGATGTCATTGAGGTCGGCCTTGCCCTCGTAGTCGAGCTCCACCACGGTACCACCGGTGAACTCGATGCTGAGATTGAGGCCTTGCCAGGCCAGCGAGCCAATGGCTGCCACATTGATGAGCGTGGAGAGCACCATGCTCACCGCACGCCAGCGCATGAAATCAAAGTTGGTTCGGGGTTTGAGGCTCATATCGGGTATTCCTTGCGTGGGCTCAGACCCACAGACGCTGCAGGCGCCGTTTGCCGAACAGCAGATTGACCACCGCGCGCGTGCCGATGATGGCGGTGAACATGGAAGTGGCGATGCCGAGCGTCAGGGTGATGGCAAAGCCTTTCACCGGCCCGGATCCGAAGGCAAACAGCACCAGCGCGGCGATCAGTGTGGTGAGATTGGAGTCCAGGATGGTGTCAAAGGCCCGGTCATAGCCCGCGTGGATGGCCGCCTGGGGCGACTTGCCGAGTCGCAGTTCTTCACGAATGCGCTCGTTGATGAGCACGTTCGCGTCCACCGCCATGCCGACCGTCAGCAGGATGCCGGCAATGCCGGGCAAGGTGAGGGTGGCCTGGAGCATGGACAGCAGCGCCACCAGCAGCACCACGTTCGACAGCAGTGCGAGATTGGCAATCAGGCCGAAGACCTTGTAGTAGAAAGCCATGAAGAGGATGACGGCGATGAAGCCCACGATGCAGGCTTGCAGGCCACGGTCGATGTTTTCCTGACCCAGGCTCGGTCCCACCGTACGCTCCTCGATGATCTCCATCGGTGCGGCCATGGCTCCCGCCCTCAGCAGCAAGGCCAGGGTCCGCGCTTCGTCCGTGCTGTCGAGGCCGGTGATCTGGAAGCGCTTGTTCAGCTCATCGCGGATGGTGGCAACGTTGATCACCTCCTCCACCGGCTTGCCCTGCTGCTGCTCGATGAACACCACCGCCATGGGCTTGCCAATCTGTTCCCGCGTGGCGCGACTGAAGCGGCGTGCGCCCTTGCCATCCAGCGTGATGAACACAGCCGGCGTACCCGACTGGGTCTCCATGCCGGAAGACGCATCGATGATCGACTCGCCAGTCAGCATCACCCGCTTCTCCAGCAGGATGGGTCCGCCCTCACGCCGCTGGTAAAGTTTGGAGCCCAGCGGCACGCGGCCGGCTGTGGCAGCATCCAAGTCGCCATCAGCATCGACCATGCGGAACTCGAGCGTGGCCGTGGCGCCCAGCAGCTTCTTCGCCTCCGCCGTGTCCTCCACGCCGGGCAGCTGCACCACGATGCGGGAGTCGCCCTGTTGCTGGATGACGGGCTCCGCCACGCCGAACTCGTTGATGCGGTTGCGCAGGGTGGTCAGGTTCTGCCGAATGGCGGTCTTCCGGGTCTCCGAAACGAACAGGGGCTTCGGTTGCAACA
>VGUA01000027.1 GCA_016874535.1 Gammaproteobacteria bacterium
TTCCTGCTTCCTATCCTGGCCCGGCTGTCTTCAACGCCCCGGCCTCGTGCCCAGGCGGTGCGCACCCTCATCCTCACTCCCACGCGGGAACTTGCGGCACAGATCGAAGCTTCTTTCCGTGACTATGCCCGTTACACCAGACTCTCTGCACTGGTGGTCTTCGGAGGCGTCAGCATCAATCCGCAGATCGCGCAGCTGAAGCGTGGCGTGGATGTGCTGGTGGCAACCCCCGGCCGCCTGCTCGATCTCGCCGGACAGAAAACCGTGGATCTTTCGGGTGTCGAGACTTTCGTGCTCGACGAAGCCGATCGCATGCTGGACATGGGTTTCATCCGTGATATCCGGCGCGTGCTGCAGCTGCTGCCCGCAAAGCGGCAGAACCTGCTGTTTTCCGCCACCTTCCCGAGCGAAATCGTGACCCTCGCGCAGCAGTTGCTGCACGACCCGGCGCGAGTGGAAGTGGCCCGCAGCGGCGCGAGCCCGGCACAGATCAGCCAGCGTGTGTGCCTCGTCAACAAGGGCCAGAAAAAAGATCTGCTTACCGAGCTCATCAAGGACAACGGCTGGTTCCAGGTGCTCGTGTTCGTGCGCACCAAGCATGGTGCGAACCGCCTCGCGGAGCAGCTCAGCAAATCAGGGATCCCGTCCCTGGCCATTCATGGCAACAAGAGCCAGAACGCGCGCACGCGGGCGCTTGCCGAATTCAAGGCAGGCACGCTGCAGGTGCTGGTGGCGACCGATATCGCGGCCCGCGGCATCGACATCGATGAACTGCCGCACGTGGTGAACTACGAGCTGCCACAGGTGGCCGAGGATTATGTGCACCGCATTGGACGCACCGGCAGGGCCGGGGCCGAAGGAGAAGCGCATGCACAGGTGAGCGCGGATGAGTTTGCCCAACTCGCAGCCATCGAGCGCCTGCTGGGTCGCAAGATCGAACGCTTCACGGTGCACGGTTACGTGCAGACGGAGCGCCCGTCCGACATCCCTCCGCCGGAGCGGCGGGGTCATTCCGGCAGGGACGGTTCACCCGGGCGCAATGCGCGTCGGCCTCAAGGCCAGAGTCAGGGTCAGAGTCAGGGCCGTGGCGCGCAGGGGCGCGGCGGACAGGGACGTGATTCGGGCGGTCAGCGTCAGGCGCCTACTCGGTCGCGGTAATCACCGACACCCGGCTCACGCCGGAGCGCTCGATACTCGCCATCACCTTGGCCACGATGCCGTAACGCGCGGCATCGTCGGCCTGCAGGAAGAGACTCACATCCGGGCGCTGCAGCTTGAGATCCTGTAGCGCGCGCGTGAGGTCCTCAGGCGCGATCTGTTTTTTTTCCACGAAGATGATGCCCTTGGCATCCACACTCACCGTCACTGCATTGTCATCATCCGGACTTTGGGTCTGCTCGGTCTCCGGCAGATCCACCTGGATGGCGTTGGTCAGCAGGGGGGCGGTGACGATGAACACCACCAACAGCACCAGCATCACATCGACCAGCGGCGTGACGTTGATTTCGCTCATCACCTCGTCGTTGTCACCCTGCGAACTCATGGCCATGGGCAGAGTCCTCAGCTTGCGCGTTCGAGGCGGAAGCCGGTCCGCGCCGCGAGATTGAGGAAATCGGTGGCGAAATCATCGAGGTCCGCAATCACGGTCTTCATGCGACGCAGGAAGAAGTTGTAGGCGAGCACAGCCGGCACGGCCACGGCAATCCCGACGGCGGTGGCAATGAGGGCTTCACCGATAGGTCCGGCCACCACATCGAGCGAGGCATTGCCGGCCTTGGTGATGTCCTGCAGGGCATACATGATTCCCCACACCGTGCCGAACAGGCCGACGAAAGGCGAGGTGCTGCCGATGCTCGCCAGCAAGGCCAGCCCGCCTTCCAATGCCCGCCGCTCCTTCTGCAGTTGCTGGCGCAGGCAGCGTTCAAGCAATTCACGCCGATTACCGGAGTGCGCCAGATCATGCACATCGTCGGCCTCTTCCAGCACTTCGAATCCGGCCTCCCCGATGCGCGATGCAGGCCCGGGGGAAAGCGCAAGTGCACGGGCGGTGGGCAGATTGGGCGCCGCCCAGAAAGCCTGGATATAGGCACGGTTGCGCAGGCTGGCGCGCAGGTGCTGGACCACCTTGTAGAGGACCACGGTCCAGGTGGCGACCGAAAAAAGGATCAGCACGTAAAGGGTCAGGGTGACCACGCCGTCGCTGGACATATTCGCTAACACGCTGCGCTTTCCTCGTTATCTCTCGAGCTTGAACACGATGGACAGGGTCATGAGGCTGCTCACCGGCTGGCCATCGCGCGTGGCCGGATTGAAGAGCCAGAGCCGCACGGTGCGAACCGCGGACTGGTCGAGGATCTCGCGCCCGCTGGACTCACGCACCTTGACGCTGCCGGGCCGGCCATTCTCCTTTACTTCCACCTCCAGCAGAACCGTTCCCTGCCACCCGCGCCGCTTGGCGATCATCGGGTACTCGGGCTTGGGATTGCGGGTGGAGGAGGCACGCGTCGCCGGCACGAAAACAGGCTCGAGCGGGGCCACCTCCACCGTCGGAGCAACCGTCGGCTGCAGGGGCAGAGGAGCGACGGGAGTCGGATTGATCACGGGTGGGGTTTCCACCAGCGGCTCCGGCCGGGGCTTGGGCCGCGGACTGGGCTTGGGACGCGGCGCAGGTTTCGGCAGGGGCTTGTGCGGCGGCGGCTCGGGAGCGGCCACCGGTTCCGCCGGAGGGGGAGCCGGCGGCTGCACGGCAGGAGGAAGTGGTGCGGGCCGTAGCAACGTAAGTTCAACGACGCGCGGGGCAGTGTCCGGTGGTGGGCGATCAGAGGGCTCCTGCAACCACAGCCACACCCACAGATGCAGCAGGCAGGACACCAGCGCCAGCAAGCCATAGTCCATCCAGGGCAGTGAACGCGCGTGCCCCTTGGGCCGGGCATTGCCAATGACTGCGGCCATGGCGGAACTTCCCACTCAACCCAATCCGTGATTGATCCCGGCCGCGATGCCATGGCAGGTGTTGAGCACGGGCTGCGCCAGACCCAGTCGCGCACCTTCCCGGCAGGCATAGCCCACCGTCTGATCGAGCTCCAGACGCTTGCCCCGCAACAGATCCTGCAAGGCGGACAGACGGTGCAGCGGGGCGTTGGCGTGCATGCGCTCCCCCACGCCGACCACCCGGGTCACGGCCTCCGCCTCGGTGTCGCTGGTAATCCCCAGCACCGGCATGGGCGAGATGTCCTGCAGTGGAATCCCCAGTGACTGGGGCAGCAATGCCGTCTCGCGCACGATCCTGGCGACGACCAGCGCCACATCGGGATCCGACAGGTACTGGCCGGTGTACCGGCGCGTGAGCACCGACATCAGGAACAAGGCGACCCAGCCCGTGAATTTCGACCAGATCACGCTCTGGATATCCGTGGCCACGCGGGCATTGATGCCGGCGTCATGGATGGCGGTGGCAATTTCGGTGGCGCGCGCAGACGGCGCACCGTCGAGCTCACCGAGATGGAGATTGATGTTGCGCGTGAAGAGCACCGCATCGTCATCCTCCAGCTCACCGCTGAAGTCAGCCATGGCGCCCAGCACGGCAGCCGCGCCAAAACGTTCGATGAGCTCCGCCTCCTTGACCACGCCGTTCTGCACCGAGAAGGCGACGCGCGGTTGCAGGCGCGTCAGCGAGGCCAGCGCCTGTGCACTGTCATGGGTCTTGACCGTATTGATGAAGACATCGGTCTCGCCCGGGGATGAAGGATCATCGAGGACGGTGCATCGGGCGCGGAATGTCGCCAGGCCTCGCACCTCGAGACCGGCTTCGGCGAGGGCCCGGGCCCGTGCGCCACGCGCAACAAGCTGGACCGTATGTCCAGCCCGGGACAGATGAGCTGCAAGCAGGATACCGAGGGCACCTGCTCCCATGATGACGAAATGCATCGGGTGGCTCCGTGAGGCAATCAGTGGGAGAGTCCGGCTTCCTGGGCCGCCAGCAGCACGGCATCCAGCAGGGCTTGGGTAACCTGTTCTCGCAAGGCTTTACCTGTGGCGCCGGACACCGCCACGCGTTGCTTGTCCATGCTGAATTCCGCACGCCACAGCGCATCGTCGATGCGGATATTTTTCTGTCCGTCCGAGTTGCCGATGAGACGTCCCGAGGTGTCCAGCGCTTCCAGATAGACCGTGGCATAGGCATCGGTGCGTTCCTCCGCGTGCCGCGCCACGCCATAAGCGATGAGGTTCTCGATCGATTCGCCAAAGAAGTCCTCGCTGATCTGGCGGTAGACCACGACCACCATGTCCAGGCCCTGCCCTGCGGCCCACGTTCCCAGCGGCTGCCGCATCCGCTCGAAGGCGGGATAGGCCATGCTGCTGTCATAAGGGCTGGGAAAGGTGCTGTCGTCGTACTGCACGGACTTGACGTCCAGTGTCATGCCGCGCATGCGCTGGGCAAGGTACTCCGAGACCACCGCGCGCACGTTCCAACCGGGAATTTCCAGCTGGCTCGCCGTGCTTTTCAGCACCGACAGCTGCATGTGGTGAATGCGGGGTGCCGGATCCATAAGCACCACCACGCCCACCTTGTTCTTGAGCTGGCGATGTTCGGGGGTGACACGTGTCTGGCTGAGGTTCAGGCAACCACCCAGCAGGGACAGACTCAGCAGCAACAGCACCAGGCGCAAGGGAACGGAGCGGAGCTTCATGGTGAGGGCACTCGGGGAAAGGGGTTGAATCATACGCAAATGCCGGGCGTTGCCCTAGGCGGGGCATGGTCGCACACTGCGACCGTACCCTCCCCTCCCGGAGTCCGTCCCGTGAACGCCGAGACCCGCCTGCGCTACAGCGCCTGCCCCCACGACTGTCCTTCCACCTGTGCGCTCGAGATTGAGGCATTGGACGAGAACACCATTGGCAGGGTCCGAGGCGCACGCGAGAACAGCTACACGGCTGGAGTCATCTGCAGCAAGGTTGCCCGCTACGCCGAGCGCATCCACCACCCGGAAAGACTCCTCCATCCCCTGCGGCGGATCGGCGCCAAGGGCGAGGGCCGGTTCGAGCGGATTACCTGGGAGGCGGCGCTGGACGAAGTGGCGGAGGCCCTGCTCAAGGCCGAGCAACGTCATGGTCCGGAGACGGTGTGGCCCTATTACTACGCCGGGACCATGGGACTCGTGATGCGCGACGGTATCAATCGCCTGCGCAACGCCAAGCGTTACTCGGGCCAGTACTCCACCATCTGCGTCACTCTCGCCTGGACCGGATTTCTCGCCGCCACCGGCAAGCTCGCGGGCTGCGACCCGCGCGAAATGGCCGACGCGGAAGTGGTCGTCATCTGGGGCACCAATGCCGCCACCACCCAGGTCAACGTGATGACCCATGCGCTGGCCGCCCGGCGCGCACGTGGCGCGAAGATCGTGGTGGTGGACACCTACCGTAATGCCACTGCGGAACAGGCGGACCTTTTTGTCTGCGTGCGCCCGGGGACCGATGGTGCCGTTGCCTGCGCCGTCATGCACTGCCTGTTCCGGGACGGTCACGCCAACCGCGAGTACCTCGCGCGCTACACCGATTGCCCGGAGGCACTGGAAGCGCATCTGCAAAGCCGCACGCCCATCTGGGCCAGTGCCATCAGTGGCGTGCCGGTGGAGACAATCGAGGCCTTCGCGCGTCTGGTGGGTGAGCACCCTAAGAGCTTCTTCAGGCTGGGATACGGGTTCTCGCGCCAGCGCAACGGCGCCATCAACATGCATGCCGCTGCCTGCATCCCCGCCGTGACCGGTGCCTGGCTGCACAAGGGCGGTGGCGCCTTCCACAACAACGGCGCCATCTTCCATTGGGATCGTTCCCTCATCGAGGGCAGCGATCTGCGCGACCCTGGCGTGCGTCTGCTAGATCAATCCCGCATCGGAGCCGTGCTCACGCATGACGAAAAGGCGCTTTCCGGCGGCCCGCCCGTGACCGCCCTGTTCATCCAGAACACCAATCCCATGTCGGTGGCGCCCGATCTCAATGTCGTACGCCGCGGCTTCCTGCGCGAAGATTTGTTCACCTGCGTGCACGAGCAATTCATGACCGACACGGCGAAGATGGCGGATATCGTGCTGCCGGCCACGATGTTCATGGAGCATGACGATCTGTACCAGGCAGGCGGCCAACAGCACATCCTGCTCGGCCCGAAAATCGTGGAGGCGCCGGGCGAATGTCGCAGCAACCACGACGTCATTTGTGCACTCGCCTCGCGACTGGGCGCCAGTCACCGGGGCTTCGCCATGAGCTCGCGCGAAATCATCGACTGGACCCTGCGGCAATCCGGTTGGGGCGATCTGGAGCGTCTGGAGCGCGAGCGCTGGATAGACTGCCAGCCCGATTTCGCCACCGCGCATTACCTCGAAGGATTTGGCCACCCGGACGGAAAGTTCCACTTCGCGCCCGACTGGTCGAAGGTTGGCCCGCAGGCCTTCGGCGCGGGGCATCAGTGGCCGTCACTGCCGGATCACCATGCCGTGATCGAGACCTCTTCCGAGACACTCCCCTTCCGGCTGGTCACGGCTCCGGCGCGGCAGTTCCTGAATTCCAGTTTCACGGAAACTCCGTCCTCACGTCGCCGGGAGAAACATCCGAGCCTCATGATGCATCCGGAGGACATTTCCGCGCTGGGCATGGCAGACGGGGCAAGAATCAAGGTGGGCAACGCCCGCGGCGAGGTGGAACTCGTGCCGGAGAGCTTCGATGGCTTGCAGCGCGGTGTCGTCATCTGTGAGAGTCTGTGGCCCAACGATGCTTTTCCCGGGGGACTGGGCATCAATGCGCTCACCGGCGCGGATCCCGCCGGGCCGGTGGGTGGAGCGGCCTTTCATGACAACAGCGTCTGGGTCCGACCCGCGTAAACCCGGACACCTCGGAACAGACAACGAGCAACGCCATGCAACACGCAGAACAACTCAACGTCGCACGCCGGCTTCTCAATCTCATCGATACCCAGGGAACGGATCGATCAGAGGCGCCCTATTTGCAGCCGGTATCCGAATACATAGACCTGGGAGTGGCGGCCCGGGAGCAGGAAGTGTTTTTCCGGCGGCAGCCGCTTTGTCTCGGTCTCAGCAACGATCTGCCGGACACCGGCACCTATCGTGTGCATGATCTGGCTGGTGTACCCATCTTGCTGGTGCGCGATCTGGAGGGCCGTTTTCGCGCTTTCCTGAATGTTTGCCGCCACCGCGGCGCGCGGTTGGCAGAGGCTTGTGGTGCAGCGCGCGGCTTCACCTGCCCCTACCATGCCTGGGTGTTCAGTCTGGATGGCAGTCTGGTGAATAGGCCGGATGAAGCGTCCTTCGCCGCGCTTGCGCGCGAAGATTTCGGTTTGACCCGGCTGGCGGCCGAGGAACAGCACGGGATGTTGTGGGTGTGTCCCACACCCGGGCAGAGCATGGACATCGCTGCCTGGCTGGGAAATCTGGGCCCCGAGCTTGGCTCCTACGGCCTCGGCACGTTCTCGCACTACGCCTCGCGCGAGATCACCCGCCGCATGAACTGGAAGCTGGTGATCGACACCTTCCTCGAGTCATACCACTTCTGCGTGCTGCATCGGGATTCGATCTGCAGCACCTTCTTCCAAAATCTCGGCCTCTTCGATGCCTACGGCCAGCACTTCCGGCTGGTATCGCCGCGCAAATCGATCACCACTGCAACAGCACCTGCCGCGGACGACTCATGGTCGGTGCTGCCGCACACAGTCATCATCTACATTCTGTTCCCCAACACCGTCGTGGTGTGGCAGGGCGAGCAAATCGAGCTCTGGCAGATCTTTCCGGGCAGTTCACCCGATGAGGCTGTGATGCGCCTGTCCCTGTATTCACCCACTCCTGCCCTGACGGAGAAGGCCCGTCGCCATTGGGATCGCAATCTCGAAGTGGTGCTCAATGTCGTGCAGAACGAGGATTTCCCACTGGGCGAGGGGATCCAGCAGGGTTTTCACAGCGCAGCGCAGTCACACACCGTATTCGGCCGTAATGAGCCTGCTCTTGCGCACTATCACCGGGAGATGACGCGCGCGCTGGCGGGCTGAAGATGTTGGCCACGGATCGACTGGTCGTTCGACTCGGGTGATCATCGGGGTGTTTGTGGCACCGCTGCCTCGAGAGCAATATACGGCCGCTCATTGATCACTTTTCGAAGGAGGATTGGCATGGACATCGGTATCAGCACTAAGAACCGGGAGGCGATTGCGGACGGGCTCGCGCACCTGCTTGCAGACAGCTATTCCCTCTACCTCAAGACCCACGGCTTCCACTGGAACGTCACCGGTCCGATGTTCAACACCCTGCATTTGATGTTCATGGATCAATACACCGAGCTGTGGAACGCGCTCGACCCGATCGCCGAACGCATCCGTGCGCTCGGTTTCCCCGCGCCCGCTTCCTACTCCCAGTTCATGAAACTGGCGAGTATTCAGGAGGAAACCGGCACGCCCGCCGCTGAGGACATGATCCGGCAGCTCATCGCCGGCCAGGAGGCCGTGATTCGCACTGCGCGGAAACTTTTTCCCAAGGTGGACAAGGCGGGCGATGAACCCAGCGCCGACCTGCTGACCCAGCGCATGCAGATTCACGAGAAGAATGCCTGGATGCTGCGCAGCCTGCTTGAGACCGGGGCCGGCATCGCGGGCCAAGGAGCGGGCACCAGATCGGCTGGCAGGAAACGTTGAGGAGAATGCCGGCCGGGGCGACCGGCGGAACTAAGGTAGGGGAAGATCACCGGCCGTGAATGCCGGTGACCAGATTCAAGGGTGGTTCAGCGCTTGCAGTCGGCCTTGGCGCATTCCCCGCGCACCATGATCTCCACCCGCTTGGCCTTGAAGCCCTCCGGAACGGCGACCGGCGCATAGCCGGGGGCGAGGTCCAGACAGTACACGGAGCCGCAGCTGGTGCAGTGAAAGTAGGCCTGATCGCGATTGGCACCGCGCGCAGCGCTGAAGCGCCAGATGCGATCTTCCGCCGCAACCTTGTGGGCAAGCTCTTTGGTGACCAGCCACTCCAGCGCCCGGTACAGGGTAACGCGGTCGAACTGGATACCATCGGCTCGGGCCTGCTGCTCGATTTCGTGATGGGTCAGTGCGCGGTCGGTGGCTTTGAGGATACGGATGACCGTCTGGCGGGCGGGGGTCAGTCGTCCCAGCGGTGCGTGCCCCAACGGGGCGTGCGCGGAGTCAAGGGTGTCGGAGGCGGCGTCAATCTGGAAGTCCATGGGGTTTCCCTCGCTAGATCTGGAGATGCTGCAATGCAATCTGGCCGAGGATGTTGAACCATGTTGCAGCGCTTTGCAATACGGTCCGTCTCGATTTATGGATCTATGTCACTTTCGATCGAGAAATTTTCCCGAGCGACAATGGCCTCAGCGGGTGCGCGCGACCCCGCCCTCCCGGCTCGAGAGTGCATAGGTCACTGGGGCCGGCCTGCGGGCGCCGGTCACGCGGTTGCGCCAATAATGGTTGTCGACGGCAGAGATGATGACGCGCCCGGTCCGGGGACTGGGAGCGTGTACGAAGCGCCCATCCCCGAGGTATATCCCGACATGGGAAAAAGGCCGCCCCTGGGTGTTGAAGAACAGCAGATCGGCCGCCTGTACCTCGGACAAGGATATCGCTGGCAGGAACTCTGCCATGCTCGCCGTATCACGCGGAAGGTACAGGTCGAACTGCCCGAACACATGCTGGACCAGTCCGCTGCAATCGAAGCCCTCGCTGGGTGAATCACCCGCGACGCGATAGGGCTTGCCTTGCATGCTGGCTGCATAGGCCACCAGGCCCAAGGTATCCAGGTTCCCGGGCGCGGCTGGCAGGTCTCCAGGCGTCGACCAAGTGGAAGGTGCCCGTGGTATCGCTGCAGAAGTCTCCTCACCGCCCCGCGTACCGAGCAGGCCACAGCCCGAGCCCAGAAGACTGACTGCCAGCAGCAGGACCATGCCGTGGCTGGAGCCGCGGCCAAGGAGTTGCGTGAGATAGTTTCCATTCATCCTGATGATTATCCACCAACGTGCTAAAAGATAAAGGTAATTCCAGATACTTGCCCGGTAGTTGCAACCGGCTCTTCTCCTCCGGCCGGCCTCCGCAGCACAATGAAGCGATTCTGACAAGGCGTCGCGCCTCTCAGGCCTGTGGGTTTTACACAACGTGAAAGAAAATACCTTTCGGCATTCACGTTTAGTCTTGAATCCGCGTGATTACCTCATGAATCACTCATAACTTTATGAATTAATAAGCACTAAAGAATCTGGCGAGATTTTGACCGTTCTGTTACAGAATCTTGCAAACTCTTGCCCTAACCTCATCAGTGCGCATGCCATCCACATACTTATCCACAGGATCTGTGAGTAACTCCATGACCTCTCATAGCGCTCGCAAGACAGAGCCCGAAACACCGGGAAAAGGCCGCAAAGGGAGAAGCAGCCCATCCGTCCTGGGGATTCTTGCTGGCGCCATGGTGGGATTCGGGGGTGTCAGCTTCGCCTGCGCAGCCGAGATCCGGGATGAGTCCGACCCGAGAGTCTGGCTGCGACTGGAAACCGTGCTGGATGGTCGCTGCCACAACCTCAGTGAAGGCGGGAAGCTGGTCGTGATGCACAATGAGCACCCGTCGCGGACGATTCGCTACCGCCTGCTGAGAGTTCACGTCGATCGACCACAGGGGTTGATGGACGGCATCATCGCGCCAGGGGAGCCAGCCCAGAGACTCGGCTGCGACAAAGTGGGCGGAAGACCCCAAGCCTGGCAAATCAAACGCGCGCAATTTGATGCGGAGTAAAACCTCGATGTCGAAAATCCCACACCGAAACGGCGCGCTCTGCGCCATGGCCTTGGCACAAGGTCTGCTGCTCGCGCCCGTGGCTGGCGCCGAGGAGAGCGAGGCTACTTATCGCTCACCCGGCGACATGACCATGGAGGAGCGCACGGCCATGATGAGCGGCGTGAGCGAGTACAACAGCTGCGTCTATAAGGAATCCATGGCGCGAGTGGACAAGCTGCCTGACATCCGCCAGGCGGCCGACGAGGGAATGGCTGCCTGCAAGAGCAAGATCGACGCCCTGCGCACACTCATCGATGGCTATGGCTTCGAACCGGGATTCAGTGAGCAATTCACCCATCACGCACAATCACGCGCAGTGCGGACACTGATGCCGGAACTGGCGATTCGCAAGAGCGGAAACTGAAGGGAGAGTTGCCTCAGGCGGATGGAGGCTGCGCGAGACGCGGCAGCGAGATGGCCGCCGCACGCTCCACTAGCGGCGCCAATTCACGCAAAGCCTGCTGATAGACGCCGCGCTTGAAGGAGACGACCTCCTGCAGGGGATCCCAGTATTCGACCCAGCGCCACTGGTCGAACTCCGGTCGCTCGTCACAGGCGAGATCGAACTCAGTTTCAGCCGCCGTCAGGCGCATCACGAACCAGCGCTGCTTCTGCCCGATGCAGAGCGGCCGTTGATCATGGCGGATGAAGCGCCGTGGCAGGCGGTAGCGCAGCCACCGCCGTGTACAACCTATGACTTCCACATGATGTGGGTGCAGACCAACCTCTTCGCGCAGCTCCCGGAACATGGCCTGCTCGGGACTTTCGTCGGGATTCATCCCGCCTTGCGGGAACTGCCAGGCGCTGCGGCCGCAGCGGCGGCCCCAGAAAACCTGGCCCCGATCATTCAGGATGATTATCCCGACATTGGCCCGAAAGCCCTGCGCATCGATCATGGGAGGATTCTGACTGACCTCCCCGCATCGTGGCAATCCGGTGGGGTTATCCCACCAGCTGCTGCACCGCGGCCCGTTCTTCCTTGAGCTCGTTCTCCGTGGCAGTCATGCGCGCGCGGCTGAAATCGTCGACCGCAAGGCCCTGCACGATTTCGTAGTCGCCATTGCGGCATCGAACCGGGAAGGAATACATCAGGCCCTTCTCGATACCGTAGCTGCCATCGCTGGGAATTCCCATGCTGGTCCAGTCGTCTCCCGGCGTGCCCAGCGCCCAATCCCGCATGTGTTCGAGCGCGGCATTGGCGGCCGAGGCGGCACTGGAGGCTCCGCGGGCGTCGATGATCTCGGCCCCACGCTTGGCGACGCGCGGAATGTAGTCGTTCTCGTACCACGCACGGTCCACCTGACCGAGTGCCGCAGCCCCTTTCACGGTGGCCTGGCTCAGATCCGGGTACTGTGTGGTGGAGTGGTTGCCCCAGATGGTGACCTTCTTGACATCGGCCACCGTACTGGCGGTCTTGGCAGCCAGCTGGGCGACGGCGCGATTGTGATCCAGACGGGTCATCGCGGTGAACTGGCGGGGATTGATGTCCGGCGCCGAGACCATGCAGGTCCAGGCATTGGTGTTGGCGGGATTGCCCACCACCAGCACCTTGATGTTGCGGTTGGCGCGAGCGTTGATGGCCCTGCCCTGCACCTTGAAGATGCCGCCGTTGGCGGCCAGCAGGTCGGCTCGCTCCATGCCCGGTCCGCGCGGGCGTGCACCCACCAGCAGGCCGTACTCGGCATCCTTGAAGGCGACGTTCGGGTCGTCGCTCATCTCGATTCCGTTCACCAGCGGGAAGGCGCAGTCATCGAGTTCCATTGCCACGCCCTGAAGCGCCTTCAGGGCGGGAGTCACTTCCAGCAGCTGCAGGATGACGGGCTGATCCGCACCCAGCATCTGGCCGGAGGCGATGCGGAACAGGAGCGAATAGGAAATCTGGCCGGCGGCGCCGGTAACCGTGACTCTGACGGGCTTTTTCATGCGGGGGATCCTGATTTTTTGTGCGTGCGTCTTGAGTGGAACGTGATCAGCGATCTATTTGCGGCTTGCCAGCGCCACGTAGTCGCGCTTGGGTGCACCGATATAGAGCTGACGCGGGCGCCCGATACGGAAATCGGCCTGATCGGACAGCATCTCCATCCACTGGGCGATCCAGCCTGCGGAGCGGGCCAGCGCGAACATGGGGGTGAACATGTTGGTCGGAATGTTGAGTGCCTGATAGATGAGTCCCGAGTAGAAATCCACGTTGGGATAGAGCTTGCGGGAGATGAAGTACTCGTCTTCCAGTGCGATGCGTTCGAGCTCCATGGCGATTTCGAACAGCGGCTGGTTGAGGTTCATTTCGGTCAGCAGATCATGGCAGGCCTTGCGGATGATCTTGGCCCGCGGGTCGTAGTTCTTGTAGACGCGATGTCCGAAACCCATGAGCTTGAAGTTGTCGCTCTTGTCCTTGGCCCGATCCACGAACTTGCGGATGTTCCTCGGATGTTCGATCTCGGTGAGCATGTCGATGACCGCTTCATTGGCGCCACCATGGGCCTTGCCCCACAGGGTGGAGATGCCGGCCGAGACGCAGGCGAAGGGATTGGTTTCCGCGCTGCCGCACAGGCGAACGGTGGAGGTACTCGCATTCTGCTCGTGGTCCGCATGCAGGATGAACAGCAGGTCCATGGCGCGCACGGCCACCGGGTTGGCCTGGTAGGGTTCGGTCGGCCAGGAGAACATCATGTACATCAAGTTCTCCACGAAATCGCGCGAATTGTCGGGATAGACGAACGGCAGGCCGCTGGAATAGCGGTAGGCCTTGGAGACAAGGTTCGGCATCTTGGCGATCACGCGCTGGGCGGTCATGCGGCGATCATCGGCATTATAGATGTCGGTCGAGTTGTGATAGTACGAGGCCACCGCAGCCATCACCCCGGAGAGCACGGACATGGGGTGGGCGTCGTAGCGATACCCCTGATAGAACCGCGTGAGATGCTCGTGGGTCATGCCATGCATCTTGATGACGTGCTTGAAATCATCGAATTGCTGCGGCGTGGGGAGCTCGCCGTTGATGAGCAGGTAGGCGACTTCCAGATAGGTCGACTTTTCGGCCAGCTGCTCGATGGGATAGCCCCTGTAAAGAAGAACACCCTCCTCACCGTCCAGGTAAGTGATCGAACTGCGGCAGGCGGCGGTCGAGCCGTACCCCAGATCGAACGTGAACATTCCGAGTTCCTTGTAGAGATTCTTGAGGTCGATGACGGGCGCGCCGTATTGACCTTCATAAACCGGACATTCGACCGACTTGCCAGAGGCTTTATCGGTAATCACGACAGTGCGGGTGGACATGTTTTTTTTTCCTCATCTTTTTTCTGTGGGGCACTTCTGCACCGCACAAGCATCCAAGCATAAACGCGCGCCTGAACCAGCTTCAAGCGCGGGGCGAGACGGAGTGGCGTATGGTGTCCACATGCACCGCCACGGCGCCCCGCACTGCCCGGGTGCGCGACTCAGTGTCGCTTGATTTTGCAGCGGAAAAATCCACCGGCATGATGACTTTGGAGAGGGCTTGATCGAGAATCCGCCGCGGTTGATGCGCCGCCATATACGGCCTGCCGGCGGTCAGGTTGAGCTCCCGGTCGAACAGTTACCAGCAGCGAAAGGAATGCCATGCAGATCCCCTCGTGCCTGTCCAGCGGCAACGCAGCCTTCGTCGAGGCACTCTATGAATCATGGCTGACCGACCCGGGCTCGGTGTCCGAGGACTGGCAGCGCTACTTCCAGTCTCTCGGCGCGGAGGCCACCACCCGGGATGTGCCCCATGCACCGGTGCGCGAAAGGATGATGGCCTTGGCCGATCGCCGCCTCGCCCCGGTCGGCGCGTCTTCCATCCAGGCTGCGGCCGCTGAAGACGGCAAGCAGGTGGCAGTGCTGCAGCTCATCAATTCCTATCGCTTCATGGGGCACCGCCAGGCGCGGCTCGATCCCCTCAACCAGCACGCCCGTCCGCAGGTTGCGGAGCTCGATCCGGCTCACCACGGCCTCGGGCCTCAGGACATGGAGCGGGTCTTCAACACCGGGTCGCTGCAGGGCGTACCCGGCAATCAGGCGTCTCTGGCCCGCATCCTCGAAATCGTGCGCAGCACTTATTGCGGCACCATCGGTGCGGAATACATGCATATCGTCGAGACGGCCCAGAAACGTTGGATCCAGCAGAGGCTGGAGCCCGTACTCGGGCGCCCCAGCTTTGCCCGTGAGAAGAAGCGGTGGTTGCTGGATCGTCTGGTCGCTGCCGGCGCGCTGGAAGAATACCTTCACCGTAAATACGTCGGGCAGAAGAGGTTTTCGCTCGAGGGCGGGGAAAGCACCATCCCGCTGCTGGACCAGTTGCTGGAGGATTCGGGCCGCCACGGCATGAAGGAAGTTGTCATCGGCATGGCCCACCGCGGGCGCCTGAACGTGCTGGTGAACATCGTCGGCAAGCACCCTTCCAAGCTCTTCGATGAATTCGAAGGACGCCGCAGGGACGCACGCCTGGGTGATGTCAAATATCACCTCGGCTACTCATCAGACATCGACACCTCACATGGCGTGGTTCACTTGACCCTCGCCTTCAATCCCTCGCATCTGGAAATCATCGACCCCGTGGTCGAGGGTTCGGTGCGTGCCCGCCAGGATCGACGCGGAGACGTGGAACGCAACCGCGTGCTGCCGCTGCTCATCCACGGCGATGCGGCGTTCGCGGGCCAGGGTGTGGTGATGGAAACGTTCAACCTGTCACAGACCCGTGGCTACAGCACGGGCGGCACGGTGCACGTGATCATCAACAACCAGATTGGGTTCACGACCAGCGATCCGCTCGATTCGCGTTCCACACTCTATTGCACCGACGTGGCGAAAATGGTCCAGGCGCCGATTTTCCACGTCAACGCGGACGACCCCGAAGCGGTGGCGATGGTGGCTCAGCTGGCACTCGACTTCCGCATGGAGTTCAACAAGGACGTGGTGATCGATCTCGTGTGCTACCGCAAGCACGGACACAGCGAGGCGGACGAGCCGGCGGCAACCCAGCCCCTCATGTACCAGCACATCCGCAAGCACCCTGGCGTGCGCAAGAGCTACGCTGAACAGCTCGCGGCCGAAGGCGTGGTGCCCGCGGACGCGCTCGAGAAAATGACTGACCAGTACTGTGAAGCGCTGGAAAACAACGTGGTGGTCTCGAGGCCCCCCGTGGAAGTGCAGGACACCCGTTACCTCATCAATTTCGAGCCTTTCCGGGATACTCATTGGCGGGCACCCGCAGACACCGCGCTGCCCCGCGGGCAGATTGCGGCCCTAGCCCAGGGCATGACCCGCTACCCGGAAAAATTCCAGCTGCATCGGTCCGTCAAGAAAGTGATCGGCGACCGCCAAAAGATGGCGGAAGGCGAGCTGCCGCTGGATTGGGGATTCACGGAAACTCTGGCCTACGCTTCCCTGGTGGTGGATGGGCATGCCGTGCGGATCTCCGGCCAGGACAGTGGCCGCGGCACCTTCTTTCACCGGCACGCGGTCCTGCACGACGAGAAGACCGGCGACACCTTCCTGCCGCTGCAGAATCTCTCTCCCGACCAAGCGGGCTTCCTCGTCATCAACTCGACCCTGTCAGAAGAAGCCGTGCTGGGTTTCGAATACGGCTATGCCAGTTCGGAGCCCCGCTCGCTGGTCATCTGGGAAGCCCAGTTTGGCGATTTCGTGAATGGCGCGCAGGTGGTGATCGACCAGTTCATCGCGAGCTGCGAGGAAAAATGGGGCCGGTACTGCGGTCTGACCTTGTTCCTGCCGCATGGGTATGACGGACAAGGGCCAGAGCATTCCTCGGCCCGCCTCGAGCGCTTCCTGCAACTGTGCGCGGAGGACAACATGCAGGTGGTCTATCCGACGACGCCGGCCCAGATGTTCCACCTGCTGCGGCGACAGGTTCTGCGTCCCTATCGCAAGCCGCTGGTGGTGATGAGCCCCAAAGCCTTGCTGCGCCACAAGCTCTCGGTCTCGTCACTGTCCGACATCGAACACGGTGCCTTCCAACCAGTCATCGACGAGGTGGATACACTTGACCCGAAGCGCGTTGAGCGTTTGCTGATCTGCAGTGGCAAGGTCTACTTCGATTTGCTTGAAGCCCGCCGCGAGCACCAGATTGCGCACAGCGCAATCGTGCGCCTCGAACAGCTCTATCCCTTCCCGCGCGAGGAGCTCGCGGCCATTGCGGCGCGCTTGCCGAACCTGAAGGAATTCGTGTGGGTGCAGGAAGAACCGCGCAACCAGGGCGCCTGGCCAGTGATGCTGTCCAAGCGCCATCTCGGCGGCTGTTTCCCGCAGGACCGTCCGCTGCTGTGCGTGGCGCGCCCCTACTCCGCCTCACCAGCGGTCGGCTATCACGCACTGCATGTGAAGCAACAGCAGGATGTCGTGGAAGAAGCCCTGTTGCTGAAACAGACCAGGGAACAGCCCAAACCCCAACGCAAGAAATCCGCCTGAATCCGCGTGGCCCCCACGTGAAGTCGATGACAGAGAGGAAATCCCGTGCTTGTTGAAATCAAAGTGCCCGTGCTGGCCGAATCCGTCCCCGACGCCACCCTGCTCGAATGGCGCAAGAAGGCCGGCGAACAGGTGGAACGCGGAGAAAACCTGATTGATCTGGAAACCGACAAGGTGACCCTGGAGGTCGTGGCACCCGATTCAGGGGTGCTGGTGGAGATTCGCAAACAGACCGGCGAAACAGCCTTGAGTCATGACGTGCTCGCGGTCATCGATACCGCTGCCAGCGCGGCGCCGACCTCGGCACCCGCCGCGGCAGCCTCGCAGACAGCAGATGCGGTTGCGGCAGCACAGGCTGCGGCGGTCCGTGCAGGCCCGGCTGCGCGCAAGCTGATGGCCGAACAGGGTCTCGCGCCTTCGGACGTCCCTTCTTCCCGTGAGGATGGTCGCATCACCAAGGGTGACGTGCTGGCACAGGCCGCGCGGCCGGCAGCGGCTCCGGTTGCGGCTGCCGCGGCGCCGGTCACCGCTATGCCGCCTGCCCTGCTCGATGCCGGTGCTCGCCCGGAAGAACGGGTCGCCATGACCCGGCTGCGCAAGCGTACGGCCGAGCGCCTGCTGCAGGCCCAGCAGCAGGCCGCCATGCTCACCACGTTCAACGAGGTGAACATGCAGGCACTGATGGACCTGCGCGGTCGCTACAAGGATGACTTCGAGAAGCGCCATGGCGTGAAGCTCGGCTTCATGTCCTTCTTCGTCAAGGCGGCGGTCGAAGCACTCAAGCGCTTCCCGGTGGTGAATGCCTCCGTGGACGGGGAAGACATCATCTATCACGGCTATTTCGACATCGGGGTGGCGGTCGGCTCCGAGCGCGGCCTCGTCGTGCCGGTGCTCCGCAACGCGGAACTGATGAGCTTTGCGGACATCGAGCGCCAGATTGCCGAATTCGGCAAACGCGCGCGGGACGGCAAGCTGACCCTGGAAGAGCTCACCGGCGGAACCTTCACCATCAGCAACGGCGGCATTTTCGGCTCGCTGGTCTCGACGCCCATCATCAACCCGCCGCAGAGCGCCATCCTCGGCATGCACAAGATTCAGGAACGCCCGATCGCCGAGCGGGGTCAGGTGGTGATCAGGCCCATGATGTATCTCGCTCTCTCTTACGACCACCGCATCATTGACGGCCGCGAGGCTGTGCAGTGTCTGGATACCATGCGCCAGTGCCTGGAGGATCCGGGCCGTCTGCTGCTGGGAGTCTGAACCATGGAGCATTACGACATCGTCGTGATCGGCGCAGGCCCCGGTGGCTACGTGGCGGCCATTCGCGCCGCCCAACTCGGCTTCCGCACCGCCTGTGTAGAGGGCTGGGCCAGCCCGGCCGGTGAGGCCGCCTTGGGCGGTACCTGCCTCAATGTGGGCTGCATTCCTTCCAAGGCACTGCTCGACTCTTCCCATCACTTCGAGCACATGGCCAAGCATGCCAAGGAGCACGGCATCCAGGTGACCGGCCTCGGCATGGATGTCCCAGCCATGCAGAAGCGCAAGGACAAGATCGTCCAGACCCTCACCCAAGGCATCGCCGGGCTGTTCAAGAAAAACCAGGTGACCTGGGTGAAGGGTACCGGGCGCTTGGCCGGGGGTAATGAGGTGGCGGTCATGGATGCTGCGGGCAAGGAGACTTCCCGGCTCAGCGGAACTCACCTCATCATCGCCACGGGCTCCGTACCCATGCGCATTCCATGCGCGGAGGTCGACGGGAAGCGCATCGTCGATTCCACCGGCGCGCTCGCCTTCGACGCGGTGCCAAAGACGCTGGGGGTGATCGGCGGCGGCGTGATCGGACTCGAGCTCGGCAGCGTCTGGCGCCGCTTGGGCGCAAAAGTCACCGTGTTCGAGGCGATGCCGGAATTCCTTTCCGCCGTGGACCGCGATGTGGCCAAGGAAGCCCAGAAGCTCTTCACGCGCCAGGGCCTCGATATCCGTCTGGGGGCCAAGGTGCTCTCGGCCAAGGCAGGCAAGGACGGCGTTGCGCTGGAGGTCGAACTTGCGGGCAAGACAGAGACTCTGGCGGTTGAGCGCCTGATCGTCGCGGTCGGCCGGGCCCCCCGGACCGAAGGACTCGGTGCGGCAGAGGCAGGTCTTGAACTGGACAATCGTGGCTTCATCAAAGTCGATGCCAGCTTCCGCACCAATCTGCCCGGCGTCTTCGCCGTCGGGGACGTCATCGGCGGCCCCATGCTGGCGCACAAGGCTTCGGAGGAAGGAGTGGCGGTGGCCGAGATGATTGCCGGCCAGAAGCCGGAGGTCGACCACGGCCATATTCCGTGGGTGATCTATACCTGGCCCGAAATCGCCTGGGCCGGCGCCACCGAGCAGGCGCTGAAAGCCACCGGCCGTGCCTACAAGGTCGGTAAATTCCCGTTCCTTGCCAGTGGACGGGCCCGCGCGATGGGCGAGACTGATGGCTTCGTCAAGGTGCTCTCGGATGCTGCGGATGACAGCCTGCTGGGCGTGCACTGTCTGGGACCCAACGCCTCCGAACTCATTGCGGAAGCGGTCATCACCATGGCCTTCGGCGGCAGTGCAGAAGACATCGCGCGGACCGTGCATGCCCACCCCACCCTCGCCGAGTCGCTGCATGAAGCGGCCCTGGGCACGGACGGGCGGATGATTCACCTGTAACCACACCCACCACCCCGTCCTGGGGCGGTTGCTTTTTTGTGCGGCGCAACGGTAGATTAAGTGCAACACTCTTTCCCGGAAGCACGCGAGCATGACCGACACCGCCGCCAAGCGCGTCATCAAGAAGTATCCGAACCGCCGTCTCTATGACACCAACGAAAGCAAGTACGTCACCCTTGCCGATGTGCGGCGCCTGGTGCTCGAGGACATCCCCTTCTGCGTGATAGACAAGAAGTCGAATGAGGACATCACCCGCAACATCCTGCTGCAAATCATCGTCGAGCAGGAGGACACCAGCGAGCCGATCTTCACCACCGACGTGCTGCAGCAGATGATCGGCTTCTACGGCAACTCCGCGAGTCGACTGGCCGGAGATTTCCTGCGCAACAGCGTCAACGTGCTCTACCAGCAGCAGAAGAACCTGCAGTCGCAGATGTCGAATGCGCTGAACATGGCGCCCATGCCGGCCGCATTCACGGAGCTTGCCAAGCGCAACATGGAAATGTGGCAGCGTGTGCAGGAGAGCTTCTTCCGCCCGGTAGGCACGGTGCAGCCGGAGGCGGACGAGAAGGAGAAAGGCTGAGCCGACGCCGGGAGACCGACGCGGGCAGGATCATCTGTCTGATTGGTCAATCTGTCAGGGCGGTCTTCCAGAAATCTGAAAGACCCCTTGGCCGGGACATGAGATACGGCGCATGAGTCACGAGGGCGCCCCCGCACGGGAAGCGCTCTTTTTGTTGCGCGGACGAAGCGGGCTCAGGCCGCCAGCTGGCTGGCGAGTTCGCTCCGGATGCGTTCCACCTGCTGCAGCAGCGCCTCGGGAACCCGCGCGCCGAACTCGGCGAAATACTGCGCAATTTCCTCCATCTCGCGATGCCACACCGTGGGATCCACGGCCAGCAGCGCTTCCAGTGTATTGCGACGGATATCGAGTCCCGCGAGATCGAGGCCGGACAAGTCCGGCACGTGACCGATGGGGGTGCGCAGCGCGGCAGCCTCTCCGGCGCAGCGCTCCACGATCCACTTGAGAACACGCATGTTCTCGCCGAAACCCGGCCACAGGTAGCGACCTTCGGCATCCTTGCGGAACCAGTTCACGTGAAAAACCTTCGGCGGGTGAGCGAGGCGCGGGCCCAAGGTGTTCCAATGCGCCCAGTAGTCAGCGAAGTTGTAGCCGCAGAAGGGCTTCATGGCCATGGGGTCACGGCGAACCTGTCCGACCTGACCCACCGCCGCTGCAGTGGTCTCGGAAGCCACGGAGGCGCCGGTGAACACACCATGCGCCCAATCCAGTGCTTCATAGACCAGTGGCGCCACGCTGGAACGGCGACCACCAAAGATGATCGCGGAGATGGGCACCCCGCCGGGGGAATTCGCCTCGACCGAGTAGCTGGGGCATTGCTGCGCCGACACCGTGAAGCGTGAGTTTGGATGGGCTGCCGGTCCCTGCGATCGATCGAAGCTGCGGCCCTGCCAGTCGGTCAACCCCTCAGGTTCGGGATCATCAATCCCCTCCCACCAAGGCTTGCCATCCGGCGTCAGCGCGACATTGGTGTAAATCGCATTGCGGCCCAAGGTGGACATGCAATTGGGATTGGTCTTCATGCTGGTACCGGGAGCCACGCCGAAGAAGCCGGCTTCAGGGTTGATGGCGTATAAACGCCCATCCGGGCCGGGGTGCAGCCAGGCGATGTCATCGCCGACCGTCCAAACTTTCCAGCCCTTGAAGGCCGCCGGTGGCACCAGCATGGCAAGGTTCGTCTTGCCGCAGGCGGAGGGGAAGGCGGCGGCCACGTAGGTGGTATTACCAGCGGGATCCTCCAGACCCAGGATCAACATGTGCTCCGCAAGCCAACCCTCGGTGCGCGCCTGCCAGCTCGCGATTCTCAATGCATGGCATTTCTTGCCGAGCAGCGCGTTGCCGCCATAGCCGGAACCGAAACTCTTGATCAGCAGTTCCTCCGGGAAATGCATGATGAAACGGCGCTCCGGGTCCAACTCTCCCACGGAATGCAGGCCACGCACGAACGAGTTTCCGGACTCGATGTGGCGCAAGGCCCGCGTGCCGATGCGCGCCATGATGCGCATGTTCGCGACGACGTAGGGACTGTCGGTGATCTCCACGCCAGCGCGTGAGTAGGGAGAATCGTAAGGCCCCATCAGGTAGGGAATGACATACATGACGCGCCCGCGCATGCAGCCGGCGTAAAGCGCATCCATCTTCCGGTGCGCTTCTTCCGGCGCCATCCAGTTGTTGTTGGGGCCTGCATCTTCCTGGTTGCGGGTGCAGACGAAAGTGAGATGTTCCACCCGCGCGACGTCACTGGGGTCCGAGCGATGCAGGTAACAGTTGAGATGGGTTTCAGGGTTCAGCTTCAGCAGTGAACCGTCCTTGAGCATGGTTTCCACCAGTGTCTGGTTCTCGGCCTCCGAACCATCACACCAGTGCACAGCCTCCGGCTGCATCAGCGACGCCATCTGTTCGACCCACGTCGCCAACTCCAAATTGGAGGTCATTGCCTGGGATCTCCTGCATATCGGGAATTCTGGCCGTTGGGGTTCGCGCGGCGCGACCCCGCCCGGCGGGGCGGAAAGGGTGGCCATGCTACCCAAGGTGCCCGGGGTTTTGAAGGAAATCGGCAGGCCGCGGCGGAAGTTTAAGCCCATCGTCGCTGACAAGCCCCAGACCAGTAGCCGGGCCAGTAGTTGGGCCAGTAGTCAGGCCTGCACCCGCAACGCCGAAAATTGTGCTCAAAAGGGTTGACGCATTGCAGCAATCAACTTATGCTGCGTAACAACATACACCCCGGCATCTTCCGGGAGACGCTTCAAGGAGCAGTACATGGAATCGTTCTTCAACACCCCGAACTTCATGTCGCCGGAATTCTTCGGGCGTTTCGATGGTTTCCGCAAGTTCTCCGCTGACAGCGTGAAGCGGCTTGAAGGCCTCAACCTGAAGCTCACCGAGAACCTGATGAAGAAGCAGGCTGAGCTCATCAGCTTTGCGATGGATACCGGCAACCGCACAGTGGCTCTCTACAGCGAAGGCAAGGCCCTTCCGGAAATCCTCTCCGAACAGGCCAAGCTCGCCAGCGACTACGGTTCACGCCTTTACTCGCTGATGCAGGAAACGGGCAGTGTGTTTGCGGACTGCCAGGGCGAATACCGCACCTGGCTGGAAGAAGGCTACAAGGAATTCTCCGAACAGATGCAGTCCGTGACGTCCGAATTCAACCCGCTGGCCAAGACCAAGGTCGGCTGATTGACCCGCCACCGCGCCGCACGGCGAGGTGGTTTGCGAATGACCTCCCCTCTTCCCTCCTGTGTTGGCGGTTTCCGCCAACACAGGAGGGAGCTTTTTATCCGTTTCCCTTGGGTGTGCGTCGACGACGCGGCTTGCCACGCGTTGACCCCACCGGCTCCGTTCGGGCCCTCAGCCAGTCAGTCACCGAATCTGCCAGGCGCGTGCGTTCGCTGACATAAATTCCTATGTGCCCTCCCGGCAGTTCGCGCTCGGTGTAATCCGCGCTCCCCACCAGTCCTGCTAGCGCGCGGGATGCGGCTGGAGGTACCAGATGATCCCGTGCTGCAAAAAGATTGAGCACAGGCATCACGATCTGCGACAGACACACCTTGTTGGAGCCGATGCACAGTTCCCCCTTGATCAACGCATTGCGCTGGTAACACCCTTGGGCAAACTCCCGGAAAGCGGCTCCGGCCAAGGCCGGGCTGTCGAAAATCCACTTCTCCATGGCGAGGAACATCGCGCTTGCGGCATCGTCCTCGACTGCCTCGACGAAATCAGCGTATTTCTGCTGGCCGAGCTTGAATGGCTTTTGCGCCAGAAATACCGCGTTCATCAATTCGCCCGGAATATTGCCCCACGCGTCCACCAATGCGTCCACATCCACGTGGCGCAGCAGATGGCTCAGGAGATCATCGGGTGTCTGGAAATCGACCGGTGTGACCGTGGTGACAAGACCCTTCACCTTGTCTGGATTCAGGGCGCTGTAGCAGAGGCTGAACGTTCCCCCCTGGCAGATGCTAAGCAGATTCACGGCATCACCCGCATGGTGTGAACGCACGAGTTCCACGCAGGCATCCAGATCACCGGTGATGTAATCGGCAAGCGTGCGACCGGTATCGGCAATGTCGGGATATCCCCAATCGATGAGATAGACCTCGAGCCCGCGGGCCAGAAGCTCGGAAATCAACGAGCAGCCCGGCATCAGATCCACCATGTACGGGCGATTGACCAAGGCATAGACGATGAGGACGGGAATGGGATTCGCGACGTCAGCAGCTGCCCGATAGCGGAACAGGCGCAGCTTGCCACGGGTCAGCACAACCTCCCTTTGCGCATGCGCGGGTGGCGCATCGTTCCACTCACGCAGGCGGGCCGCGGCGCGGGCGCGCTTGGCCACGATGTCCGCCAGCTCTCTTTGCAGATCCTCCGCGGTGAACTGCAAGCTGGGCATGGGACTCAGATCCGGGTTGTGCCAGAAGGAGAGAACCAGGGACCCATCATCGCCGCCTGGGCGGATTGCCAGTGCGACCAGGCTTGCCTGAGTGCGGAGGCGGAATTGACCCAGCCACCGAACGCGCGGGCGTAATCCGCTTCCAGCGCGCGTTCCCGATAAGCCGTGTCCACGGTTTCTGCCCACCAGCCCGAGAGCCCGTGAAGCGAAGTGATGATCACCTCATCCTCCCGCAGCAAGCCCTCACGACAACGTCCGAGCGCGGTCTGCAGGACTTCGAGATGCAGTCCATGGAGGTGTTGCAAAGCCTTCCCGTGCGCGAGGCCGGCACGCGCGAGCGCGGCCCATCGGGCATGATGTTCACGTCCGATTCCGAGAACAGGGTGGGTTTGGGTATCCAGCCATGCCAGCCAGGGAGCGAGTGCTGGCAGCACGGTCGCACGCAGGCCCGCCAACTGTGTCTCCAGCCACTCAATCAAGGCCAGGCACATTTTCGTCATGGAGACAGGCTCACTGGATGCCGCTTGCGCACTCTCCGCAACTCCGCAGAGGAGTTCGGCAAGATCCTGGAAGGATGCCGTGGGGTCACTTGCCGCACCCTGTGGAGGCAGGCCGGAGGCGGCAAAGGCGTCCGCGCCCGGGCCCATCGCTCGCAGCCACGCTCCCAGCAGGCGTTGGCCCGCCTGCTTCCAGGCCTGGTCATCCACCCGGCAGGGCCGGCATCAGCGCACCGCGCGATGGGCGACCAGATCCTCGACCACGGCAGGTTCGGCCAAGGTGCTGGTGTCGCCCAGGCTGTCGAGTTCGTTGGCCGCAATCTTGCGCAGGATGCGTCGCATGATCTTGCCGGAGCGGGTCTTGGGCAGGCCCGGGGCCCATTGCAGCACGTCAGGTGTGGCGATGGGGCCGATTTCCTTGCGCACGTGATCGATGAGTTGCTTGCGCAAGGCTTCGTCCGGGGAGTGACCCTGCATCAGCGTGACGTAGGCGTAGATCCCCTGGCCCTTCAGATCATGCGGGTAACCCACCACCGCAGCTTCCGAAACCGCAGGATGTAGTACCAGCGCACTCTCGACTTCCGCCGTGCCGATGCGATGGCCGGAGACGTTGATCACATCGTCGATGCGGCCGGTAATCCAGTAGTACCCGTCGGCATCGCGGCGCGCCCCATCGCCGGTGAAATAGGTGCCGGGGAACATCTTGAAGTAGGTGTCCTTGAAGCGCTCATGATCGCCGTAGACCGTGCGCATCTGTCCGGGCCACGAGCGCTTGAGCACGAGTGCGCCACTGGTGGCGCCCTCCAGTTCGTTGCCTTTCTCATCCAGCAGCGCAGGCTCCACCCCGAACAGCGGCAAGGTGGCGGAGCCGGGTTTCAGTGGTCGCGCCCCCGGCAGCGGCGAGATGAGGATGCCCCCGGTCTCGGTCTGCCACCAGGTATCCACGATGGGGCACCGGGCATCGCCCACCACGTGGTAGTACCACTCCCAGGCTTCGGGATTGATGGGCTCGCCCACGGAGCCCAGCAGGCGTAGCGAGCTGCGATCACTCTTCTTCACAGGCTCATCGCCCTGGCCCATCAGGGCACGGATGGCGGTGGGCGCGGTGTAGAAGATGTTCACCTTGTGCTTGTCGATGATCTGCCAGAAGCGGCCGGCATCCGGATAGGTCGGCACGCCTTCGAACATGAGCGTGGTCGCCCCATTGGCCAGCGGCCCGTAAAGGATGTAGGAGTGACCGGTCACCCAGCCGACATCCGCCGTACACCAGTAGATGTCGCCATCGCGATAGTCGAAGACATACTTGTGGGTCATGGCGGCATACACGAGATAACCGCCGCTGGTGTGCAGCACGCCCTTTGGTTTGCCGGTGGAACCCGAGGTATAGAGGATGAACAGCGGATCTTCCGCCTTCATCTCGGCCGGTTCCGACTCCGCGCTCACGGCAGCACAGGCTTCGTGGTACCAGACATCCCGCCCGGCCTTCCAGGGCACGCTACCCCCCGTGTGCTTGACCACGAACACGGTGTGCACATCCGGGCAATGCGAAAGCGCTTCATCGGCATTGGCTTTCAGGCCGACCGTGCGCCCACCGCGCAAGCCCTCATCCGCCGTGATCACGACCTTGCAGTCGGAATCGAGAATCCGGTCCTTCAGGGCTTCGGGAGAGAACCCCCCGAACACCACGGAATGCACGGCACCGATTCGCGCGCAGGCGAGCATCGCAACTGCGGCCTCCGGAATCATCGGCAGGTAGATCGAGACCCGGTCGCCCTTCTGCACACCTTTCGCGCGCAGTGCATTGGCAAAGCGACATACCGCTTCGTGCAGTTGCCGATAGGTGATCTCCCGGTGATCGGCCGGGTCATCGCCTTCCCACAGGATGGCCACCTGATCGGCCCGTTGCGGCAGGTGCCGGTCCACGCCGTTCTGGCAGACATTCAAGGTGGCACCTTCGTACCAGCGGATGTCGGCCGTGTGGAAATCCCAGTGGCTGACCCGGTGCCAGGGCTTCATCCATGTCACGAACTCCTGTGCCCGTTCAGCCCAGAAACCATCCGGATCCGTGAGGGATTGCTGGTACTGCGCGCGGTACTGCGCATCGGTGAGATGCGTTCTCGCCGCAGCGGCGGCACTCACGGGATAAATCTTCTCGTTGTTCATTCAGCGGGCTCCGGGCAAAGGCGTCTCGATTATGCAAAGACGATCGGCTTTTTGCCACCGCGCCACCGCCTCGTGTGCCGCTTGTGTTGACCGCATGGATTGCATCGCGGCGATCCGCCCACTAAGGTGCCGCGAGTCTTTTCATCTGACAGAGTCCATCCATGCCAAGCCGGGAAGAAATGCTCAAGGCGGCGGTTCAGGCAGTCGCCGCCACCTGCGCGGTGGCGCGTCGCGTGCAACTCGCCACGGGCAGCATGCAGCGCATGACCAAGGAAGATTACAGTCCCGTCACGGTGGCGGATTTTGCCGTGCAGGCGCTCGTTGCCCTGCATCTGCAGGAGGCCCTGGGCACACTGGTACTGGTGGGCGAGGAGACGGCGGCAGACCTTCACGAACCACGCTCCCATGGCCTGCGCGACGCTGTGGTGGCGGCCGTCCGGGAGATACGCCCGGGACTCTCCACCAGCCAGGTGATGGAGGCGATCGACCTCGGCAATCACGATGCCAGTGGCACGGCCTACTGGACGCTGGATCCCGTGGATGGGACCAAGGGTTTCCTGCGCGGCGGCCAATACGCCATCTCCCTCGGCTATATCGAGGACGGGGAAGTGGTGCTTGGCGCCTTGGGATGCCCCAATCTCGGCGCCGACTTCGCGCGTCCCTTCGACCAGCCGGCGCCCCGCGGCTCGCTGTTCTACGCCCAGCGGGGGCATGGCGCATTCTCACTGCCCGACGATGCGCCCGCGGCGGCCCCCACCGCGATTCGCGTGGCGGCGACGGCTGAACTCAGCACCCTGCGCATCTGCGAATCCGTGGAGGCCGGGCATTCCAGAATCGACGACACCCAGCGCATCGTGGACAGACTCGGTATCCGGGGCACACCCGCGCGCCTGGACAGCCAGTGCAAATACGCTGTGGTCGCACGCGGGCAGGCAGATGCCTACCTCCGTCTGCCGACCCGGGCCGACTACCAGGAGAAGATCTGGGACCACGCCGCGGGGGCCCTCATCGCGGCGGAAGCCGGAGCCCGGGTGAGCGATATCGAAGGCAAGCCCCTCGATTTCTCCCAGGGCGAGACCCTGCGCCGCAATCGTGGCGTGGTGTGTGCCGCCGCGCACTTCCATCCCCCCCTGCTGGAGGCCATTGCCGCCTTGCTCCCTTGAGTGTCCGGCCGGGACGCAACAGGCTTTCACCCGTCAAGCGGGCTTGCTATCGTCCCGGCCAGAATCACAACAACAAAGGGAGCTCACCCATGCGCGCCCGCCCACTGCGACCACCCTATCGGGTGGTCATCGTAGAAGACCACAAGTTCATCGCGGAAAACCTGGCCCAGCGTCTTGCGCTGGAGACTCACGTGGAAGTCGTCGGCATCGCCAACTTCGGTTCAGCGGCACTCCACCTCGTGACCCATCACGAAGTGGACATCGTGCTGCTGGACATGCAGTTCGAGCAGGAGGATGGCATCGGCATCGCAAAACAGCTGCTGGAAGCCCAACCGCAACTGCGCATCATCGGGTTGTCCGTCCACGACGCGGATTACCATCCGGTGGCCCTGCTCGAGCCGGGCGGCATGGGCTATCTCACCAAGCGCTCCACCGCACGCGAGGTACTGGAGGCCATTCGCCGCGTGGCATCCGGCGAGATTGCGATCAGTCCCTCGATCGCATTGCACCTTGCCACCCATGCGCCCTATCACACCCCCAACGAGCAGCTGCAGTCGCTGACGCACAAGGAAGTCGAAGTGCTGGCGGACATCGCCCATGGGCTGTCCATCAAGCAGATCGCGCGGCGTTCGGGGCTTACCGAAAAAACCATCCAGTCCCACCGCAACAACATGCGCAAGAAGCTGAAGGCCACCACGGATGTGCAGCTGTGTCTGCTGGCAATCAAGGTGGGTCTCATCGACATCCACCAAACCGCTATGTGAGCGGGCGGCAAGGCAGGCTCCGGGTCGGCAACCCGGAGCCTCGTCACAGGAAAAGGTAGACCCAGTACCAGGCGCAGGCGAGCAGGGTCAGCGCGCCCCAGAAGGTGAGCCAGCGCTGCCCCGCACGCACTCCTGCAAGCGTGAAAAGAATGCCGATGACAAGCGTCATCCAGACCGTGAGCGTGACGAAATCATCGGTCAGCGGTGCCGGGGTTGCTGAAAGCTCCCCAGCCGCGAGCTGTTCGGCGCGATATCTCATGGTGCGTAGGCCATCACCTCGATCTCGACCAGCGCGCCCTTCAGCACCAGCCCTGAGACCACCGTCGATCGCACAGGGGGATGCTGTGCAAAAAACTCGGCATAGACCGGATTGAAGCGCGCAAAGTCGGCGCCATCGACCAGCCATACCGTGGCCTTGATGACCTGATGCAGGCCGGCCCCCGCCTCGGCCAGGATGGTTGCAATGTTCTGCAGGGCCTGACGGGTTTGGGCCTCCACGCTGTCACCCGCCAGCGCACCTTGGGCATTCAGACCGAGCTGGCCGGACAGGAACAGGAAGTCGCCAGCTCGCACGGCCTTGGACAAGGGCAAGGTCTTGCCATCGGCGAGGGTCAACGCGCCCCCGATGATTTCATGTTTCATGGATTACTCCTCGAACTTGGCCACGTTGGGCATAGGGTGGGGGGCTGCGCGTCGCGGCGGAGCGGACGGCCTGGTCACGTGCTCCAGCCACGCCAGCCAGCGCAAGGCATGCGCCTGATTGTCACCGCACATCTCGGGCTCGGGACGCAGACTGGCGCATGCGGCCGGACGCTCCGGCTGGCCAAAGATCGCACAGTGAAGGGTCTCTGTCAGTTGCACGCAGCGCACGCCGGCAGGCTTGCCATCCGGCATGCCTGGAATCGGGCTGGTGATGGAGAGCCCGATGCAGCAGGCACCGCATCCGGGTCGGCAATCCATCGACTCAGCTCCCGCGCTGACGGTAGATGCGATAGACCCCAAGCGTCAGCACCGGGATTGTATATATGCACAGAAACCCCCAGGCCAGGGTGCCATAACCCTGTGCGACCAGTTTGACGAGGCCGATCTTCGCCAGCAGCAGACTGAGCGCGACGGCGCTGCCGGCAGCCAATGCATGTTGCACAGCCGAGAAGCCACGGCCATGACGCTCGCGCCACCAGTTGTCCAGGCGCTCATTCACTCCCTGCAACACGCCAACTCCGGTCTGAATGATGGTCATGCACAACACACAGACATAGAGGTTCAACAACCAGGGTTGACCCAGTTGCTGCATCAGCCACCAGATCGGGATCTGCTGCTCGATGATGACCGGCCATGCACTCATGAAGGCGAGATGGAACAGCAGCGCCGGCAATACCCCGGCAATGCCCGCTGCCAGACCCGCCGTGAACGCCTCCTGCCGATTGGCGAGCGGTGCCGCGA
>VGUA01000028.1 GCA_016874535.1 Gammaproteobacteria bacterium
GGCCATCCGCCTCGCGCAGGACATGGGGCCAGGGCACACCATCGTCACCCTGCTCTGCGACAGCGGCACGCGATACCAGTCGAAACTGTTCAATCCCGCATTTCTGCGCAGCAAGGGTCTGCCCACGCCAGACTGGCTGACCTAGGCAGACTCCTCTGGTGCCAGGCGAAGACTCAGTGCGTCCAGACGCCACCCTGATTGGTGCGGTAGCCCAGCGAAGAGTACACCGCATCCAACAGTGACTGTCCCCGCTCGTTGAGCAACACCCCGGTGCCCATGCGGTTCATGGCATAGCCAAAACTCATGCGGCACTCGGGATCTGCCAGGCCGATGGATCCTCCCGCCCCGACATGACCGAAAGCTGCTTCAGACATCAACAGGGATGAATTCACGACACCGGGCAGGCGCCGGTTGTCGGTGGATTTCATGAAGCCAAGGGCGAAGCGGGCGGGGATCATCAGGGTCGCATCATCGCTGGTTGCCGCACACACGCGGCTCATCCGCGTGAGCGTTTCGGCGCCAACGTAGCGCTTCCCGTGCAGCATGCCGCCGTTCGCAAAGGGTGCATACAGGCCGGCCAATGCGCGGCCGTTGGCCATGCCATTGGCCGAACCCACTTCCGCCGCACGACAGGCGCGAGTATTGGGTTCAAAAGTCGCAAAGTCGCGCATGAACAGCGCGGTCGGGGTATCGCGGGTAGTGAGGGCTGCCTTGATGAAACGGGTGTCCATCCACGCCTGATCGGGCTCCGCCATGATCATCGGTGCAACGCGCGACTCGTGCCTCTCCGGCAGCCCTATCCAGAAATCAAGACCCAGAGGGCCGGCAAGCTCCTGGGCAAAAAACTCACCCAGACGTCTTCCTCCGGCCCTGCGGACCAGTTCCCCCACGGTCCAGGCCATGGTGATCCCGTGATAGCCCTGCCTCGAGCCGGGAGCCCAGAACGCCGGCTCCTCCGCCACTCGCTTGACCATGCCCTCATAGTTCCAGAATTCACCAGGCATCACGGGGCCACGCACATGCGGCACGCCGGCGGTGTGGTCGAGGGTCATGGAGACCCTCGCTTCTTCCTTGCCGCCTACTGCGAATTCAGGCCAGTAGCGCGAGACGAGCGCATCCAGATCGAGTTGACCCCGGTCTGCGAGCAGATGGGCGCAGAGTGACATCGCCCCCTTGGTGGAAGAGAACACCATGCAAAGCGTATCTCGCTGCCAAGGCGCACCTTCCGGCGTGACACGGCCACCCCAGAGATCCACGACCGGCTGACCGTCGAGGGTCAGGGAGCAACTCGCCCCAACTTCACCGCGCTTGGCGAAGTTGGCAACGAACGCGTCAAGCATGGCATCGAATCGTGGGTCGACATGACCCTCGATACGGCCTTGCGGGGTATCCATGGAGATTTCAGTCATGAAAGTCCTCCTCTCGAGCCGGCCTTGGCATTGCTGATCAGTTCGGCTCTTCAATCAGCACGAAGGTAGGCTCCATGCCCTGGTCACGTTGGGCGATCAGGGATTGGTACGCAGGCGAGTTGTACCAGTTGCGTGCGGTATCGGCGTCGGGGAATTTCACGATCAGCGCAATGTCGCCCTGATGCTGGCCGGCCAGCACGCCTGCAACTTTACCGCGCGCCACGGGCGCACCGCCGAAGGCGGCAAGGGTAGGGCCGGCAGCAGCGCTGTACTCCTGAAGCTTTGCTGCATCCTTGATTCGGGCGTGGGCGATGAGATAGGCGGCCATGGGTTGTTCTCCTGAGATTTGATGTTCGGAGGCGACAGTCTGACAGAATGTGCAAGCCGGGTTAAGCCGGCATTGTCCTAGGCGGCGAGGATCTGCTGCAGGCTGCCAGCTATCCCGCAGGCAAACAGAACGCGCAGCATGCTCCAGCGCAGGAACTGCAGGGCACAGAAGGCGAGGACCGAGATGAGGCAAGGCCAGAGGGCAAGCCCACCCTCGTGAAACAGGGTTGAGCGTGCAAAAAACCACCCGAGATTGAAAATGACGCCCACCACCGACGCGCTGATCACCGTCAGCGGCCCGGCGAGCCTCCGATTACCCTGAGAACGCTCCACCCACCGGGCACCTCCTAGAATGAACAGGAACGAAGGCAGAAAGGTGAACCAGGTGGCAACAAGGCCCGTCAACACGCCAGAAAGCAGCGGTGAGGCATCCACCGAGGGCCCCTGCACATAACCTGCAATGAAGGCCACGAATGTCACCACCATGATGAGCGGCCCCGGCGTACTCTCGCCGAGAGCGAGACCATCCATCATCTGCGCCGGTGTGACCCAGGCGTGCTCGACGATTGCACCCTGATAGACGTAAGGCAGAACCGCATAAGCCCCGCCGAAAGTCAGCAGCGCGGCTTTGGTGAAGAACACGGCGATCAGCGCCGGTAACCCATGCGATCCCCATTGCCACATGAGGACGCACATGGGCAGACCCCACAAGAGCAGCACTGAGATAGCGATTCTGCCCCATCGGAACGCGCTTCGTTGCGCAGGCTGCCGGGATGCGGTGTGCAACGATTCCGCCGGCTGTGTTGCTGCCGGGGACTTTGTCTTTGTCGGGAGGCCGAGTCTTGCCGGCGCGAAATGCCCAAGCAAAGCACCAAACACCGCAGCAGAGAGGATCACGCCGGGATACGGAAGCTTCCACCAGGTGAGTGCGAGAAACGCCGTCAGGGCAACCAGGCGCAACGTCGGGGTTTTGAGCGCACGCATTCCGAGACGTAGCGCGGCCTGGATGACGATAGCGGTCACCGCGGGTTTGATACCGGCAAAAATGCCTGAAATCCAAGGAATATTGCCGAAGCGCAGATAGAGCCAGGCCAGGGACAGCATCAACAGCAATGACGGCAGGATGAACAGCACCCCGGCAGTGATGCCGCCGCGAGGCCCGTGCAGCAACCATCCCGCATACGTGACCAGTTGCTGCGCCTCGGGCCCGGGCAGCAGCATGCAGTAGTTGAGTGCGTGGATGAATGATGACTCCGGAATCCACCCACGCTCTTCGACCAACTCCCGGTGCAGGAGGGCGATCTGGCCTGCAGGTCCTCCGAAACTGATGCACCCGAGACGCAGCCAGTAACGCGCGGCAGTGGCAAATGAAATCCCGCGCGGCAGGCTGGATCCGGAGTTCACTTCACGCAGAAGTCGGTCAGCGGCTGACCGTCAGAAACACCGCGCCAGCGGCCACTGCACCGGGCAGTGTTCCCGCCAGCACCCAGGCGCCAAGGCGTGGACTGCCCGCCCAAGCCGACAATGCCACTTTGGCCAGGTTGTTCACGAACACCGCGACGAGAATCGCCGCGGCGGCAATTTCCCGCGAGGGAGGCGCCACACTCAATCGCGCAGCCGTGAGAGTGATGGCATCCACATCCGCGATTCCGGAAATTGCGGCCAGGACCAGAAATCCCGAGTCACCGAAAGCATCGCGCGCGAGCTGCGCGCCAAACAGGATGACGGTGAGCAACAGGCTGAACTTGATCACCTCTGCGAGTTCGAACGGGTTCTCGACAGCAAGGCTCGCCGGAGGCCCCGTGCGCTCGCTTCGCGACAGAGCCCACCACGTGAACAGACCACTGCAAGTCGCAGCGGCCGCGCATAATTGCAGCAAGACGTGACCCATGCCCGGAGCCCCCACGGAGGCAACGACCTGGCCAAACGCACCTGCGATGGCGCCGCCCAAGACGTAACTGCTGGCGCGGCCAAGATTGAAAGCGAGCGCGCGTGCAAGCGAAGTGCCCTGACCGGGGGTGGCGAAGGCCACCAGCAGTCCACCACACATGCCCCAGCAGTGGACGGTGCTCGACAAACCCAACACGAAGGCGAGCCAGATCAAGGAATGGTTCATTCCTCCAGCATACGCTGACCGTGAAATTTGCGGTCCGGTTCTGGATCAGGCCGCGCCCGGTTTTTGACCCAGCCCCGACCCTCAGGAAATACCGAGATGAATGCACCAACCGGACACCGTCCTCCTGCCACCACCCCCGACCTCGACGTGGCCATCATCGGCGCAGGCTTTGGCGGCATGTACATGCTGCACAAGCTGCGCGACGAGTAGGGCCTGAATGTCCGGGTCTTCGACAAGGCGTCCGACGTCGGCGGTACCTGGTACTGGAATTGCTACCCGGGCGCACTCTCGGATACCGAAACTTTCGTCTACTGCTACTCCTTCAACAAGGAGCTGCTGCAGGAGTGGAAATTCAATACGCGGTACGTCAGCCAGCCCCAGATTCTGTCCTATCTGGAATGGGTAGCCGATCGTCTCGACCTCCGCATCCAGTTCAACACCTTCATTCCCAAGGCCCACTTCAACGAAGCCACCGGCCTGTGGGAGCTCACCACCGACCAGGGCACCAAGGTCACGGCGCGCTTCATGGTGACGGCGCTGGGCCTGCTGTCGGCCACCAATGTGCCGAACTTCAAGGGCATCGAGACCTTTGCTGGCGAGCAATACCACACCGGTCAGTGGCCACAGGCTGTGTCGTTCGACGGCAAGCGGGTGGGGGTGATCGGCACCGGCTCCACCGGCATCCAAGTGATCACCGCGATCGCGCCCCAGGTGAAGCATCTGACGGTATTCCAGCGCTCGCCCCAGTACAGCGTACCGGTGCGCAACGGGCCGGTCTCCGGCAAGGAGGTTGCGGCAATCAAGCACAACTACAATGAAATCTGGGCCGGCGTGCGCAAATCCATTGTTGCCTTCGGCTTTACCGAGAGCACGGTTCCCGCCATGAGCGTGTCCGCGGACGAACGCCGCGCCGTGTTCGAACGGGCCTGGCAGAAGGGCGGTGGCTTCCGCTTCATGTTCGAAACCTTCAGCGATATCGCGACCAACCCAGAGGCAAACGAAGCCGCCGCCGCTTTCGTGCGCTCCAAGATTGCCGAAATCGTCAAAGACCCGGAGACTGCGCGCAAACTCACGCAGTACGATCTGTATGCCAAACGTCCGCTTTGCGACAGCGGCTACTATGCCACCTACAATCGGGACAACGTGTCACTGGTGGATGTGAAGGCCAATCCGATCAGGGAAATCACGCCGCGCGGCGTGGTGACAGAGGATGGCGTGGAGCACCCGCTCGACATGCTGATTTTCGCCACGGGTCTCGATGCAGTGGACGGCAACTATCTGCGTATGAATCTGCGTGGTCGCCGCGCGGTGTCGATTGCGGACCATTGGAAACAGGGACCGCGGAGCTATCTCGGGGTCACCACCGCAAACTTCTCCAACATGTTCATGATCCTCGGACCCAACGGCCCCTTCACCAACCTGCCGCCGAGCATAGAAGCCCAGGTTGAATGGATTGCCGATCTGGTGGCGGACGTCAGGGCGCGCGGTCTTGCGGTTGCCGAAGCCACCGCCGAGGCGGAACGGGAGTGGTGTGACACCTGCAAAACGGTCGCGGATGCCACGCTGTTCCCCAAGGCGGAGTCCTGGATCTTCGGCGCCAACATTCCCGGTAAGCCCAATACGGTGCAATTCTACCCGGGCGGCCTCGGCAAGTACCGCGAAGTCCTTGCCGAGGTGCGAGGGGAGGGATATCGCGGGTTTCACCTCGGCGCGCCGCAGCCGGCCGCATCTGGATGAAAAGCGGTTCGCGACCGGGGATCAGAGCGGTTTCTGGTTCCTGGTCCTGAGCTGCTCGATCACGCTGTCAATGCCGCTGCGCCCGATGTCCTGGTTGAACCCGGCACGGTAGCTCACGATCAGACTCACGCCGTCCAAGGTCACGTCATACACTTTCCAGCCGGTGGATTCGAGGTGCATCTCGTAATCGATGAGGAAGGGCGGGCCATCTCCGGTTCGCGACACCTCCGTACGGATGCGTGAAACCTTGTCTGAGACGTGCCGTTCGGGTTTGAAGCTGACCGTCGAGTTGCGATGGTCATTCACGGTCTTGGCGTAGGTGCGCAAGAGCATCTTGCGGAACTCGCGCACGAAGCTTCCTTTCTGGGCATCCGTCATTGCCTTCCAGTGTCGCCCGAGGGCGCGCTGGGACATGGCAATGAAGTTGAAATGCGGCAGCACCAGCTCCTCGGCGGTGGTGATCAGGTTTGCGGGATTGGCGGCATTGAGCGCCTCGTCCGCTTTCAGCCGGGCAAAAAACGAATCCGAAGTGGCGCGCACCAGCGCCTCCGCACTGGCATCAGACGCGGCCTGCGCTCCTATGACCGGCACGAGCAGCAGGGTGCAAAGCAGGAGAGCCCACAGGTTGGAGCGCTGGAGAAAAGAATGTAGGTGCATGGGGCCTCAGGGGTTTTCGTCTTTGACGGTCTTCGAGTAGAGGAATTCCTGCAGCATCCGCTCCATGATCACCGCAGACTGGGTAATTTCCAGCTCGCCTCCATCGGCCAGTACTTCTTCATCGCCACCGGCGTCCAGGTTCACGTATTGCTCCCCGAGCAGTCCCGCAGTGTAGATACTGGCCGCGGTATCCACCGGAATCTCGCGAAAGCGCGGGTCGATGCGCATCTCCACCACCGCGCGGAAGGCCTCACTGTCGTAATCGATACGCGTGACGCGCCCGACCAGCACGCCCCCCATCTTGACTGCCGAGCGTTCCTGCAGCCCCCCGATGTTGTCGAATCGCGCAAGGACGAGATAGCCGTCAGCGTTGCCGAACGAGGTCAGATTGGCCACCTTGAGCGCCAGCATCAGCAGGGCGGCGAGGCCCAGGCTCACGAAGAAGCCGACCCCGATTTCCATGGTACGCGTGATTTTCATAAGGCTTCCCGTAAAAGCATGATCAGTCTGCGACGAGGCTCAATCGAACATGAGGCCGGTCAGGACAAAGTCGAGCGCGAGCACGGCCAGTGAGGAATTGACCACCGTGCGCGTGGTGGCCTGGCTCACGCCCTCGGAGGTCGGCACGGCATCGAAGCCTTCGAAGAGGGCTATCCAGGTAACGACGGCGCCAAACACGATGCTCTTGACCACCACGCCGTTGCCTATATCCGTGCCGAGCGCCGTGTGCAGCTGCATCTGGGACCAGAAGGCGCCTTCGTCCACGCCAAGCAGGCCAACGCCGCAGAAGTACCCACCGAGTATTCCAATGGCGGTGAAGATGGTCGCCAGCAGCGGCATCGAGATGATACCGGCGACATAACGCGGGACAATCAGCCGGCGCAGCGGGTCAACTCCCATCATCTCGAGTGCCGGAATCTGCTCGGTCGCTTTCATGAGGCCAATTTCCGCGGTCAGCGCCGAGCCGGCACGCCCTGCGAAGAGCAGTGCGGTCAGCACCGGCCCCAGCTCCCGGCAGAGCGATTTGGCGACCACTACACCGAGCGATTCCTCAGTGCCGAAGGTGACGAGTGTGTTGTAGCCCTGCAGGCCCAGCACCATGCCGACAAAAGCCCCGGAAACCCCGATGATCACCAGCGACTGCACGCCGACTGCCCAGACCTGGACGAGCGTGAGCGAGGGGCGGGAGAACAGGAAGCCAAGGCGCGCGCACACCTGTAGCAGGAAGAGCGTGCCGCGGCCCAGGCGCTCGAAAGTAGCCAGACTGCGCCGACCGATCGTGGCGAGAAAATCCATCATGGTGATGCCCCATCGATCAGATCGGTGAGGTAGTCAGCGCCGGGGAAATGAAAAGGCATCGGCCCATCAGGCAGGCCCTGCATGAATTGCACCACCGCCGGTGTCGCCGAACTTTTCATGGTCGCAGGCGGCCCGGACTCGACCACCTTGCCATCCGCAATGAGATACATCTGGTCCGCGATACTTGCGGTTTCGATGACATCATGGGAAACGATCACGCTGGTGAGATTGAGAGCACGGTTCAGCTGCTTGATCAGTCGCACGAGGATACCCATGGAGATCGGGTCCTGCCCGGCAAACGGTTCGTCGTAAAGCACCATCAGCGGATCGAGCGCGATGGCTCGTGCCAAGGCCACGCGCCGCGCCATGCCGCCCGAAAGCTCTCGCGGATAAAGGCGCCGTGCATTGCGCAGACCTACAACCTCGAGTTTCATGAGCACGATGGTCCGGATCATGGACTCCGGCAGGTGGGTGTGCTCGCGCAGCGGAAAGGCGACATTCTCGAATACATCGAGATCGGTCAGCAGGGCGCCACTCTGGAACAACATGCCGATACGCCGGCGCATTGCAAAGAGTTCAGCCGTGTTCAAGCCCTGCACATTACGCCCGAACACCGTAACCTTGCCTGATGCAGGCTCCAGTTGCCCCCCGATGAGGCGCAGCAGGGTGGTCTTGCCCCCGCCGCTGGGGCCGAGGATGGCGGTGATCTTGCCGCGCGGGATCTCGATGTTCACACCATCGAAGATCACCCGTGAGCCGCGCGCGAAAGAGACGTCCTCGAGTGTCACGAGCGGGTCGTGGGGCATCTGGGTGTGTGTGGGATCCTGCATGACGGATGGCATTTCAATCACGGCCAAGCGTACCGCATTTCCACCGCCACCCGTCCGGGGTTGGTCGGGCCGTACCGGCTCGCGCACGATAGCCCTGCGTGCCATTCGTACTCTTCCGGAGAACCGCATGATAGCCCTGCCCCCGGACAGCCTGCGCCGCCGATGCGATCCCGCAGGCTTCGCCTTTGCCAGCACTGCGGAACTTCCGGATCCCGCAACCCACCCTGGCCAGAGTCGTGCACTCGAGGCCTTGCAAATGGGCATGCGAATGCGCGGCAACGGATACAACGTCTTTGCCTGCGGACCCACCGGGACCGGGCGCCGACGCCTCATTCAGGCTGAGCTGCGTCGCGAGGCCGGCACCCGTCCGGTGCCCGATGACTGGTGCTACGTCCACAACTTCGCACTGCCCTCGCAGCCGTCAGCCCTGCGTCTCCCGGCAGGCCGCGGCCAGCGGCTGCGTGAGGACACGCGGGCACTTGTGCAGGATGTACAGACGGCACTCCCGGCAGCCTTTGGACGCGAGGAGAATCGCAACCGGCAGGAGGAGATCGAAGAGGAATTCCAGGAGCGGCAGCATCAGGTATTGAGCGAGCTCAGCGCGCGGGCTCTGCAGGACGGAATCCTGTTGCTCGAAACCCAGTCGGGTTTTGCCTTCGAGCCCATGGCTTCGCCGGAAGCATTCGAAGTCGCAGCCGCGGCCGGAGCGGGCGGCGCGGAGGGAGTGACATCGGGATTCATCAGTGCGGGCTGAGCTGTAGCTGCCGGTGCCGCAGGTTTCTCTGCCGACTGGGAAACGCCCGGCTCGGGTGTGCCCGCCAATGGGGTTACCGCGTCTTCATCGGACCTGCCGGAGCAGGCCACCAGCATAAGCGCTGCGCCGAGCAGCAGCCCCCAGGCAACCGATCTCCACATGTCCCCCCACATTCCCTGTGTCTCCTTCATGGTTTGCTCTCGAGTGTCCGCGACATCGCCAAGTAGAGCACGAGCCCGACCCGGCGCAGCTTGATGCTGATCAGTCCAGCATCACCACCAGCTTGCCTTGTGCACGTCGCGCTGAAAGCTCGGCAATGGCCTTGCCCGCCTCGGCCAGAGGATAGCGCGCCGAAACATGCGGCTTGATCTTGCCGCCGGCGTAGAGATCCAGCAGCTCCGCATTGTTGCGCGCATTGTCCCCAGGCGATTTTTCGGTATAGGCACCCCAGAATACACCGACGATCTGACAGCCCTTGAGGAGAGCCAGGTTCAGGGGAATTTTCGGAATGCCGGCAGGAAAACCCACCACCAGAAACCGGCCTTCCCAGGCAATGGCACGCAGGGCGGCTTCCGCGTAGTCGCCGCCCACGGCGTCATAGATCACATCCGCGCCCCGCTTGCCGCAGACCTGCTTGAACTGCTCGGCCAGTGCCTTGGTGCCCTCCTTGTCGAAGGGGCCTCGGGGATAGACGATTCCGTCCGCCGCGCCGTGCGCCTTCGCCAGAGCAAGCTTGTCTTCGCTGGACACTGCGGCGATCACTCGCGCGCCCACTGCCGTGCCGAGTTCCACTGCGGCAAGTCCGACACCGCCGGCGGCACCCAGCACCAGCAGCGTATCGCCAGCCTTGAGTGCGGCGCGTTGCTTGAGTGCATGCCAGGAAGTGCCGTAAGTGAAGATGAAAGCGGCAGCTTCGTCCCAGGGCATGTTCGACGGCATGCGCAGGCATTTGGCAGCGCTCGCCACCACCAGCTGGGCCATCCCGCCGTGCCCCACCAGTGCGATTACCCGATCACCAGTCTTGAAGCCATCCACACCTTCACCGATGGCCTGCACCTCGCCCGCCACTTCGCCGCCCGGGGCAAAAGGACGTTCCGGCCGGAACTGGTATTTGTCTTCCAGCATCAAGGCATCGGGATAATTCACGCCGCAGGCGTGCACGCGGATCAGGATTTCGCCCTTGCCCGGCTGAGGCGCCGGCAATTCCCGGAGTACCAGCGTTTCCGGGCCTCCAACACGTTCACTCACGATAGCCTTCATCAGTTCTCCCCCGACGTTTTTGCTGTGCGCCGCATTATGCGCGAGCCCAAGGCCAAATGAATGCGGAACGTTGTGGGCAGAGAGCCGGCTTGTGTAATCTCGACACCACGGCAGCGCGCCGCGGCAAGCAATACACCAAGAGGGGGTCTCATGATTTTTCCGGAATACTCGCGTCACGACGGAATGGGCTTGGCGGAACTGGTGCGGCGACGCGAAGTCTCGCCGGTCGATCTGGTCGACAGTGCCATCGATGCCATCGAGCGTCTCAACCCCCAGGTGAACTGTGTGGTGCAGCAGTTACGCGATTCCGCGTTGAAAGAGATCAAAGCCGGTCTGCCCATGGGACCTTTCCGCGGCGTGCCGTTCCTGGTGAAAGAGTTCGGCATGCACTTCAAGGGCATGGTCACCTCTGCCGGCTCGCGACTGGCGGCCGGTGTGCGCTTTGATGCAGACACGGAGCTCATGCGCCGCTGCAAGGCCGCCGGATTGGTGACAGTCGGCACCACCACCACACCGGAGATGGCTTTCAACGCCAACAGCGAGGCACTGGTCTATGGTCCCACCCGCAATCCCTGGAATCTCGGCTATTCGGCCGGTGGCTCCTCAGGTGGGGCCGGCGCTGCGGTGGCCTCCGGAATGGTGCCGATCGCCCATGCCAACGATGGAGGTGGATCCATTCGCATTCCGGGTGCCGTGAATGGCTTGGTCGGCATGAAGCCGACGCGTGGCCGCACCCCCACCGGCCCCGATGCCGGCATTTTCCTCTGGGGACTTGCCATTGAATTCGCGGAGACCCGCAGCGTGCGCGACTCCGCGGCGTTGCTCGACGCCTTGGCAGGGCCGGATGACGGTTATTTCTACGTGGCCGAACCGCCGAAAAGCAGCTTTCTTGCGGCTGCCATGCGCGACCCCGGCAAGCTCCGTATCGGGGTCGTGGACAGGCTGCCCGGCGGTCGGGCCACCGCCAAGGAACAGAAGGACCGCCTCTCTGACACGGTGAAGCTGCTGGAAGACCTCGGCCATGTCTGCGAGCCGGTGCGCATCCAGTACGACGCCGAGACGTTCAACGAATCCAGCATGCGCATCTGGGCCACGACGCTGGGCTACTTCATGCAGGTCTTCGCCCAGATGACCGGACGCAAGATCGGCCCCAAAACGGTGGAGGCGGTGACGCTCGAGGTCTACAAGTACGCCAAGACCGTGACCGGCATCGAGATGGAACAGGCCATGGGCTGGCAGAACGCGGTGTGTCGCGCGGTGGGAGCCGTGATGCGGGACTACGACGTATTGCTCACGCCCGGCCTCGGTCGCGATGTTGCCAAGCTGGGCGAACTGGACCAGAACGCCAAGGGCGTGGGCATGCGCGAATGGTGGCAACAGATCATCCAGGACTATTCATCGTTCACGGCGCCCTTCAACACCACCGGTCAGCCGGCGGTGATGCTGCCGCTCTGGCAGGCGAAGAGCGGGCTGCCACTCGCGATGCAGTTCGTGGGTCGCAACGGCGATGAGGAAACCCTTTACAGCCTTGCCGGACAGCTCGAGCAGGCCCAGCCCTGGGCCACGCGACGCCCGCCCCATTACGCCTGAGCCACGCAGGTGACGGCGTGTCGCTGCTGCGCACACGCCGTTACCTCCCGGGGTGGGCCGCTCTTGCGCTGCACTGCACAGATTTCGGTCAGGATTCCGGCATAATCGGGTCATCTGTCAAATCCGACCCCAACCATGAATGCATCCGATCTTTTCGTGCAGGCCCTCGAGAACGAGGGCGTGGAGTACATCTTCGGGATCCCCGGCGAGGAAAATCTGGCTTTCCTCGAGGCCATAGCCAATTCCGACAAGATCCGGCTCATCCTGACCCGGCATGAGCAGGCTGCGGGGTTCATGGCGGCGACCTATGGCCGCTTGACGGGCAAGACCGGTGTCTGCCTGTCCACCCTGGGGCCAGGCGCCACCAATTTTGTGACTGCGGCGGCCTATGCCCAGCTGGGCGGTATGCCGATGATGATGATCACCGGCCAGAAGCCGATCAAATCGTCAAAACAGGGTCGCTTCCAGATCATCGACGTGGTCGACATGATGCGGCCCATCACCAAGTACACGCACCAGATCGCCTCGGCTGACAATATTCCCTCGCGAGTGCGTGAAGCGTTTCGCCTGGCCGAAGAGGAGAAGCCGGGTGCCGTGCATCTGGAATTCCCGGAGGACATCGCCGAGGAGGAATCCGTCCAGATTCCCATTCCGCGCAGCCACGTGCGCCGACCGACGCCTGAGGAAAAATCAATTCGCACGGCTATCACGCGCCTGGAGTCGGCACGCAGCCCGATCCTCATCATCGGCGCTGGCGCCAATCGCAAGATCACTTCACGCAACCTGCTCGATTTCATCGAACGCACCCGCATTCCCTTCGTCACCACCCAGCTCGGCAAGGGCGTGGTCGACGAGCGTCATCCGCTGTTCATTGGCAATGCCGCGCTGTCATCGGGAGACTTCGTGCACCGGGCGATCGATGCAGCCGATGTGATAGTGAACGTGGGTCATGACGTGATTGAAAAGCCGCCGTTCTTCATGCAGCACGGAGGCGCTGAAGTCATTCATGTGAACTTCCGCTCGGCAGAAGTCGACCCGGTCTATTTCCCGCAGATTGAAGTCGTCGGCGATATCGCGAACGCCTTGATGCGTCTCACGCGCGGGATCAAGCCTCAACGCCACTGGGACCACGCCCGCATGCTGGCTATCCGAGCCGCTGCTGAAGCACACATTGCTGCCAGCGAGCGCGATGACCGATTCCCCGTCTATCCGCAGCGACTGGTCGCCGAGGTGCGCAAGGCCATGCCGTCAGATGGCATCGTCGCCCTCGACAACGGCATCTACAAGCTCTGGTTCGCGCGCAACTACAAGGCCCATACGCCCAACTCCGTGCTGCTCGACAACGCGCTCGCCACCATGGGGGCGGGCATGCCTTCGGCCATTGCGGCGCGGCTGGTCCATCCCGAGCGCAAGGTGCTGGCGGTATGCGGGGACGGGGGCTTCATGATGAACAGCCAGGAGATGGAGACCGCAGTACGCCTCGGGCTCAACCTGACGGTACTCATCATGCGTGATGATGCCTACGGCATGATTCGCTGGAAGCAGGCCAACATGGGGCTCAAGGATTTCGGGCTGACCTACGGCAATCCGGATTTCACCGCCTATGCGCGGAGCTATGGTGCGCAGGGGCACCGTGTGGGCAGTGCCGCGGAACTTGGTCCACTGCTCAAGCAGTGCCTGGAAACGCCCGGTGTGCACCTCATGGATTGTCCGGTCGATTACAGCGAGAACGATGCCATCCTCAATCGGGAGTTGCGCCAGCTGAGTGCAGCCATCTGAGTCTCGGCAACACTCGGCCTGCCGCGTGCGGCGGGATCAGGGCGCTACTACGCGTGTCTCGAAGTGGCTGGGTACCGGCGTGCTCAGCATGTCGAGTACGGGGCAGTGGCGGTTGACTGCCGCCACCAAGGCATCCACCTGGGCCTGGCTGGCCGAGGTCGTCAGGTTGACGGTCACCCGCAGGGCACCGAAGCCGGGCCGAACGGTCTCGTCGATGGCGAAGAACCCCCGGAAGTCGATATCCCCTTCCACGCTGACTGCCACACCGACCAGCGGAATGCCGAGCGCCGTGGCAAACGCGCGATAGGTTATTTCCTGGCAGCTGCCGAGGGCAGCCAGCACGAGCTCCACCGGAGAGGCGCCGAGATCCGTCCCGCCTATGCCCTTCGGCTCGTCGATGCTGATTTCATGACCGCGCATTCGTGCCCGCGAGTGAAAGCCGGCTTGCAGGGCCGAATCCGAGCGCAAGGTCACGCGGGCCTTGTGCGCGTCGGCACGGAATACGGAAGCGGTACGCTCAAGAGCATCTGCGAGTTCAGGCTGTGACATCGGGAGACTCCGGTTTGAAGGGGACGGGGCTGTGGCAGTATACGGGACCGCCAAAGAGACGGAGTCCCTGATGCCCTCTCGTCAGTTGAAGCTGGGTGCTTTCATGCGTCCCGCCAGCATCCATACCGCCGCCTGGCGTTATCCCGGCGGCGCGCCGGACGCCAATTTCAGCTTCGCGCATCACAAGCGCTTTGCCCGGACCCTGGAGCGAGGGTGCTTCGATGCGATCTTCATGGCCGATCATCTGGCCGTGCTCAACATGCCGATGGCCGCCCTCATGCGCAGCGCCACGGTCACCTCCTTCGACCCCCTGACCCTGCTGCCCGCCCTGGCGGCGATCACGGATCACATCGGCCTCATCGCCACGGCCTCCACCAGCTACAACGACCCGTACCACATCGCGCGTAAATTCGCGTCCCTGGACCATTTGAGCGGGGGACGCGCGGGCTGGAATGTCGTGACATCGGCAAATCCTCACGAGGCCATGAATTTCGGCCGTGAGGAACATCTGGGTCACGCCGAACGTTACCGCCGCGCCCGCGAATTTCACCGTGTGGTGACTGGACTGTGGGACAGCTGGGCGGACGATGCTTTCGTCAGGGATGTGGATGCAGGGGTGTTCTTCCAACCCGAACGCCTGCATGTACTGGATCATCAGGGCGAGTTCTTCCGGGTGCGCGGCCCGCTCAATGTGGCTCGCCCTGTTCAGGGCTGGCCCGTCATCGTGCAGGCGGGTTCTTCCGAGGATGGCCGTGCACTCGCCGCCGAAACGGCCGAGATGATCTTCTCCGCTGCCAGCAGCTTCGAGCAGGGGCAGGCTTTTTATCGGGATGTGAAATCCCGCATGCCCGCCCTCGGGCGAGACCCTGCGCATCTGAAGGTGATGCCGGGCGCTTTCGTGGTGGTGGCCGACACGCTCGACGAGGCCCTGCGGCGCAAGAGTCTGCTCGACAGTCTCGTGCACCCGGACAGCGGCATCTCCTCACTCTCCGTCTTGCTGGGGCATGACGTGAGCGCTTGTGATCTCGATGGACCGCTGCCCGACATCCCGGAGACGAATGACAGCAAGAGTCAGCGCGAGAAGATTCTGCGCCGGGCACGCGAAGAAAATCTGACCGTGCGGGAACTGGCCCAGTGGATTGGCGGCAGCTACGGCATCTTCGAGATCGTCGGCACGCCGGTGATGGTGGCGGACGAGATGCAGCGCTGGCTGGAAGGCGAAGCCTGCGATGGCTTCAATGTCATGTTCCCCTGGCTACCCGGGGGACTCGATGACTTTGTCGACAAGGTGGTTCCGGAGTTGCAGCGCCGGGGGATTTTTCGCAAGACCTATGAAAGCACCACCCTGCGCGGTCACCTCGGTCTGCCGCGTCCGAGCAATCAATTCTTCCGGGCTTGAACCGGCGCGCGCCGCGCGAAGAGTACGAGGCCGAGCAGGGAGACGAGCGCAATTGCAAGCGCAAAGCCTATCTGCAACAGGTCCCGCGGCCAGCGGCCGAGCAGCGGTTCCAGTGCCTGCCATTTGTGGAACTGCGCGAAGGACCAGCCTTCGGCGTAGTCCGCAGGATCCACGGCCGCGGCCAGGGTCCGGGTTTCCGCATGCACGTACAGTCGGGTGTCAGCCGTCTGGAAACGCATCACCGGCAGGAATTTGTTGATGAAGCCATACTCGCCACCGAACATCGTGATCGGGGTGGCCGTGGGTTCCGGTGCCCCGCGCTCGCTCAATTGTCCGGCCAGGGCAAACGCGTGGCGCTCCTCATCCAGCGTGGCAGGCTGCCTGTCGTCGAGCGGCAGGTAGCGCACCTCGAACGCGGGGGCATCACTCCTGCCTCCACCATGACCGCCATGCCCCTCGGCTCCGTGGTTGCCGTCGTGATGACTGTGGGTGGTGCCATCCGTCTTTGGCGCAAGCGTGGTCACGCGAGCCCAGAAACGTCCCTCGTGACTCAGCAAGACCAGCGATTGCATCGGCTCGTCCAGCCTGAGCCTGCGGGTGTTCAGAGTGTCCGCCGGGAGTGTCTGCGCGGCGCGGCGAGGACCCTCGGGCGCACCCGCACGGTCCTGTACCCCCTTCATCAGGTGCCAGAGTCCGCTGCCACTGGAGAGCAGCACGACCACGGACACCGTGAGCCCCAGACGCCTGTGCCAGGCGCGCGCGCCCGTGAGAACCAGGCTGCGCCGCCGCTGATAGAGTCGATAGCCCAGCAAGGGCGTGGCAAGCACGGCGATCAGGAACAGCGCTGCCACGGCTGCGCGGGCCCCATCTTTCACCTCGGCGAAGCGCCAGTTGTGAAAGGTCAGGAAGATCCAGTTCATGCGCGCCTTGCGCGTGTCCACCAAGGTCGCCAGCAGTGCCTGTCGGGTATCCACAAAAACCTGCATGCCGTCTTCACGCGCGAATTGCGCGCGATGCACCGGCAGCAGCCGGTTCACATAGGGATAGTCTTCCCCGAAATGCTCGATGCGCTCGATGACGGTGATGGCACTGTCTTCATCGCCCAGAAAGTGGCGGGCGAGGAATTCGGCATGCCGAAGTTCGCCATCCGGGACTTCCTCGCCGTTGGCAGCAAGAAAGTAACGTGCTGCCGCCTTTGGTGCTTGAGTCTCGACCCGCCAGGCCGGGCCATAGGGCAGTTGCAGGAGCCGCGCCTCGGTGAGGGCTGGCACACTCTCACGGGCAAGAATTTCTTCCAGCGATGGGGCATCAGGCGCCAACGGTGCGACCAAAGGCGCAGTGCGCACGGCTGGTTGCGGCTGGTAGCGCGACATCAGCGGATGCATTGCGCCGCTCAGGCTCCACAGAAGCAGCGCGCCACAGGCGAGAATGCCCACGCGCCTGTGCCACTGCATCAAGGTCATGGTGCTCAGAACCGGTATTCAATACCGCCATAGGCGGCAATGCCGTCACCCGGCAGGAACTGCGCCTGATCTGCCCCCCGGGCATCAGCCATCACACCCGTGGACGCTGCATATTCGGCATCCCCGAGGTTGCGCAGATCCGCAAACCAGCTGAAGCCGCGTGCCTTGCGATAGCCCGCGCGCAAACCCACGGTGGCATAACCGTCTGCAAAAAGCGTGTTGGCGTGATCCACCGCGGCCTTGACCGGCACCCACTCCACCATCGGACCGGCGTAATACCCTTGCGGCCAGCGATAGAGGAATTCCGCTCGATAGAAATGCTCGGGCACGCCCGCCAGCCGGTTGTCGCCGTAGACCCTGTCATCGGAAAAGCGGAAGTCATTCCACAGATACGTCTGGCGTATCACGATCCGCTCCCACAAGGTGTTTTCGAGTGCCAGTTCCAGCCCCTGATGGATGGTGTGCTCCGCGCTCACGGTGCCGAGCGGCACGCCGTTCGCATCATTCAGGCTCAGGAATTCGTCATCTATCCAGGCGCGGTAGTAACTGAGATCCCACTGGGAACCGAGCAACGCGTGCTTGCCGCGCGTACCCACCTCGAAGGTCGTGCCTGATTGATCCGCCACCACATTGATGAGTCGCGCACCGGACAACTCACCAAAACTCGGGGGCTCGAAGCTGCGACTGATGTTGCCATAGAGTTGGCTCGCCTCGTCCAGCTCATACCTGAGGCCAAGCTTGGGGCTCACCGCCTCGTACTCGGCATCAAATCCGGCATCGCCATCGGCAAGGAACAGATCCTCCAGACGACGCTCACTGCGGGTGAGCTGCAGGCCAGTGACCAGCGCCAACCGCGGCAGCACGTAATGCTGGTTCTCCGCGAAGAGGGCGTAATTGGCCGCACGCAGATCCAGCTGGTTGGTTCGCGCGCCGCGGACACCGAACACATTGGTGGAGCGGTCATCGTCAGTATCACCCCATTGAGGAATGAAACCCACGGTGAAGATATTCCGTCTGCCGAAGACCTCCGCGTTGTTTATCCAGCGCAAGCTCACGCCGTAATCGTGGGTGACCTGGTCGATCACGCCAATGAAAGAGGCGAGAGGATGAAAGAGGTCCTTGTAGGAGTAGAACGCGGAAAGCTCAAAGCGCGAGTTGCCCATGTCGTAGACCGTGCGGTTGGCTATCCGCCACAGGAAGAAATCGCGCTTCTGGTCATCCCTCGTGTTGAGGAAGTTCGCCTGGCTGTGATCCGCGCGCAGTTGGGCCTTGGTCAGATTGCCGGGCAGCTCGGACTCCGAATCCGTAATAAAGACGAAAAAGCGTGTTTCCAGCGCCGGACTCAGGCTCAAGCCGGTATTGGCAGAGAGACGGATGTTTTCCTGGGCGGAGTGGGTGCGATAGCCATCCTGGGCGCCGTAACCGAGGCTTGCATAGTAATCGAGCTTGCCATGGCTGCCGCCGGAGGAGGCCTGCATGCGCTTGTAATCAAAGCTGCCGTATTCGAGTCGGGCATCCGCCCTGGGTGCGGAATATCCGGTCGGGGACACGAAATTGATGGCCCCACCCAGGGTGGTTGCCCCGTACTGCAAGGCATTGCCCCCCCGATACACCTCGATGTACTGGGAAGACAGTGCATCGATGCCTTGGAAGTCCCCGCCGCCATCGGCAAGCGACAGGGGCACGCCGTCCTGCAGGAGCTGGATGCCACGCAGATGGAAGGTTCGCTGCAGCCCCGAGCCGCGAATGGACAGCCGGGACTCCTCGGAGCCAAACCGCGGTTGCACGAAGACTCCGGCCGCCATGCCAAGCGAATCCTGCAGGGTGCTGACGCGTCCGGTGCGGTAACTCTCCGAGTCGATGACCGATGCGCCGCCGGCAATTCGCCCGAGGTTTGCGCGTGCTTCATCAAGGGAGGGCAGGGTCAGGGTGCCGTGGGTGCGTTGTCCCTCCACCAGCATGGTTTCATGGACCTGGATGGCCGCGACATCGGCGCCCGGCAGGAGCAGGGAACAGACCGAGAAAGCGAGCAGGGTGGCGCCCCGCGCAGGAATTTGCAGAGTCATCGAATGGAATGCCTTGATCGTTGCGAAGTACGCCCTGGCAGCAGGGCGGACGACACGTTAGCAGCGCATTCGCGGAACACAATGCGACAAATTGTCGCAGCGGGGAGATGAGGTGTCGCCGGAGCGACGCCCGCGAGTCAGGGCCTCAGCACTTGATGGCGCGGCTCATGAGGAAGTCTTGCCGCAGCACATTGTTCTTCAGATAGGGTGCGATCAGCGCTTCCAGTTCTGCCCGGAAGGCGGTGAGCTTCGGCGCGTCGTCCTTCAGCATCTCTACCAGCTTGATGACCGGCGCCGCGGTGCGTTCGAAGGCCGTGCGGTAGTGCGCCGGGCTGAGCGCAGGACTCGCCATGATTTCGCGCAGGAAGGTCAGATCCCTGACGGCATCGCCCAGCCGATCGCGCACAAGGGCGGGATTGCCCCAGTCGGTGGTGGCAGGCACGCCCGGCGGTGGGGAGAGATACTGGCTGATCAGCAGGAACATGCGCCCGGTGAACATTTCCGGAGGCCAGGTGGAGAAGGCGATGCGTCCGCCCGGCTTCAGCACGCGCAGCATCTCGGCGATGGCGAGCTCCGGCCGTGGTGCGAACATGTGTCCGAACTGGCTCATGACCACATCGAAATGCGCGTCCGGATAGGGCAAGGCCTCAACGTCGCCCTCGGTGAATTCCACCTGCACACCAGCGAGGTTCGCATTGTGATGGCCGCGTTCCAGGAGCACGGGCGAGAGATCCAGTGCCTGCACTTCTGCGCCCCGGCGGGCAGCGGTCACCGCCACCACTCCCGTGCCGCACGCGACATCCAGCACGCGCTCGCCGGCCGCTACTCCGGCGAACTCCACGAGCAGGTCGGCGGGAGGCGTGGTCAGCGTTTCCAGTGGGGCGAACAGGGCCCAGCCTTAGCGCTGGGCGGCCTTGAATCCGGCGTACGGGTCATTGGACATTGCGGTTCTCCTTGCAGGGCGAGGGGCACTCGCCCGGTGATTCAGGCGCGGGCCGTCTCGCCACCGTCCACGGCGAGCACGGTGCCGGTACAGTAGGACGCCTCATCCGAGGCCAGGAAGAGCGTGGCATAGGCCACTTCTTCCACGGTGGCAGGGCGCGCCATGGGCGAGATCAACTTCGGATTCTCGGCAGAAAACAGCATGGGCAGTACATCCTCCACCATCTGGGTCTGCACGAACCCGGGGGCGACGACATTGCAACGGATATGATCATCGACGTAGGCCACGGCCATGGAGCGCGAGAGATTGATGATGGCGCCCTTGGTCGCAGTGTAGGTGTGGGCGTCCGGCGCTCCCCCCAGGCCGAAGATGCTGGCCACGTTGACGATGGAACCCTGCTGCTGCTTCTTCATTTGCTGGATCACAAGCCGGCACATGTAGAACACGCTGTCCAGATTGATGGCCATGACTTCCCGCCATTTGTCGATGGGGGTGGAGTGCACCGGGTCCATCGAGCCTGCGCTGACATGGCGCCAGTTATAACCGACGCCGGCTGCATTGATGAGGATGTCGATGCGGCCATACCTTGCGAGGCATTCGTTCACCGCCTTCTCGGCGCCTTCGGGCGTGGAGAGATCAGCCGAGACCACACTGCCTCGCCCACCCGCGGACTGCACCAGTTGCAGCGTCTCATCCAGGTTCGCCTGCGTGCGTGAGACCCCGCACACGGTCGCTCCCTCCTTCGCGAACAGCACCATGCAGCCGCGACCGATACCCGTGCCTGCGCCTGTGATCAGCGCGACCTTGTTGTCCAGACGACCCATCAAAAAATCCTCGTGTTGTCAGGCGGCGCCGAAGCGTCGCATCTGGAGTTTGAACTCAGGAGTGTTGATCTGCACCACCGCCGCCTGCGCCTGCTTCATGAGCCTCTGCACCTGGTCGAGCTCCGGCGTGGACAACAGGGGATAGGTGGTCTTGATGGGCCCGGCGGCCCGCATGCGTTCGAGATCCGTCGCCGGCACCAGTGCCCGCAGGATCAGCTCATCATCATCGTCCGTGCCGTACTGGCGCCGCAGCTCCTCAATCGAGGGCTGTGCCGGCGGATTGGCGCTGATCTCCCTGGCGCGCGGAGCCGCGAGGATACGGTCCAGTACATCGGGCTCGATTGGCGCAACGGTCTGGCCGTAGTGCCCACAGGCATACTGGATGACTTCATCCGGAATCACGGAATAGCGTTTGCCCGTGACGATATTGAGCACGGCCTGGATGCCGACCAGCTGGCTGAAGGGCGTGGCCATGCCCGGATAGCCGAGTTCGCGGCGCACCACGGCGGTCTCCTCGAAGACCTCGTTCAGGCGTTCGGACATTCCGTGCTTCGCGAGCTGCGCGCGCAGGGTGCCCACCATGCCCCCGGGGATCTGGTGATCAACCGACAGCACGTCGTACTCGGCAAACTGGTTGACCAGGAAGCCGGCCGCCTTGCCCACGCGTTCGAAGTGATCGGCCACGGGCTTCAGCTTGCGTGTGTCGATCCCATGCGTGTGGCCGCGGCGTTCGACATTGCCCGTCATCACCTCAATCGACGGCACGGCCGGACCATTGGCCAGCGGGCGCGAGCTCGTGTGCAGGATGGTCACGCCAAGATCGATGGCCGCGAGATAGGCCTGGACCGATTGCCCCAGACGGTTGTTGGAATGCAGTTCCAGCGGCTTGCCGCGCGCGCGGGCGAGAATCGCGGGTACCAGTGACTGGATGCGTGCGGCATCCAGCACCCCGGCCGTGTCGTACAGGAGCAGCGTGTCGATGTCGTCCGAGGCCGCAATCTCGGCAGCCTTCTCGGCGTAATAGGCATCGGTGTGTACCGGGCTCAGGGTATACATGATGGTTCCGGCCACTTCCGAACCGAACTGTTTCGCGATCCACGCCAGTCTGTGCATCTTGTCGATGTTGAACAGCACGTCATAGATCCAGAAGCTGCGGCAGCCATGCACGTTGAGCTGCCGCATCCAGGCGTCCATCAGGGCGTCCGGGGTGACGCTGAAGGTCACTGCCGCATTGGCGCGCATGCCGGCGCGGAGCTTGCTGCGCGGCATGGCGGCCACCAGCAGGTCAAGTCCGTCCCAGGGATTCTCGCGGCACTCGCGCACCAAGACCTCGAACTGCGATGAGCCGGTGAGATCAACCACCCGGTAACCGGTCTGATCGATGAGTGATGCAACCGGCAAGGCCATGCCGGCCTGCATGCGCATGCCCCACAGGCTCTGCTGCCCGTCACGCATGGTTTCATCCAGAAATTCGATGTGGGCCATGAGACTTACTCCTCGCGCTGACGGCCCACCAGCCGCAGCAGATCCTCGTGCAGTTCAAACCAGACCGTGTGGTAGCTGTCGATACGGGCATCGCTGACCCACTCGATGGCACCATCCTCCGCCTTGTCGAATGCCTTCCCGAGGGCATCCGCGTAATAGCGCAGGCGGGGTGCACCGCTGACCAGGCCCCGCAGCATCGGCTCGAACCGCTCATGCAAATCACCCAGGCGATCAATCACCACGGCATCGTAATCTTTGTTGCCATGATCGTTCGCGACACGCTGGCCGCCCAGGTCCATCGTCTGCCAGTCGGTAATGACCTGCTTCAGATCGCGATTGATGAGCTCGAAACGTTCATACGCCCCCATGAAAGAGGCATTGGCGCGCAGGTCACTTTCAAAGCGCGAATAGTTGCCGGCCAGAATGAGCTGCCCGGCCGGTGAGAGGAGGTAACGCCCTTGTGCCTCATTGACGCGTCCGGCGGCCACCAGGGATTGCAGCACGGGTTCCACCACAGCAAGCGGCAGGCCGGCAATGGCGGCAATGGCCGGCGGCTCGCCGTGCTTGCGGATGGCGGTGGCGTGCATCACCAGATAGGGAACGCGTGGTGACAGGCTGGTCGCCTGCTCGGCGCGACGCAGGGCCTCGATATCGTCCCGCGTGAGCCCGGCGCCCTTGTCCTTCAAGAGGCGCGACTGCCGCTGCTCCAGCTTGAACAGCTCATCCGCGAGCGGGGTGTCGTAGTGGTACTTCACCCAGTCACCACACAGATGCCGAAAACGGGGCTGGCAGACGTCGGGCACGAAATCCCGCGCCGTAGCCATGTACTCGTCAAGCGACAGCACGCCACGGGAAGTCTGGTAGCGATCGTTTTTCGCGGGCAGGTTGCTCGCACCGGGCCGCAGGGAGCCCACGGAGCGGGTCCAGTCACCATCGGCGAGCATGGAATACGGGAAATAGCTCAGCGATTTCGCCGGCTGGTCCGTGTGCTGCATCATGGCGTAGCTATGCATGACTTGCGTGGGCGTACTGATGTAGCCCACCAGCTCGCCCAGGAACAGATTGCCGTACTCGTCGTTCAGCAGCGGCCGGAAGCGCTCGGCGCGCTCGTCGATCAGCATCCAGTCGGCGGGATCATAGACTCCCGCAATCAGCGCGAACTCACGAATGACGCCGGAATAGGTCAGCGCGCCGGCATCCATCTGCTGGTCCCGCGTCCAGTTCGCCATCACGTGCCACAGGCGTGTGGTGGCGTTCTTGATGCGCTGGGTAAGGTCTTCGAAAGTGGCAATCAGCTCTTCCCGGCTGCCCATGCCGACCGGCTGGTGGCCATTGGACAGGGTGTCTGCGGTATAGAGCCCTACCGCCACCATGTTCTCGCCCTTGAGTTCCGGTACCGATTCGAAAGACCCCCAGTCATCGAGAAGATTGATGTGCACGCCCTCCACCACCATGGTGACGGTGAGATTGTTATAAGGGATCTCGCTGCCGATGCCATCGAGCCATGGCACCGTGGCCTCGGACAGCTCATTGAAGTCGCGCACCAGCATCTCGCGCTTGTCCGTGAGCTTGTAGGGGCCGTAGTTGTGCAGGGTCAGCCGGCTCTCGCAGGAGACGAGAAAGCCGTACTGCGCCACCGCTGCGAGGAATGACTGCGCAGCCTTGTGCAGGGGATCTCCATCCCGGCATTCGTAAGCATCGGCGTGAAAGACCTGCAGCCGCTGCTCCGGCATGATCTGCGCGCGGTGTCCTGCCTGGCGATTGGTGAGGTTGCCGTTGTTGCGATGCCAGGAAAGCTGGAAGCGTTTCCAGAAGTCCATGACATAGGCGACGTCCTCCACCGCATCGGTGGGCTTGATCACTCCCCAGTTGATCAGCATCTCGCGACCGAGCAGATAGAAGCAGGGAAAGCACCACGCCACGATCTTGATGCCCTGATTGCGCGCACGGTCACCGATCTCCTCGGCCGACATGCGCTCCTCGATTTTGCGCAACAGGACCGGGTAGCGATAAAAGGCATTGAGGTAGGAGAAAAGGATGTAGGCCGAAACGGGGAAGATTTTCGATTCCTGCACGGTGCGGGTGGCGCACAGCCAATAGATCTCGTCCGCGTTCTGCTGGATGAGATTGTTGGTCTCCAGCAGCTGGTCATAAGTAAGCTTGAAATCGGACATCAGGGTCTCCTCAACGGGTCAGGCGCCAGACCAGCGCGGGGGCATCGATGCCTTGTGCATAGTCTTCGCCCGTTTTGGCGCGCGCCGAGCTTTCCACTTCAAGGCGGTCGCCATCCTTGATGCCCGAAAGCCGCACGTTCATGAGACAGGGGATGCCGTACTCGCGCGTGAGGATGGCCAGATGGGACCGCGTGGTGCCGCCCGCGCAGAGCACTCCCTTGAATTTCTCCAGAACCGGTGCGGTCAGGGTGCCGCCCGAATCATCGACGATGGCAATGGTGTCCTCGGGCACGCCCTGGGTGAGGTATTCCATGACCTTCTCGCTGGTGCGGACATAACGGGCAATCCCCACGAGATTGTGGTCGCGAGTCACGACATTGTCTCCCGCGCCCCGCTGCTCACGACCCGCCGCATCGGCCGGCGCGACCGGAGCCCCCGGATGTTCAAAGCTGAAATCGGCCTGATAGAGGCCCGAATCCTTGTAGGCATCGGGGCGCTCCCGGGCGGAGGAAATGGCCGAGGGCTCGAAGCGATAACCGTTGGCGAGCAGTCGCTGCTCGATGGCGGCGATGTCCTCGCGCGTAATGAGATCGTAGGCGGCTCCAGCCACGAACTCCTTCCAGTCACCACCGGCTTCGGCAAAGCGCCGCCGAACCAGATCCTTCATCGCACTGTTGTAAGCCTCGACGAGAGGGAAGGTGGCTTCCCGGGCGTATTTGTCACTGTCGACGTAAAGTTTCGGCATCAAGCGGCCTCTATTCATTCTTCTCGCGTGAATTTCTCGCGCAGTTGCCTGCGTTCCTCCGGGCCCAGGCCATAACGCTGGCTGAGCATTTCGTCTTCTCCCCCGCAGCTCGCGATCGCCAAATCCAGTGCCTCGAACAGCGCATCGGCATAGCTTTCGCGGGTTTCCAGCAGGGGCATGACCAAGGGCGTGAGACTGGCATCGTCCCGCGAGGGAACGGCATATTTGCGTAACACCCTGCCGAGCTCCGCCGCAATGGGAAAGTAGCGATGCGAGAGCAGGAACTCATGTCTGAGGGTGCTGCGCGGCACGCCGAGCGCCATCAACATCAACACCACGCCCACACCGGTGCGCTCCTTGCCCGCCGAACAGTTGAGCAGGATGCCGCCCTGCCCGTGATTGAGCAAGGTATCGAACATCCGGCGGAAGTATTCGGCGAAATCGAGCACATACACCCGGAGCAGCGCCGCGATTTCTGCTGCCACCCGTTCAGGGTCGGAAGTCTCTTCGAACAGGCGGTGGAAGAAGTGCTGATCCGCTTTGCCGGGCGGTACCCCGATCGTCGAGAGCTTCGGGGCGTTGGGTAGGAGCGCGTTCTCGTGCACGCGCTCGGCTTCCAGACGGAAATCGCACACCGTGCGGATTCCAAGGCTGGCGAATTCCTCGCGAGCGACGGCACTGAGGCCGGACAAGTGCCCGGAGCGGAACAGGAGGCCCCATTTCACGCGGCGCCCATCCCGGGCTGCATAGCCCCCAATGTCGCGCAGATTGGTTGCGCCCTCGAGAGCCAGGTGACGTGCCCCCGAAATCACCGCGCGGCCGTGCCGGGGCACGAGGGCGAAGCAGGTGGGCAGCGGCAGGCCGTGCAGTGCGCAGCCGTCCTGCGCGGTCACCAGAGGGCTTTGGAAGTCGATGCTCCCTGGCGTGGCGCCAGCGAAGACTTGCACCGGCTGCTCCCCAAAGGCCTCCGACCAGTTGCAGCGATAGACCTTGTCTGCGGTGCGGATGATTTCAATCGAGGTGACGGGATCCATGGGGGGATTATCCCGAGCCCTGCGGCAGGCTGTCACCCCATGCGGTGAGAGCCCGTTACCAGCCGGCTTGCCCACCACGGGTGCGTTGCCCCGTGCTGTCGAGGCGAAGTTCGCCGTCTGTGGCCTGGGGCTCCCTGGGAGCGGTATCGCTGCCAGCACATAGTCGGTCCGGGACGCACTCAAGATGCGCAGGTCATAGTATTTCCGCTCGCCATCCAGCGGGGCCTGTGTGGGGAAGATACCCGGCGCACCGGTCGAGCGATCCCCGCCAGTGGTGCCGGCGCCCACATAGGTACCGTTGGCAATCTGAAAGCGCTCCATGGCGTTGGCGAGGCTGGTCAGGGCGCCGGCTGCATCCGTGCGTCGGGACTTGCGCATCTGTTCCTCATAGGCCGGATAGGCGAGTGAGGCAAGGATGGCGACAGCCGCCACGACCGCCATCAATTCGATGAGGGTGACACCGCGCGAGAAACGGGGGCTACTAAGGTTCACTCCGTCCGCCAGTACGTGCGCACCGGTGAGCGGTTCGCGATCCGGGTGTCAATCCGCACGGTGCCTACGAAGACCAAGGGATCGCCGGGTCGGGATGCCGAGGGATCCCCAGACCCCGTGTCAGGGAAGAAAATCGTCACGCCGGGCGGCAGCCCCCCTTGCGCAACACCTGGGCGCGATCGAGTCGGGAGAGGTCGGTACCGTCATGATCCGGGTTGCGGTCGATCACCGGTGTACCGTCTGTGGCGTTCAGCACATAGACCCGACCGACTCCCTGTTCCGGCGCGAAACTGGCTGATTGGTTCGAACTCGGCGTGTAGGTGGTGAAAAGAATCTGCCCTGCAAAGGTAAGGGGACGTTCCAGCACCTTTTCGCCGACAAACGTGCCACTCGTCATCTCGTTCAACCACAGATACCAGCCGCCGCCCCACTCGTTGCTGCCATTGCCAGCGATCGCCCGCACGCTCACGGGGGCGCCACGCTTGATGGCTTCGCTGCGCGCAAGATTAAGGGCGGTGAGAAACTGGTGGGCGTCCGCCAGGAGGCGATTCTGCCTCAGGGTCGCGGCGAAGCCGGGGACTGCAACCGCGATGAGCACGCCGGCAACCAGCAAGGTCGCCATCAGTTCAAGCAAGGTGAACCCGCGGGATCGGCCGAGGGGGGACACTGTCACGGAAGCTTTACCGGGTGGGCTCATTCTTGTTCTTGTGCGGATATTTCCCGACCTGTCTGAGTACACGCTGCGGTGAGGCACGTGCAATCGCATTCAGGTACGGGTGGGTCAGGACTGTGACGGAGTTGGCAGAACACCGGCTTTCAGAAAGTCCGAAAGACCGTCGGTAAGAGCCTGGGCTGCATGCGCCGGGGAAAACCACCCGTTCTCGTCGGTGGCCGGGCAGCACAGGATGGCGTCAAACAGGCCCGCAAGTTCGCCTCGCGCATGCTCTTCACACGAGCCACAGAGCGCGAGCACGGGGATTCCGGCAGCCTTCGCCAGGCGCGCGACATGTGCGGGAGCCTTGCCCTCAAGAGTGGAGCGATCGAGTCGTCCCTCGCCGGTCACCACGAGGTCCGCGCCCTGCAGCAGCTGCGGCAGTTCTGCAGTTTCCATCACGAGTCGGGCACCCGGTTCCGGCGCTGTATCAAGAAACGCCATCAGCGCTGCGCCGGCGCCCCCGGCCGCTCCGGCACCTGCCCGCGTCCCCACATTGCGCCCGAGGCGGCGTTCGATGAGGTGATGGAAGTGGGCCAGACCTTCTTCCAGAAAGAGCACGTTCGCAGGGGTCGCTCCTTTCTGGGGGCCGAACACGGCGGCTGCACCACGACTTCCCAGGAGCGCATTTTCCACATCGCTCGCCACGCGCAGGCTGATACCGCGCAATCGGGGATCGAGATCCGCGACATCGAGATCGGCCACGCGGTGCAGGTCACCGCCCGTGAGCGGAGTCACCAGCGCGTGTCCTGCGGCATCGAAGAAGCGCACGCCCAAGGCCTGCATCATGCCAAGGCCCCCGTCGACGGTGGCGGAGCCTCCAAGGCCGAGGATCAAGCTATGCACGCCATGGTCCAACACATGGGCGAGCAGTTCGCCAGTGCCGCGACTGGTGGTGTGCAAGGGATTGCGTTGCGAAATGGGCACGAGGGCAAGACCAGAGGCAGCGGCCATCTCGACCACTGCCGTTTTCCCATCCCCCAGCAAACCCCAGGTAGCGGCTTGCGCTGTACCCAGCGGCCCGGTCACGGTGTGGGTCAGGCGTTGTCCCCCTCGCGCGGAGAGCAGCGCCTCCACCGTGCCGTCGCCGCCGTCCGCCATGGGCACGCAGAGACAAGTGCCGTCCGGAATGGCGAGTCGGAAGGCCGCTGCCGTGAGCCTTGCGACCTCTGCGGCGCTCAAGCTCTCCTTGAAGGCGTTTGGCGCTATCAGGACCCGCATGGCTGGCGACGGATGCGAGCTTCGTCCGAGGAGTTGCTTGCCTTGCACCAATGTCAGGGTCAGGCGAGCCCGTGCTGTCTCAGTGCCGCGTCTGCCGTCTGCTCGATGAGGGTGGCGATGGTCATGGGGCCCACGCCGCCGGGCACGGGCGTGATGAGACTCGCCCGCTCATAGGCGGCGGCATAGTCCACATCCCCCTTGTTGCCCTCGCTGTAGCCCGCATCCACGACGACTGCACCAGGTTTCACCCAGTCGCCCTGCACGAAATGCGCCTTACCGACGGCCGCGACGATGACGTCCGCCTGTCGCACCAACGAAGCCACATCCCGGGTGCGGGAGTGAGTGATGGTGACCGTGGCATTGGCTTCCAGCAGCATCGCGGCCATGGGCTTGCCGAGAATGGGGCTGCGACCGATGACCACCGCATGTTTGCCCGCGAGATCCACTGCGTAGGCGCGCAGCAGGCTCATGATCCCGGCAGGGGTACAGGAGCCGAAGACATCGAGACCCAGCCACATCAGTCCCAGGCCCGTGGCAGTCACGCCATCCACGTCCTTGACCGGCGTGATGGCTTCGAAGGCGGCGCGTTCATCGATATGGTGGGGCACCGGGTGCTGCAGCAGGATGCCATTGACGCTTACATCGCGGGCGAGGCGCCCGATTTCCGCCACCAGCTCGGCGGTGGTGGTGGAGGCCGGCATTTCCACCGGCAGCGAGGTCATGCCGATATCGGCACAGCGCTTGCGCTTCATGCGCACATAGGTGGCCGAGGCCGGATCGCTGCCCACCAGCACCGTCGCGAGGCACGGCGTTACCCCTCGTTCCTGCTTGAGGCGTTCCACCTTGGACTGCGCGCGGTCGAGCACTGCCTGCGCGACCCGCCTGCCATCCATTA
>VGUA01000029.1 GCA_016874535.1 Gammaproteobacteria bacterium
CGAACCCGTCTCGGAGGCCTCCAGATCCACGAAGTCGCGGTCCAGGATGGTCGTTCCGGCGGCCAGCGCGTCCGCGTTCAGAAACGTCACCAGCACACCGCCGGAGGGGCTGCGGGACACCGTGCGGAAACGGACCTTTTCCTCGCGAAAAGCTGCGCGCAGCTCGGCAATGAAGCGATCCTCGAGCTGCCTTTGCACGGCATCCGTGTCCACCTGCATCAGGAAGTGCACCCCACCACGCAGGTCCAGCCCCATGTACATGGGCTTGGCCCCGAGATCGCGCAGCCAGACCGGGGTGGCCGGCGCCAGATTGAGCGCCACGAGGTAATCCTTGGTCCCGAGCTTGTCACTCACCACGGGCATGCCGGCGGCACGGGCAGCATCATCGGGAAACCGGATGAGCAGGCGCTTGTCCGTGCGTTCGACGGCCAGCCACGGCACCTTGGCTTCTTCCAGCGCTGAAGTGACGGACTTTTCCAGGGACTCGTCGACGGGCGCAGCGCGCCGCGCGGAGATCTGCAGCGAGGGGGCCTGGCCGTAGAGATTCGGCGCGGCATAGAGGATGCCGGTGATGAGCACCACGAGCACCAGGAGATAACGCCAGAGGGGATATTGGTTCATTGCGGGTTTCCGTAGCCGATCCTTGCGACCGGCGTGGGCTCAGATTTCCTTCAGGGTGCCCTTGGGCAGCACGATGGAGACGGCAGCGCGCTGGATTTTGACCTCCACGCCCTTGGCCACCTCGACCTTCAGGTACACGTCGGCGAGTTCACTGACCCGCCCGAGCAGGCCACCGTTGGTCACCACCTCGTCGCCCTTCTGCAGGCCCTGCACGAGCGTCTGATGCTCGCGCTGGCGTTTCATCTGGGGCCGGATGACGAAGAAGTAAAAGGCGACTAACAGGATGATCAGCGGCAGGAAGCCCATGAGGCCGCCCTGCTGGGCACCACCGGCGGTCTGCGCCATGGCATCTTGGATCAGGAAATTCATGCTTACCCCCGGGCAAAACGGCCCGCATTATGGCACAGGCCGCGCGGCCGGCTCACCCCTGTGCACCCGCCGCCCAGCCGGCCTCCACGCGCCGCCGGTAATGCGCGAATTCCCCGGCCCGAATGGCCGCCCGCATCCCGCGCATCAGTGCCAAGTAATAGGTCAGGTTGTGCAGGGTATTCAGCCGCGAGCCCAGGATTTCGTTCTGCTTGTCCAGATGGTGCAGGTAGGCCCGCGAGTAGTGCCGGCAGGTATCACAGCTGCAGTCGGGGTCCAGCGGCGACAGGTCGGCCCGATGCCGCTGGTTGCGGATCTTCACCACGCCCTGTGAGGTGAACAGGTAACCGTTGCGGGCATTGCGGGTGGGCATCACGCAGTCGAACATGTCCACCCCCTGGCTGACGGCCTCCAGCAGATCCGCCGGTGTGCCTACCCCCATGAGGTAGCGGGGCCGGTCCACGGGCAGCAGGCCGGTGGTGAAGGCGGTGATTCCGTAGAGGTGCTCCTTGGGCTCACCCACGGAGAGTCCGCCAATGGCATAACCGTCGAATCCAAGCTCGACCAGCGCCGCCGCCGAGGCTTCACGCAACCCCTGATGCACACCGCCCTGCACGATGCCGAACAGGGCGGCGGGACTGTCGCCATGCGCTTGCTTGCTGCGCGCGGCCCAGCGCATCGACAGCTCCATCGAGGTGCGCACGGCCGACTCGGTGGCGGGGTAAGGCGTGCATTCATCGAACACCATTACGATGTCGGAACCGATGGCCCGCTGCACTTCCATGGAACGTTCGGGAGACAGGAACACCTTGTCGCCATTGATGGGCGAGCGAAAGGTCACGCCCTCTTCCGAAATCTTGCGCATGTCCCCCAGGCTGAAGACCTGGAAACCACCCGAGTCGGTCAGGATGGGCCGGGACCAGTGCATGAAACCGTGCAGGCCGCCATGGGCCTGCAGGATCTCCGTGCCCGGGCGCAGCATCAGGTGGTAGGTGTTGCCGAGGATGATCTGCGCCCCCAGCCCTTCCAGCTCCTGCGGTGTCATCGCCTTGACGGTGCCGTAGGTGCCCACCGGCATGAAGATGGGTGTCTCGATCACGCCCCGCGGAAATTCCAGGCGCCCGGCACGCGCGCGACCGTCGGTGGCCTCCAGGGCGAATTTCATAGCGTGACCCACATGGCATCCCCGTAAGAGAAAAAGCGGTATCCGCCTGCCACCGCGTGGCGGTAGGCGGCCATCACCTGCGCATGACCGGCAAAGGCGCTGACCAGCATCAACAGGGTGGATTCGGGCAGATGGAAATTGGTCAGCAACGCGTCCACCACCCGGAAGCGATAACCCGGCGTGATGAACAGGCGGGTATCGCCCGTATAGGGCTCGAGGACGCCGTTGCGTGCTGCCGTCTCGAGTGCGCGCACGGCCGTAGTCCCGATGGCCACCACGCGCCCGCCCCGCGCGCGCGCCGCCGCGACTGCGTCCACGGTTTCCGCGGAGACCTCCAGCCATTCCGCGTGCATGTGGTGATCCTCGATGCGCTCGCTGCGCAGGGGCTGAAAGGTGCCCGCGCCCACATGCAGGGTGACGGTGGTACGCAATACCCCGCGCGCCTCGAGCGCGGCCAGCAGGGCCTCATCGAAATGCAGCCCCGCAGTCGGCGCCGCCACCGCGCCGGGGCGACGCGCGAAGACGGTCTGATAGCGGTCGCGATCCGCAGGCTCATCCGCACGGCTGATGTAAGGCGGCAAGGGCATGTGGCCGTGTGCTTCGAGCAAGGCGGTGAGTCCCTCGCCTGCTGCGGCTTCCAGCAGATAAAGGCCGTCCTCGCGTTTTTCCTGCACCACGAGGCAGCCCCCGCCCTCGACGAGCAGGGTCATGCCGGGCTTGGGAGCCTTGCTTGCGCGCACATGGGCCAGTGCCAGGTGCGAGGAGATCAGGCGCTCGACCAGCAATTCGAATCGTCCACCGCTCTGCTTCCGGCCATGGAGACGCGCCGGGACCACCCGCGTGTCATTCATCACCAGCAGATCGCCCGGCAGCAGGATCTCGGGCAGATCGCGAATCAGGCGATCGGCGAGTGCACCGGTACGTCCCTCCAGCGTCAGCAGGCGCGCGGCAGCGCGCTCCGGCAAGGGATACTGGGCGATGAGTGACTCGGGCAGGTCGTAATGGAAATCAGACTTTTGCATGCGCTTCATGCCGTCCTCCGGCTATGGGCCGGAGTTGGCATCATCATTTCGGGAGTAGCCCCCGCGGGGAGCCTTTCACTATACTGCGCCTTCCTGCCGGGATGGCGGAATTGGTAGACGCGCTGGACTCAAAATCCAGTATGGGAAACCATGTGTGGGTTCGAGTCCCACCCCCGGCACCACCTTCTCATTCGTTCATCGCCTTGCGATCGGCGCATGCCAATGGCCGGCGGACACGAGGGCGGATCCCCTCAGGGATGTGGCCCCCACGGCGCCGCCGTCAACAGCTTCACTTCCTGCGACACCAGCAGCGGACGGAATTTCGCGGCGAAGCCTTCAATGAATTCCTGGTTGGCATAAAGTGCCGCCCAGTGGGCCCGGCGGTCCGCGTCATCGTCAAACTTCCACAGGTGCACCAACTGGTTGATGGTGCCCGTATCGGCCTGGAAATACCCCACCAGCTTGCGGTCGAGACCAGCTCGCTGCAACGCCGGGAAACCCAGCTCGGAATACAGCTTCACCGCCTCGCCCATCTTGCCGACCTGCAGAGTGTAGGTTCGCATCTCGTAGAGTTTCATCGGGGTCTCCTGTCGTGGGCTTGAGGGCGACGAATCATCGCACAGGATTCAGTCTGAGGTGTCGGGTCGATCACCACGCAGGCGCTTGAGGCTGGCGTGCCGCGCCTTGCCGGCCAGTCGTCGCTCCTGTGCCCCGCGTGTGGGTCGGGTGGCCTTGCGGACCTTCGGCACCACGCTCGCGGTCTGCAGCAGTTCCACCAGACGCGCCAGAGCGTCCTCGCGATTCTGCTCCTGGCTGCGATGGCGCTGCGCCTTGATGATCAGCACGCCCTCGCGTGAGATGCGGTGATCGCGCCGTTCGCAGAGCCGAACTTTCCAGGTTTCAGGCAGCGAGGAAGCCTTGATGTCGAAGCGCAGATGGATGGCACTGGACACCTTGTTGACGTTCTGTCCACCGGCGCCTTGCGCGCGCAGGGCCTCCCAGCTGATCTCGCTGTCGGGCAAGGCCACGCGGGGCGTAATCCTGATCAAGGCCATGTGCATTCCTCCGGGTCGGCATTCCAACCCGACGTGCCGGCTGGTGTGAATCCAGCCGGGTGATTATGGTGGGTGCCCTTCTGTCCGCGAGACCGCAGACCTGCAGCCCACACCCGTCCCACCGCGCCTGCTGCTCGCCCCCATGGAGGGCCTGCTCGATGCCCGGCTGAGGGCAGTCGTGACCCGCGCCGCGGACTATGACTGGTGCGTGTCCGAATTCGTGCGCGTGACCGGCAGTCTGCTGCCCGCGCGCAGCTTCCTCAAGGCCGCGCCCGAATTGCGGGCAGGTGCGTGCACGCCTGCCGGCACGCCGGTACGGGTCCAGTTGCTGGGCTCCGATCCCGAACGTCTGGCAGAGAACGCCGCACGTCTGCTTGCCCTGCGGCCGGCGGGCATCGATCTCAACTTCGGCTGCCCGGCACCCCAGGTCAACCGCCATCGGGGTGGAGCCGTGCTGCTGGCGGAGCCCAGCTTGCTGCATGACATCGCGAGTGCAGTGGCCGCCGCCAGTGGCGGACGGGTGCCAGTGACGGCCAAGATGCGGCTCGGCATTCGCGACACTTCGCTCGCCATCGAGGCCGCCCAGGCCTTGGCCGAGGGCGGCGCCGAAATGCTCGTGGTGCACGCCCGCACCCGGGATCAGGCCTATCGCCCGCCGGCGCACTGGGCCTGGGTTGCGAGGATTGCCGCGGCCGTCCGCATTCCGGTCGTTGCAAATGGTGAGATCTGGACCTTGGACGACTACCTGCGCTGCCGTGCGGAGAGCGGTCTGGTGGATGTGATGCTTGGGCGCGGTGCGCTCGCTGATCCCTTCCTGGCATGCCGCATCCGGGACTGGCTGGCCGGCAGGCAGGGTCCGCGCGAGGAAGGTGCCTGGGCGCGCCTGTTGCCGATGATCGCGGAGTACTGGCAGCGCGTGCGCCTGGAAGTCGCGCCCCGACACGCCCCTGGGCGACTGAAACAGTGGCTCAATCTCCTGCAGAGACATTTCCCGGAGGCTGACCGGCTGTTCCGTACAGTACGCGGCGAGAGCGACCCGATTGCCATCGACGCGACGATCTCCGCCCTGGACGCTCAGTCGGCGGCAGGCGGTCCAGTTGATCATCATCAGTCACGAGGGTCGGATTCAGGGTAGTTTGGCCTTTCCGCCATCCGGTTTCGCGAGGAATGCGATGCAAGATCAGGATCCGATCAACCCTCTGGGCGCGCGCTATCCGCGCATCGACAAGCCTCCCTTTCCCGGTGCGGTGCGTCCCAATCTCACGAACTACGCGGAGACTCGCGCGCACTTCAGCTGGGACGACGCGCGCAGCAATCTACAGGGCCTGCCTGATGGCCGTGGCCTCAACATCGCCCATGAAGCGGTGGACCGCCATGTCCTCGATGGGCGTGGCGAGCACATCGCCTTGCGCTGGATTGGCCGCGAAGGAGCGCGGCGCGAATTCAGTTATGCCGCGCTGTCTGCCGAAACCAGTCGCTTTGCCAACGCGCTTGCGGGGCTTGGTGTCGCGGCGGGAGATCCTGTGTTCCTGCTCATGGGCCGGATTCCCGAGCTCTACATCGCAGCGCTGGGTGCGCTCAAGCAACGCTGCGTGGTGTGTCCGCTCTTTTCCGCCTTCGGTCCGGAACCTCTCACCACCCGCCTCGCGTTGGGGGGCGTGAAGGTGCTGGTGACGACGGCCAGTCTCTATCGCCGCAAGATCGCCCCGCTGCGTGCGTCTCTGCCAACGCTGCGCAATGTGATCGTGGTGGAAGACGAGACCGTGGAGAAAGCCGCCGGGGTCATCGCCTGGCCTGCGCTGCTGGCCGGGCAATCCGCTGTGTTCGAGATTCCGGACACCGATCCGGAAGACCGCGCATTGCTGCATTTCACCAGCGGCACCACGGGCAAACCCAAAGGCGTGCTCCATGTGCATGCAGCAGTCATCACCCATCATATGACCGGCTTTCATGCGCTCGATCTGCATCCCGGGGACGTGTTCTGGTGCACGGCAGATCCCGGCTGGGTCACGGGCACGAGCTACGGGATCATCGCGCCCTTGACGCATGGCGTGACGAATGTGGTGGTGGAAGCGGAATTCGACGCCGAAAGCTGGTATCGCATCCTGCAGGAAGAAGCAGTCACGGTGTGGTACACCGCACCCACCGCCATCCGCATGATGATGAAGCTCGGCGCGGAGGCGGTGCGTCGTCATGCGCTGCCCCATCTGCGCTTCATGAGCAGTGTCGGTGAGCCGCTGAATCCCGAAGCGGTGGTCTGGAGCCGGGAGGCTTTCGGCCGACCCTTTCACGACAACTGGTGGCAGACCGAAACCGGCGGAATCATGATCGCTAATTACGCCGCGCTGCCGATCAAGCCCGGCTCCATGGGCCTGCCGCTGCCCGGCATCGAAGCCTCCGTGGTGCGCCGTCTGCCCTCGGGAGAACTGGAGCATCTCGACACGCCCATGGATGAAGGCGAGCTCGTACTCCGGCGGGGATGGCCTTCGATGATGCGTGATTAGCTCGACGAACACGCCCGCTACGAGAAATGCTTTCAGGGTGACTGGTATCTCACTGGAGATCTCGTGATGCGCGACGCCGAAGGTTACTACTGGTTCGTGGGACGCGGTGCATGATGTGGATCTGATGGATCTCACCCGGCTGATGCAGGCCCTGCGGGATCTGGTGCAACGCGCGCGCAATGGCGGGCTGCGTGGCTCAGAGCTGCGCGACGCGGCCATCACCATCACCAGCCTCGGTGAGCGCAGCGCGGAGACCGTGCTGCCGATCATCCATCCACCGCAGGTGGCGATGCTGGGCTTTGGCAGCATTGTCGAGCGTCCTTGGCATACGGAAGATGGCGGTCTGGCGGCGCAACCAGTGGTGACCGTGACCTTGGCGGCCGACCATCGCGTGAGTGATGGACACCAGGGAGGGCGTCTGCTGGCTGATATCGCACAACGCCTCGCGGCACCGGAGAGTCTATGAACGAAGAGAATCTGCGCCGCCTCGTTGCGGAGATCCTGGCCGGTATTGCACCTGAAGCGGATCTCGGGGGAGTCAGCGCCAGCGCGGATCTGCGCCTCGCGCTGGATCTCGACTCGATGGATTTCCTCAATCTCGTGGTCGGCCTGCACGAGCATACCGGCCTCGACATTCCCGAGGCTGACTACCCACGCCTGTTCACCCTGGCGGGCATGCAGGCGTATTTCGCACAGATCCCGTAAACGGGCGCCTCATTCGACGGCGAGAAGCTCCACATCGAAGACGAGGGTCGCATTGGGCGGAATCACGCCCCCGGCGCCACGCGCCCCATAGCCGAGTTCGGGGGGAATGGTCAGCGTGCGCTGGCCCCCGACGCGCATGCCTGCCACGCCCTGATCCCAGCCCTGAATCACCTGGCCTGCACCCAGCATGAAACCGAAGGGCTGACCGCGGTCGCGCGAGCTGTCGAACTTGCGGCCCTTGTTGTCGGCCGCAGCCGGGTCATGCAGCCAGCCCGTGTAATGTACGCGCACGAACTTGCCGGCCTCGGCGAGGGCGCCCGTTCCGATTTGATGGTCTACCATGATGCCTCCTGTAAAGTTGCCGCGCGATTGTGCATGAGAGCCGGGCCTGCGCCTATGTATCGATGATGGAAGATCTGTTCAGCGGCACGCAGGAGAGCACAGCCGCCGGGACGCTGCCGGCCGGCGTGATGCTGCTGCCCGGCTTTGCGCTCGCGCTCGCCCCACAGCTGCTGGAGGATGTGGCACGCATGGCCATCGCCTCTCCTCCGCGGCGAATGCAGACCCCGGGCGGACATTGGACCTCCGTCAACATGAGCAACTGCGGCGAGGTGGGCTGGGTCAGCGATCGTCGGGGCTACCGCTACGAGGCCACCGATCCTCTAACCGGCGAGCCCTGGCCGGCGCTGCCGGCGCCGTGGCTTGCGCTGGCGAAACAGGCGGCGGAGCACGCCGGATTTGCGGACTTCATGCCGGACGCCTGTCTCGTCAACCACTATGCCGTGGGCACGCGCATGGGTTTGCACCAGGATCGCGACGAGCGCGATTTCTCCGCGCCCATCGTTTCCGTCTCATTGGGCTTGCCGGTGGTGTTCCAGTTCGGAGGCGCCACGCGGAGCGCACCGGTCATGCGCATTCCACTTGAGCATGGGGATGTCATCGTGTGGGGTGGCCCGGCGCGGCGCCACTATCACGGCGTGCTGACTTTGAAACCGGGCGTGCATCCGGCGACTGGCGCCCATCGCATCAATCTCACTTTCCGCAAGGCGCAGTGAGCACCGACCCTACTCGCCGGCGAGGATGAAACGCGCGGCCTTCTCCGCAATCATCATGGTCGGCGCATTGGTGTTGCCGGAAGTGATGCGCGGCATGATGGAGGCATCCACCACGCGCAGGCCCTGCACACCATGCACCCGCAGGCGGTCATCCACCACGGCGGCCTCATCACGGCCCATGCGACAGGTGCTGACCGGATGAAAAATGGTCGTGCCGAGCTCGCGCGCTGCCTGCATCATGGCCTCTGGGCTCGTGATTTCCGGACCGGGTTTCCATTCCTCCGGCCGATAACGCGCCAGTGGCGCTGAAGCCATGATGCGCCGGGTGTAGTGCAGGGAATCCACCGCGACTTTCTGATCTTCGGGCGTGGACAGGTAATTGAGCCGTATCTCAGGCGCGGCCTCCGGGTCGGGTGAAAGGATGCGGACGTGCCCACGACTGGTGGGGCGCAGATTGCACACCGAAGGCGTGATGGCGGGAAACGGATGCAACGGCTCACCGAAGCGATCCAGCGACAAGGGCTGCACATGCCATTCGATATTGGCCGTGGGTTGGTCGGTATCGCTGCGCGCAAAGGCACCGAGCTGCGAGGGTGGCATGGTCAGCGGACCTGTACGGAACAGCAGATACTCGAGCCCCATGGTGACGCGCCCCCACAGGCTGTTGGCGCGTTCGTTGAGCGTCTTCGCCCCGCTCACACGATAGACCGTGCGAATCTGCAGATGGTCATGCAGGCTGCCGCCCACTCCCGGCAGCGCATGTCTGACCGCAACACCCTGCGCCGTCAGCGTCTCCGCAGGGCCTATACCGGACAGCTGCAGAATCTGCGGGCTGCCGATGGCGCCACTGGCGAGGATGACTTCGCGACGCGCGCGCACTTTCTTCAGGCCACCGGCGTCGCGATACAGCAGTCCTTCCACTTTGAGCGGGGATTCTCCAGCCGCATATTCGAGCCTGTGAACCTGCGCCCCGGTCCGCACCTGTAGGTTGGGTCGGCCGAGAACAGGGCGCAGGAACGCGCGGGTTGCGCTCCAGCGCATGCCACGGCGCTGGTTCATCTGGAAGTAGGCGTTGCCGTGGTTGTCGCCCCGGTTGAATTCATCGATGCGCGGGATTCCGCAGGCTTCTGCCGCCTCACGCCAGGCATCGAGGATCTCCCAGCTGACGCGGCGCTCTTCCACGCGCAACTCTCCGCCCACACCGTGCAGCTCATCACCGCCATGTGCGTAGTCTTCCATGCGCTTGAAGTCCGGCAACACTTCGTCCCAGCTCCAGCCGCGGTTTCCCAGCGATGCCCAGTGATCGAAATCCTCGCGCTGGCCACGCATGTAGATCATCGCGTTGATGGAAGAACATCCTCCCAGCACCTTGCCGCGGGCATATCCCAGGCTGCGTCCTGCCAGCCCCGGATCCTCGGTGGTCTTGAAACACCAGTCGGTGCGCGGATTGCCGATGGTGAAGAGATAGCCGACGGGAATGTCGATCCAGAAATAGTCATCCTTGCCGCCCGCCTCCAGCACCAGGACGGAGCAGCCGGGATTTGCCGACAGACGGTTCGCAAGCACGCAACCGGCGCTGCCTGCCCCGACAATGATGTAATCGAATTCGCCGGCGAGCGGCGCGTGCTGGTCATTCATGGGTTGCCGCGTGCGAGTGCCTGATGATCACCGTCCATGCGCTTGCCTTGGCGGTCATTCAGGGCTGTGAAGGGATGCCGTCAGCGACGGCGGTGAAATTGAATCCCGGCAAGCTTCCGAGCGCGGTCGTGAGGTTTGCCAGAGTCTCAGCGGAGTAGCTGGCTTTGCCCTGCAGATGGCCCCAGGCCGGCAGAGGCCAGCAGCAATCATCCACCTGCCGGCCAATCACATGCAGATGCAGCTGGGGCACGATGTTGCCAATGGCGGCCACGTTGATCTTGTCGCTGTTGAAGTGAGCCTTCACGAAACGCGCGAGCACATCGCCACGCGCCTCGAGATCCTGTCTGAGCGGCGGCGGCAGCTCGAACAATTCCTGCACCGAGGTCTCCGGCACCAGCAGGAACCATGGCAGCACGGCATTCCGCCGCAAGAGGACATGCAGGCGGGATTCACCACACCGTCCCAGCACATGAAAATCCCGCACCAATTGGGGATGCAGGACAAAGTCCGGGTCCAGCGCCATCCGAGAGTCGCGGGGCGCAGCGAGCGGCGCGTCGGCGTCCCGAGCGGAAAGCCCGAGGCCGAGGTTGCCGGGCGACAGGATGCCCCGCGGATCAAAGGTGTGCTTCAGCTGCGTCAGGGTCTGGTGGTAGGCCGTGAATTCCTGCAGCTCGCCCGCCCAGATCTTGCCGGTCTTGTAGGGCGTGCAACCGGCCTCGACCAGTCGCGCGGCGGCACGAGCCGCGGCGGCCTGAGCCTCCGGCCACTGGTTGGCCTCGTCATAGAAGGCAAGCACTCCCCCGTGCAGGCCGCGGCGACAGATCACCACGGCGCCGCCCCACAGGAAGGCGGGTTCGCTCTCGCGCAATCCTTGCACACTGTCAAGGAATCGCGGCAGATCAGGGGTTGCGAGCGAACTCATCAGGATCGCGCAGCGCGAACGTGAGAAATAGCCGGCATAGCCATACCAGTAGATCTCCTCGTTGCGCAGGTGATTGAAATACACCTCATCGAAGAGTGGGAAGGGCGCACCGCCGTGCTCGGCACTGAGGTCTGCGATGAGCGCCATGTCATGACGCACCAAGGGCTCGTCGCCGCCGAAATCGAGACCCACGCAGAAGCCCGGCCAAGCTTGCGGCGCATGGTCGGGCCTCGCGGCGAGCACCCGGCCCTTGATCGTCCCGGCTTCGTAGCCACTCGCATACCAGACATTGCGCATGAGTTCCCGTGACTGCAGCGCCGCGATGAAACCTGCGGCTGACTGCGCATCGGGGAATCGATGGCACGCTGTCGTGCGGAACGCGGGCAAGGGATGCAGCCACAACGCGATGGCGGTGATCACCCCCAGCGTGCCATCTCCACCGAGGAAGAGCCCGGTGAGATCGGGTCCCATGCCGAAGCGATGAAAATGCTTGCCCCGCGCTGCGGCCGAACCGGTTTCGATCACGCGTCCATCCGGCAGCACCACCTGCAGTCCCACCACTTCGTCCGCAAAACTCTGGTGACGCGCGGATCCCGTCCCCAGTGCGTGGGCAGATGCCGCGCCGCCCACCGTGGCAGTGGGCGCAGTGGAGGGAATGATGCCGACCGTGAGTCCGAAAGGTTTGAGCGCCTGGCTCAAGCTGCCGAAGCGCACGCCGGGCTCCACCACCACGACCCCACGCGCAGGATCGATCTCGAGGATGCGATCCATCCCCGAGAGGTCGAGCACCACGCCACCCGCCGCCGGGTTCACGCCGCCGGCATACATGGTGCCGGCGCCACGGGCATAGACCGGCGTGCCGCTTGCCTGGGCACGCTTCAACACGGAGGAGATCTCCGCACTGCTGTTGGGCCGCACGAGTACCGAGGCCTGACCGGGAGTGACCACCGAACAGTCCCGCTGGTAGGTCAGCAGATCGAGCGGATCGCGAAACACTCGGGCGGGATCGATCTCCGCGCAGATTTCTTCCACGACGCTCATGCCCCCACCGTGCAATGGGCGAGGATGAATTCCGCAGGCCCGAAAACCCGGGCCGCGGGCGCGGACTGCCGATGATGGGCTACACAACGGATATCCGCGGAGAGCAGGGGCAAATCCGGCAGACCCTCGCGCCGCGCTTCAGCCATGCGTTGCGCCGAGGTGGGCGCGATGGCGGGCATCCCGCCGGCTGCGCCACAACACACCACATGGCGGGGAGAACCGGCCGCCTCGTGGATACGGAAACCGAGATGATCACAAAGCCTGCGCAAGGCCTCGTTGACCTCGGCGGCGTTGCGCGACTGACAGCTGTGATGGAGGACGACGTCCCTGCCCTCGCCCTCCCGCACCATGAGTGTGAGCGCACCTTCGTCCAGGTATTGCAGCAGCCAGTCGAGAAACTGCACAGGTTCTGAGCTGGTGTCATGCCTCGCCCAACTCGCCGCACATTCCAGCCCGGAGATCACGATGGGCATGGCCCCCTCGGCGCGACGGGCCAGCGCGGCGATGAGACGCGAGGCGTCCTCCGGGCGACCCAGTTCATGCAGGGGCGCGCCGCAGCAGCCATCCCCTTTCAGTGCATGCACGGCATGGCCTGCGGCCCGCATGAGCGTGGCCGCAGCGCGGGCTTCGGCTGGATGGCCGGTGGCAGCGGCACAGCCCGGCAGATAGAGCAGATCACCACGCGAGGCTGGTGCTGTAGCGGCGGAGAGCCAGTTGTTGCGCGCTTCACGCGGCACTCCCCAGGGATTGCCGTCACGCAGGACGCTGTCGGCAAGTGCACGCGTTGCGGCCGGGACAGCCTCCTCGGCCCACAGTTCCGCGCGCAAGGCAAGCCCCACCTGGGTGGGTCGCAGCCCGATGGGGCAAACGGTCTCGCAGTGCCCACAGGTGCTGCAGGTGAACACGCGATCGGCAAGCGTGGAGGTATCGAGCGGCGCGCCCTCATGCCAAGCGCGGGCCGCGGCGATATAGCCACGGCCCGAATAGCTCGCGAGCGGACTGTGACTTTGCAGGGTCGCGCACACATGCGCGAGCCCTGCTTCTTCCCACACGGCGTCCACGCAGTAGCTGCAGTCCGCGCAGTGGTAAAGATCCTTGCCGAGCTCCGTAAGGCGCGGACGCATGGCTCAGGCCTCGCCGTTTTTCTTCAGCCAGCGCGCCACATTGCGCTTGTGCGTCTCGAGGTAAGCGCCGGCCGCATAGAATTTGTCGTAGAAATCGGTCTCGAGTCGATGCGCCTGCGTATAGAACCGCATATAGAGCGTGGGCACCGTGCCGGGGAATTTGCCATAGGTCTTGTAGATGTAATCCGCAGCCGCGACCACCGCTTCCACCAACTCCGGTTCGGGAGGAACGGCTGCGCCCTTGATGCTGGCGTTGTCCTTGAAGGGGCCCGGGCTGGTGGGATCATAGGTACCGCCCTTGGCAAATTTCAGATCGACGTAAGCCTGCACCGCGGCACGCATGTCAGGGTACCACGGCGGGCAGTAACCCTGGTAGACACCCTCCAGCCCCACCGGGTTGGGTACGCCCCACTCGGGGCGGCTCTCGAAAGTGAAGCCGAGTCCGGGCACACCCTTGGCCGCACCGGCCCCCATCAGGGAGAAAGGACTGATGCCCGAATAGAACCATCCACCGAGGCCCAGAGGTTGCAGGGCGAGGGCCATGTTGTGGCCCATGTCGCCCATCTCGACGGCGCTGCAGGTCAGGATGTACTGCTCCATGTAGGAGTGCGCGTATTTCTTTTCCGGATTGAGCAAGCCGCTCTTGTGGAAGGCTTCGAAGTCACCGGCCGTGCGCCCATGACGATCATCCCAGAGCGTGTAGCCGGAGCCGAGCACGATGAAAAGAAAACCGAGCAGTTGTTCGGAGACGTTGGCGATGGGCATGAACACCGTGGTGCCCGGGGTGTTCGAGTTCCAGCTGTTGTGGGCACTGAAATGAGGCTCACCACGCGGCAGATCGATGCGCTGGTCGCTAATCTGATGGGTATGCCGCTTGACGGTCGCGATCAATTTCTCGGCATCCGTCATGCGCGCATCGGCCCAGCTGCCGTCGGCACCGGAATCACGGGTACTCACGAAATAGGTACCGCTGTCTTCCGTGTAGAAGAGATCAGCATTGCCAATACCTGCCGCGGAAGGGAGGGTGCGCCCGGTGTAGCGCGCGGAATACGTGCAAAGTCCCACCTCAGCATCGGAATAGGGAATGCCGTTGTGCCATCCCGAAACACCGAGTCCGGCAGCAAGCAGCAGCGAGCGCTCGAAATCGTCCAGCGGCAAGGGCTCCTTGGTGGACTTGAATTTCAGCGGGCCGCGGGGGATTTCCATGCCCCAGCCGAAGCGACGCGAGCGCCGCCCGAACAGTGCACTGAAGAGCGGGAACTCCGCGGCTTCCTTCAGCAAGGCATTCCACTCGGAAATTTTTTCGGGGCTGGGAACCGCCTGCTCGGCTGCGGCCAAGGTGCCAGGACGACCGGCCGCCACCGCGAACAGGCTGGACAGGTAGAGAAAGGCTCGCCGGGTCAGGCGGGTGCTGGGGCCGTTGTTCATGGAAGATTCCTCGCGAGCGCACTGGGCGAATGAAAGAGCGTCCGATGATACTGCGCATGAACGCCCCACTCCACGCCTCCTCCCGCTCATGCCATGTCGCTGCACCACAGGTGTTGCGCCATGAAAGCGCGCAGTGGCCGCCACCGCGCCGAGCGTGCTTCCAGCGAACGCGCGTCATGGGCAAGACCGAGACTGCGTGCAGCGCGCAGCAGACCCGCATCAGAAGCGGGAAACGCATCCGCGACCTGCAAGGCCCGCAAGGCGATGTAGTGCGCGGTCCAGGGTCCGATCCCCGGGATGCTGCACCAGGCGTCGAGTGCTGCGGCCAGCGTCTGGCCGGGCGCCAGCAGCGCGGGTTGCTCGATGACCGCATGGGCGACTGTCTGCAGGGTGCGGCGGCGGGCGCCGGGCATGGGCAGCAGGGAGAGATCGGCCTGCAACAGTGCTTGCGGTGAGGGGAAGGCCTGCGCCGGGAGATCATCTGAGCCTGCGTCAGCGACCCCGTTGCCACACAGCATCACCAGTCGCGCCGCCAGTGTGCGCGCACCGCTCACGGTGATCTGCTGGCCAAGAATCGCCCGCACCGCCAGTTCAAAGCCCGACCAGCCTCCCGGTGGGCGCAAACCGGGCCGCAAAGCCAGCAGGTGGGCAAGACCGGGCTCCGCATCGCGCAGTTGGCCCTCTATCGTTGTGGTATCGGTGTCGAGATCGAAGGCGAAGCGCACACAGCGTTCGGCCTCGTCGGCATGCATGGGATTTTCAGATGCCACGGACAGTGCCAACGCCAGCTCGGCCGGGCGGTGGGCGACGGTGATACGGAATGTCTCATCTCCCGTGCCGAGTACCCGGCAGTAGCTGTCGCCGGTGGCGCTCTCCACGCCGGGAATCGCGCGGAAGGCGTAAAACGCGTGCATCGCCTGCCAGTGCAGGGGCGGCGCGTAGGACAGGAGACGCACGATCATGAACGGGCCGCGCCTCAGCGCGCGAGCAGAATCTCCCGTGCCCGATCAAACATGCTGGACAGGCAGAGCCCGATCGATTCCCAGATCGGATCATGGCGCTGGCCCTTGCGGTGGAGTTTGACGTTGAGACAGCCGATGCTGCCGAGTCGATAGCCCGCGAAAGCCTGATACCAGGGGATGGCGGCAAAGCGTCGCCCCATGCGGGCCTCATAGATGTCCCTGATCTCCTCCACCGGGGGTGGGCAGATCGAACGCCAGCCTTCCACCCAGTTGTGCTGATCTGCAGCCATCATCAGCCAGCCCACATCGAGGAGCACATCGCCGATACCGGAAATCTCCCAGTCGATCACACCGGTCAGTCGACCGTCCTCGTAGAGGATGTTTCCGGGTTGGTAATCACCGTGATAGAGCCCGATGGGTGAACCCTCCGGCATGGTGGCCAGCAGCAGGCGCTCCACCTCTTCGGCCTGCGTGATCCACTGCGGTTCGGGAGACTGCTGGTAGATGCGGCGCCAGCGCGAGACCTGTTCCTGCAGCGGCTCGGGGGCCTGCCAGCCAGCGAGTTTCGTCTGCCAGTCGAAGAGATGGAAACCGGGCAGCGCCTCGACCGCCTGGCGCCAGAGGGGTTCCACCACCGCGGGCTCACGCGCATAGGAAGGATGTGGATCCCACATGAAGAATGTGCGCCCCGGGAGGCGCTCCATCACGATGTAGGGCACCCCGAAAAGGGTTTCGTCCTCGCTTGCAAAAGGCACCTGCGGTACCGGCAGGCCCGCTGCATGCAGCGCTCGCAGCAGCGGTGCCTGACGGTAGACGTCGGTATTCCCGCGGCGCGCCACCCCGGGCGGGGGCACCTTCAGCACATGGCGGCTCGCCACCTCGCCCGTCGCGCGCGCGCGCACCGCGAAGAGGAAGGTCAATCCGGCATGGCCGTCGGATTCCGTCAACTCCGCTAGCTCGAATCCGTCACCGAAGACGTGCTGGATGAAGGCCTGGAGGCTGTGTGTGAGTTTTTCGGAAATCATGCGGAACTGTCCGTGGATAGGGCCTCCGGCTGCGCCGGAGGCCAAGCCTCATACGGCGGCGTTGAAATTGTCCGGGGCGTCTTTACCGGCCTTGGCATCGCCGGTCCAGTAGCGTTTGGCCCAGATCCCCTGGTAAGCCTCCTTGCCAACGGGCATGCGCCAGGTCTTGACCTCGGAGTCCGCCAGCGACACCGAGCAGAGCGCCCGCGGCTGATCATCGGTGACGTCCACATAGGCGTTGGCATCGGAGCGATCGAGATAACGCTCGGCGATGCGCCGGTAACGATCACGCCAAAGGTCATCTTCACCCACCTCGTGCACGATGACCGCATAACCCTGCACGATGACCTTGCGATAGGGCTGGATGATTTCGTCGATGCACAGCGCCACACGCGCATCGCGCCGGATGTTGGACAACCACTCCGAATGCTGGCGCGGCGTGAACCAGACCCGGCCATCCTCGAAGATGTACCAGATGGGGCAGACCGCCGGCCAGCCATCACCATCCAGGGTGGCGATATCCATGAGCAGTCCGGGTTCGGCAAGGAATTGCGTGATCTCGGCGTCGGTCAGCTTGGGCACGGGGGTTCCTTTCTGATCTGCTCTGGATGAAAACCGGTGACATAATACCGCCAGAGTCTGCCGCATTGCTGCGGTTCACCACGGGAGACGGGCGGATGATAGATCCGAAATTCATCGGTTACCGGTCGCCGGCCTGCACACTCGAGGTCGAGAAAGGCCGGTTACGCCAGTTCGCCAAGGCCATCGGTGAAACCCGCCCGGTCTGCGTGGACGAGCAGGCCGCACGGCAGGCGGGCTATCCCGGCCTGCTCATGCCGCCGACGTTCCTCTTCTGCCTCGAGATGGATCGGCCGGACCCCTACGGCTGGTTTGATGAGGTCGGAATTCCCCTGCCGCAGGTTCTGCACGCCGAGCAGGGTTTCACTTATCACGCACCGGCGTTTGCCGGAGACGCCCTCACCTTCCAGGCGGTGATCTCGGACATCCACACCCGCAAGGGCGGTTTGCTGGAATTCGTGGTCCAGGACAACGCCATCACCAACCAGCATGGTCAGGCCGTGGCTGAATTCAGGCGCACACTGGTGATCCGGCATGGCTGAGCACCACTCCCCGGTGAACTGGCAGGCTCTCGAGGTGGGTGACCGTCTGCCTGCCTTGCAACTGCCTCCGCTCACCCGCGCCCAGCTCGCCATCTATTGCGGCGCCTCGGGCGACCACAACCCCGTGCATGTGGACAGCGACTTTGCGCGTGAAGCAGGTCTTGGTGATGTCATCGCCCACGGCATGCTCATCATGGCCTGGATGGGGCGCTGCCTCACCGACCAAGTGGATCAATCCCGTATCCGCAGTTTTGAAACCCGTTTCACGGCCATGACCCGCGTGGGCGATGCAATCACCTGCGAAGCCGAGGTGGCCGGAAAATTTGTGGAGGCAGGCGAACAACGTCTGCGCCTCAACCTGCGCGCCTGCGATCAGCGCGGCGAGATCAAGACTCAGGGTTGGGCGGTAGTGGATGTGACTCCGACTTGAGTCGTTCCGGCAGATATTCCGCGTCCCGCGGGATGCGTGTCACGAACAGCGGCGTGCGTTCCTCCAACAGCCGCGCATACGCCAAGTAGCGAAACACACTGCTCTCGGAGCGGGGCTCGAGCAGCAGCGGCAGGAGTCTCGCGCTGCGACTCGTGAGCGGCACCAGCAGGCTGCCCGGCTCGGCCTTGGCCCGGACCCGCTCCGTCTCCACGGCGTGCCAAGCCCCTTCCACAGGATCGAAACCCCGGAAGCACTCGCGCTCCTGGGTGCAGGTCATCGACTCGGCGAGCACCTCGAAAGCCAGCTGGTGGCGCGCCAGCAGGCTGGCGAAAACCCCGGTGTGAGCCGTGATGAGGTAGGCGCGCGGCAGCGCGAGGGGATCACGAACCTCCATCTTGCGCCAGTTCTCGAAGGTCACCGCCTGCCGCAGGTAATCTTCCCGGCGGCGCAGCTCGATCACGACTTCCGGCGACTGGAGATCCTTGACCCACACTCCATTCAGCGGCAGCACTTGCTGTTCAGGCAGGCGGCTGGCCGTTGCCACCACCCGCGCAATTCTCGCTGACTCCCGGCTGACCACCGCCAGAAATGCCTGCATGCACAAGCTTTGGCGCGCAACGCGCTCGGCGATGTTGCGGTAACTGGGGTAGCTGCCGTCCTTGGGCTCCATGGGAGTCTCGAGCAGCACCGTGAGGGCGCCGCGCAGACCTGCCTTGTTGCGGAACTTGCGGGCCGTCAGCCCACCGTGGGTAATGGGCTGGCGTGTGGAAGTGATTTCCCGGATATAGCGCTGGGCGCGCAGACCACGCCCCTGCACGGCGGCGATCAGGGCGGGGAGAAGTTCGGCCTCGCCGTATTCGCGCAGGGCGGGCGCAACGGCAGGGCTGGCTGCCATGTCGAATTGCGCCTCGAAGTCGGTGAGATAGCCCTCACGGCCGAGGGTGCGAGTCTTGAGACTTGCGGACTCGTGGGCATCGAGAATCACTTCCGGCTCGTAGCGGAGCACCGCATTGTCCAAGGCTGAGGTTTCCGGCTGGGAGAGCAGCACGAAGTCGCGGTTGATGTTGACCTCGTTGCCGTTGCGACTGGAATCCAGCTCCCGGCCGTCGGGATTCGCATTGGGAATGAACACGAATTCGAGGGAATCTAGCCATTCCTGCGCCTCGCCGATGAGCACCGCGCGAGCCAGCATGAGCAGTGCCTCGCAACCCGCGGCCTCTGAGGCACCATGCTGGGACCCGACCATCATCACGCGCAGACGTGGCCGCCCGGGACGGCGCGGGGCCGCACACACGAGGGCATGGAGCGGACGCCCCCGGGCCGAGGTTCCGATGCGATCCAGGCGGGCATAGGGGCCACCCGCCGTGGCCAAGGCACCGAGGCAGGCCTCGATCTCGGCGGAGCTCGAATACCGTTGGTACTGGTGGTGCTCCAGCGGGGTTGGCAGTTCCGTCACGGCGTGCTGCGGGTAGCGCCCTTGAAGGTCCGGTAGACGAAGAAATCTTCGGTCGGGCGGATGAGTTGCGCGTACTCCGGATAGCGGAAGAGGCTGCTGGTGGCGCGTGGATCGAGCAGTAGCACCGCCACACGGCCACCCGGCTGCGCGGTGTCGATCAACAGGCTGCCGGCTTCCAGGGTCACGGTCTTGCGGGTTTCGGCCAGCAGCTTGCCGCGGGCATACATGTCTGGAGTGACTTCCAGGCGCGCGGCCATGACCTCGGCCCGCGTGGCTTCCTCCACCTCGAGGTAGCGAATGGAATGTCGCTCGAGCACCGGCTGGATCAGATCGGCGTGACGTGCAATGGCGAGCATGGGTGGCAAGGGCAGGGTATCGGCATTGATCTGCTTGCGGTGATCCCTGAATTCGATGTCTTCGAGTGCGCGCGTGTCGATTCTACGCATGGGAATGTGCACCGTGGGATGGTCCTTGTCGCGCTCGTAGCCCGCGTAGAGGGTCAAGGGCTCGCGCGGCATGGCCTGGCGCGCGGCAGTGGTTACTGCCTTGATCTCGTCGGCCTGTTCACGGGTGAGATCGAGAAAGCTGTTGATGCAGAGGATTTGGCGCGCGACGCGCTGCTCGATGTTGCGCCAGGTGGGCCAGGTGTCATCTCGCGAATCGAGCTTGGTTTCGACCAGGATTGCGAGTGTTCCGCTCAAGCCTGCGGTGTTCCGGAAATTGCGCAGGGTCAGTCCTCCATGCGTGATCGGCTGCTTGAGGCTGGTGATCTCTCCGATATAGCGGTGCGCGGGCAAGCCGCCTGCGGAAACGCGCGCAGTGATGGCCGGCAGGAAAGTCTGCCGGGCATAGTCGCGCAGGGCGGCCGGAACCGATGGATTGTTGCTGTATTCGAACTGGGCGTCGAAATCCGTGAGGTAGCCTTCCTTCGCCAAGGTCTTGCGCTTGAGGACTGCGGACTCGTGGGAGTCCAACAGGGCATCCGGCGCGAAGGCGTACAGGGCATCGCGCAACAGACGATTCTCGGGCTGGGTGAGCAGCACGAAATCAACATTCAGGTTGATGCGGTTGGCGTTGCTCCGGCGACCGAGATCACGGCCATCCGGGTTGGCGTTGGGCACGAAGATGAGGTCGAGATCCTCCAGCAGAGACTTGCGATCACCCTCGAGGATCTGCCGCGCGACGGCCAGCAGCGCCTCGCCTCCCGCGGGTTCGGCGGCACCGTGCTGGCTTGCCGTGACCATGACCCGCAGCCCTGGTGAAGCGCCCTCGGCATGCGGTGCCGCGAGATGCAGTACCAGGATCTCGCGCCCCTGCACGCTGTGCCCCAGCACTTCAACCCGGGCGCGGTCTGGATGTCGGGCGGCGAGCGCGCGCATCCAGTCCCCGATTTCGGCCGAGGTGCTGATCCGGGCATGACCATTCTTTTCAAGCGGTGTCGCGAGCTCGGTCGCCTGAACGGACGGCAGCACAAGCGCGAGGGTGGCCGCCAGCAGGGCGACAAGGAATCGGGTCGGGTGCATGTTCAGGTTCCGTCGCGCAGCTTGAAGCGCTGGATCTTGCCCGTGGCAGTCTTGGGGAGTTCGGCCGCGAAGCGGATCCAGCGCGGATATTTGTGGGGTGCCAGGCGCTCTTTGACGTGAGCCTTCAAGGCGGCTTCGAGCGCGGTGTCGGCGACAATCCCCGGCTTCAGCACCACCACGGCGAGTGGTTTGATTAGAGCCTCCTCGTCCGCCTTGCCGACCACCGCGGCCTCGAGCACCGAGGGATGTGCCAGCAGCGCGCCTTCCACCTCGAAAGGCGAGACATGCTGGCCACTCACCTTGAGCATGTCGTCGGAGCGGCCGCCATAGGTGTAGTAACCCTCGACATCACGTGTGTACTTGTCGCCCGCGCGCGTCCACTCGCCAACGAACGTGGCCTGGCTTCGTGCCCGGCTGTTCCAGTAACCAAGGGCCGCCGTCGGCCCCTTGATCTGCAGCTCGCCCAGGGTATCCGCGCCCACCTCGTTGCCGTGTTCGTCACACAGGCGGATTTCATACCCGGGCACCGGCTTGCCCGTGGTGCCGTGACGGACATCGCCCCGCCGGTTGGACATGAAGATGTGCAGCATTTCCGTGGAACCGATGCCGTCGAGAATTTCCACGCCGGAATGCGCCGTAAAGCGCTGCCCGATTTCTGCCGGTAGCGCTTCACCGGCGGAAGTGCACAGGCGCAGCCCCAGTGCTTCCGCGGGCGGCAGTGCGGCGTGCGCCAGCATCCGGGCGTAGAGCGTGGGCACACCGTGGAAGACGGTCGGGCGGTGTGCCACGAGTCGCTTGAATACCGCTTCGGGCGTAGGGCGCTCAGCCATGAGGATTGCCGTTGCGCCGACCGCCAACGGAAAGCTCAGGCTGTTGCCGAGGCCGTAGGCGAAAAAGAGCTTGGCGGCGGAGAACACCGTGTCTTCGGCCGAGAGACCGAGAATCGGCCGGGCGTAGAATTCAGCGGTCTGGATGAGGCTCGCATGCGCATGAACCGTGCCTTTTGGCGTGCCCGTGGAGCCCGAGGAATAAAGCCAGAAACAGGGCTCGTCAGGAGATCGGGCAAGCGGCGCGAACTCGTCTTCCGCCGCCGCCATGAGCGTTGCCAGCGACTGTTCGCCAGCCGAGGCCGCCTGCCCGGAGACGATGATTCGGCTGCAGAAGGACGCCTCAACGAGACCGGGTCTGAAGTTTTCCAGCAAGGGCGCCGAAACAACCAGTGCCTTGGCCCGGCTGTCTGCCAGCATGAAGCGATAATCCGCGGCGGTCAGCAGCGTGTTGACGGCGATGGGCACGATGCCCGCCTGGATGGCGCCCAGGAACACACTGGGGAAGTCGATGGAGTCATGCAGGGCCAGCATGATCCGATCCTCTGGCTGCAGTCCAAGGCCCAGCAGGGCATGTGCGACCCGGTTGGCGCGCCGCTGCAGCTCACCAAAGGTATAGCTGCCGTGATCGTCGATGTAGGCCACTTTCTCAGCGCGTCCAGCGCGCAGATTACGGGCCAGCAGGTCATGGGCCGCGTTGTAGACGGGTGGAATCTCGACGCGCGGCGGGCACACGCTGTGGTCGGCGACGGACATCATCTCGGCTGCTCCGGAGGCACCTTGGGATCTGGCCGCCCAGTGTGCCCCAAAGTATTCAAACCGCCACCACCTCCAGCGCGCCCGGCGCCCAACCCTGCATCCAGCTCGAAGCCGCCTCCTCCGGCATGACACCCGAGGAAGCATCGTGGTTGAGCACCTCACCCAGACGGCGGGCGCCGAGTTTCTGCAGGATCTGATCGAAGCGCCTGCCGGCGAAGCAGAAGGTCTGGGCGTGCGAGGAGTCCCCGAGCGAGATCAATCCATAACGCACTGTCGACAGATCGGGTTTGTCCTTTACCAGCGATTCATACAGTTTTTTCGCATTGGCGGGCACGTCGCCGTACCCGTAGGTGGAGACGCAGACGAGGAAAGTCCCTCCGCCTGCAAACACGCCGGCGTCCAGTTCATCCATCGGCAGGATTTCCGCGGCGCCGCCGGCTTCCTTCAACTGGAACTGGGCCTCCTCCGCCACGTATTGGGTATTGCCGGTAGTCGTGCCCACCAGAATGCGAACGCTGTCGCCCATGTTTGCCCCCTCTCGCTTGCAGCCCTCGGAATTCATGAATTATATTTCACATCAAATCTCAAGCAGCAATATATTTCACAATGTCTCTTGCCTCTGAAAATGATGCCGTCCAGCGTCAAGCCCCGGCCGATGAGGTTGCCGAAGACGCCCTGCTGCATGAACTGGGAGAGCGGGTGCGGCGTGCCCGCGCCCGGCGGGGCATGACGCGGCGCGCGCTTGCCGGGCAGTCCGGCGTGTCGGAGCGCTACCTCGCCCAGCTCGAACGCGGTGATGGCAATGCCTCGATTCTGGTGCTGCAGAAGATTGCCGGGGCACTCGGAATGCGTCCCGTCGAATTGCTGGAAGACCCCGACCCTGGCGCGGTGGAGTACACCCCGCTGTGCGCCTTGCTCAAGGAATTGCCGGGCGAGACTCTCGGCCGGTTGCGCCAACGCCTGCAGCACGAATTGGGCGCGGCCTCCACTACACGGTCACGACGGATCGCCCTGCTCGGCTTGCGCGGCGCCGGCAAATCGACCCTCGGCGCCCGCCTTGCAGAATCCCGCGGCGTGCCATTCGTGGAACTCGACCGCGAGATCGAGCGCCGCAGCGGCACGCCATTGGAGGAGCTCTTCCTGCTCTACGGGCAAGCCACCTATCGACGGCACGAGGAGCGATGCCTCGTGCAGGTGTTGAACGAACATCCCGAGTGCGTGATCGCAACCGGCGGCAGCATCGTGGCGGCGCCTGCGGTATTCGCCACCTTGCTCTCTTCCTGTTTCACGGTGTGGCTGAAGGCCACGCCTGAAGAACACATGGCGCGCGTGATTGCGCAGGGGGACATGCGTCCCATGGCCGGCAATGCCGAAGCCATGGAGGATTTGCGCCAGATCCTCAAAGAGCGCGCGCCGCTCTATGCACAGGCCGAGTGCACGATCGACACCTCCGGCCTGAGTGCCGAGCAGGCTTTCCACTCTCTTTCCCAGGCGCTGCAACGCGCCGTCGCCGAGGAGCACACAACGACATGAGCGCCGTGCGAGACACTGCCGGGCAAAGCCCCAACTACCTGACCTACGATCGTCATCCCGATTCCTATGTGCACTGGCACATGACAATCGAAGGCGAGGTGGCAACCTTGTCGCTCGATGTGAACGAGGACAAGGGCATGAAGCCGGGCTACAAGCTCAAGCTCAACTCCTATGACCTTGGCGTGGACATGGAGCTGCATGATGCCCTGCAGCGGGTGCGCTTCGAACATCCGCAAGTGAAGGTCGTGGTACTGACCAGCGGCAAGGAACGCATGTTCTGCTCGGGCGCGAACATCTACATGCTGGGCCAGTCCAGCCACGCCTGGAAAGTGAATTTCTGCAAGTTCACCAACGAAACCCGTAACGGCATCGAGGACTCCAGCCGGCATGAGGGTCTGCGCTTCCTGGCTGCCGTGAATGGGGCCTGCGCCGGTGGCGGCTACGAGATGGCGCTCGCCTGCGACAAAATCCTGATGGTGGATGATCGCTCCTCCACCGTGAGCCTGCCCGAAGTGCCGCTGCTCGGCGTACTGCCGGGCACCGGCGGCTTGACGCGCATCATCGACAAGCGCCGCGTGCGGCGCGATCTGGCGGATTTCTTCTGCACCACCAGTGAGGGTGTGCGGGGAGACCGGGCCCGGCAATGGGGTCTGGTGGATCACACCGCACGTCCCCAGCAGTTCAGCGAGGCACTTGCCTCGCATGTCGCACGCCTGCGCGATTCAAGCACGCGCCGTCCAGCGAACGCAGGCATCACCCTGGCACCTTTGGCGCGCGTGATCGACGATACCGGCATCCATTACCGGCATGTGGACGTCGCCATCGACCGCAAGGCGCGCACCGCGATCATCACCGTGAGTGCACCCACGGCAGCAGGCCCTACCGATCGCGCGGGCATTCATGCAGCAGGGGCCGACTGGTGGCCGCTTGCCATGGCGCGGGAACTGGATGACGCCATCCTGCTCCTGCGCCTGAACGAACTGGAGGTCGGCACCTGGATTTTGAAGACGCGCGGCAACCCTGCGCTGCTGCAAGCCATCGATGACACCTTGCTCGCGCTCAAGGAAGACTGGCTGGTCGCGGAGACCCTGGGGCTGCTACGCCGTACCCTGGCGCGTCTCGATGTGTCCTCGCGCAGCCTTTACGCCTTGATCGACGAAGGCTCCTGCTTTGCCGGCACGCTCGCCGAACTCGCCCTGTGCGCGGACCGCAGCTACATGCTGCAGCTTCCTGACACACCCGACCAGGCGCCAACACTCATGCTGGGTGAAGTGAATTTCGGAACTTATCCGATGGTGAATCACCAGACACGCCTCGCCACGCGCTTCTGTGGTCGCCCGGAACCCGTGACTGCTGCACAGGCCGTGAAGGGACAAGCGCTTGCCGCGGAGCAGGCCATGGAGCTCGGTCTCGTGACCTTTGCGCCCGATGATCTCGATTGGGCGGACGAAGTGCGTCTGGCCATCGAGGAGCGTGCCAGCCTGTCTCCCGATGCGCTCACGGGCATGGAGGCTTCGCTGCGCTTCGGTGGTCAGGAGAGCATGGAGACCCGTATCTTTGGCCGACTCTCCGCCTGGCAGAACTGGATATTCATTCGCCCCAATGCGGTGGGCGAACAGGGTGCCCTCAAGGTCTTTGGCACCGGCAGCAAGGCGCAATTCAACTGGGAACGGGTCTAGGCCCGTGCCCTCCTCTTTCTGGACTTCCGTCAGCGGAGAATCGTGATGAGCATCAACTACAGCGAACGCATTCCGAACAACGTGAATCTGGCCGGCGATCGCACGCTGCAACGCGCACTCGAACACTGGCAGCCGCGTTTTCTGGACTGGTGGCAGGAAATGGGGCCCAGCGACTTTGCCGGCCACGATGTGTACCTGCGCACGGCCGTCGGCGTGGATGTGGAAGGCTGGGCGAGTTACGGCGCCGTGAAGATGCCGGACTATCGCTGGGGCATCTTTCTCGCGGACGCCATCCCCGATCGGCGCATCGGCTTTGGCGACATGATGGGCGAGCCGGTCTGGCAACAGGTGCCGGGAGAATTCCGCTCGCAGTTCCGTCGTCTCATCGTCACCCAAGGTGACACCGAGCCCGCGTCGGTGGAGCAGCAGCGACTGCTGGGACTCACCTGTCCCTCTCTCTATGACCTGCGCAATCTGTTTCAGGTGAATGTGGAAGAGGGCCGTCACCTGTGGGCGATGGTCTATCTGCTGCACGCCTATTTTGGCCGCGATGGTCGCGAGGAGGCGGAAGAACTGCTTGCCCGCCATTCCGGCGATGAAGACAAGCCGCGCATCCTCGGCACTTTCAACGAGCCGATCGAGGACTGGCTGTCCTTTTTCTGCTTCACCTATTTCACGGACCGCGACGGCAAGTACCAGCTGAAGAGCCTCGCGGAATCCTCGTTCGATCCGCTGGCGCGAACCTGCCGTTTCATGCTGACGGAAGAAGCCCATCACATGTTCGTTGGCGAGACAGGCCTGAGCCGCGTCGTGCGCCGAACTCTGGAGCTCATGAAGGAACTCGGCACCGACGACCCGGCGGCCATCCGCCGTGCCGGCGGGATCGATTTTCCCTTGCTGCAGCGTTATCTCAATTTCTGGTTCACGTCCTCACTGGACCTGTTCGGTTCCGAGGTCTCCTCCAACGCCGCCACCACCTTTGCCAACGGCATCAAGGGGCGTCCGGACGAGGCTCTCTATGAGGATCATCTCTGTACCGAAAGCACGTTGGAACTTGCCGTGCCGGATGACAAAGGCGGCGTGGGAACCGAGACCGTGCCCATGCGCAATGCGATGAACGAAGTGGCGCGCGAGTCCTATGTGAAGGACTGCGAGATGGGTCTGAAGCGCTGGAATATGATCATCAAGCGTGCGGGACATGATCTGCAGCTTTCGCTGCCGTCCACCCGGTTTGGTCGCAACATCGGCACCTGGGCGGGCATTCCGACCGATCTCCAGGGCAATCGCATGAGCGCGGAGGACCATGCACACAAGCGGCCGCAATGGCTACCCAACGAGGAAGACAGAGCCTTCGTGAAAAGCCTGATGGTGCGCGTGACCGAACCGGGCAAGATGGCCGGCTGGCTGGCGCCACCCGATCGCGGCATCAACAACATGCCGGTCAGTTACGAGTACGTTCGCGTCTGAGGCTCGCGACTCCCGCACAGGGCGCGCCAAATCGGCGCGTCCTGCGCGAGGAGTCCGTTCAAGTCGCGCCAATCTTGTGCGTGATGGATTTTTTGCGATGCAGCGCTTGCGCCGTACCAATGGCACAGTAAGCTCGGACCTGTTGTTGATTCAGCGGAGCCGGGGCCTTGTCCATCCACGTCGCGCTCGAGCACACCACGCACTACCGCTACGACCGGCTGGTGCAACTGGGCGCACAGACGGTGCGCCTGCGTCCCGCACCCCACTCCCGGACCCGCATACTGAGTTACTCACTGCGCATCACGCCGAATCGCCACTTCATCAACTGGCAGCAGGATCCGTCCGGTAACCATCTCGCACATCTGGTCTTCCCCGAACGCACACGCGAATTCAGCGTGGCTGTCTCGCTGGTTTGCGAGATGTCTGTGCTCAATCCCTTCGATTTCTTTCTGGAAGAGAGTGCGCGCCAATTTCCCTTCAGTTACGCCCCCGCGCTGGCGGCGGAACTTGCACCGTGTCGGCAGACGGCGCCGACGGGTCCCTTGCTCTCGGCCTGGCTTGCCAGCCTCTCGCAGGGACCGCACGACACCGTCGATTTCCTGGTTGGACTGAACCAACGCCTGCAGCAGGAGATCGCCTATCTCATCCGGATGGAACCCGGCGTGCAGACCCCCGAAGAAACACTCGCGCGCAAGGCCGGCTCCTGCCGGGATTCGGCGTGGTTGCTGGTCCGCATCCTGCGTGAGCTCGGGCTCGCCGCCCGCTTCGTGTCGGGTTATCTCATCCAGCTGGTGCCGGATGTGACACCTGCGGAGGGCCCGCCTGGGCCCACCGGGGACTTCACGGATCTGCATGCCTGGTGCGAAGTCTTCCTCCCCGGAGCCGGCTGGATCGGTCTTGATCCCACCTCGGGCCTGCTCGCCGGCGAAGGCCACCTGCCACTTTGCTGTGCACCGGAGCCCGGCTCCGCAGCGCCCGTCTCCGGTTCGCTGGAACCCTGTGAGGTCAGCTTCAGCCACGAAATGGGCGTCTCGCGCATTCATGAAACGCCTCGTGCCACCAAGCCCTACAGCGACGCCCAATGGTCCGCCATCGATGCCTTGGGACGTGGGGTGGATACGCGCCTCAAAGCCCTGGATGTGCGTCTCACCCAGGGCGGTGAACCCACCTTCGTGGCCACGGATGATCCGGATGGCGAGGAATGGAACACTGCGGCGCTCGGTCCCACCAAACGGGCGCGGGCAAGCCGGCTGCTTGCGAGATTGCGCGATCACTACGCCCCCGCAGGGCTGGTGCACCAAGGCCAAGGCAAGTGGTATCCCGGCGAGCCCCTGCCGCGCTGGTCCTTGAATCTCATCTGGCGCACGGATGGCGAGCCGCTGTGGCGGACGCCGGAGTGGTTGTGCCTGGATGACGCTCCGCGTGGTGCCACGGTGGACGGAGCGGCCACCTTCCTGCGCGCCCTCGCGACCCGGCTAGGCTGCGATCCCGAGCAGGTCTTCCCGGCCTATGAAGACACCTGGCACACCCTGTGGCAGGAGCGGCGGCTGCCGGTCAATGTCGATCCCTTCGACAATCGCCTGGAGGATCCGGTGGCGCGCGCGCGGCTGACACGACTTTTCAGCCAGGGTCTGGCAGAGGCGGTGGGCCATGTATTGCCACTGCGCCAGGACGGCCACGCATGGCAGAGTGGGCGCTGGTTCCTGCGTGACGAACGCTGCCTGCTGCTGCCCGGGGATTCGCCCATGGGCCTGCGTCTCCCGCTGGACTCCCTGCCCTGGGTGGCACCGGGTGACAGGGAACCCTTGATTCCTCCGGATCCCACGCGCCCCCTGTCGCCGCTGCCTACCGTTACGGAACTCCAGCGACGCGAGTACCCGACGTCGCGCCGACCCTCCGTGGCAACGCTGCCGCCGGATCCCTTTGTTTCCGCCACGGGGATGGTGCGCACGGCTTTGTGCGTGGAGCCACGCAACGGCTGTCTGTTCGTGTTCCTTCCGCCGCTGACGAGCGTGGAATCTTTCGTGGCGCTGATCTGCGCCATCGAGGACACCGCATGCACCCTGCGTTGCCCGGTTGCCATCGAGGGCTATGAA
>VGUA01000030.1 GCA_016874535.1 Gammaproteobacteria bacterium
GCTGGCACTGGGATCCGGGCTTCCTGTCCTTGCGGCGCGAACTGGACAAGCGCCAGGCCCGGCTGGAAGCGTGTTCCCGGGCGCTACGGCTGCCCACCTTGCTGGTTCGCGGGGGACTGTCCGACGTGCTCAGTGAAGAGGGCGCGGCGCAATTCCTTGCGCTCTGTCCACACGCTGAATACGCCAACATCACCGGCGCCGGCCACATGGTGGCGGGTGATCGCAATGACATCTTCGGCAACGCGGTCGTCGACTTCTTGGCGCGCGTCGTGCCGCTGACCGGCGCTCCCGCCGCAGCCCCGCATGCGCTGAAGCCTCATCACGAAGGGCCCCCGGGCGAGATTCTCGACGTCCCCTGAACGAAAGCGGGGTAGTCTCAGTATCCTCGGGCCAGATAGGCGTCCAGGCTCAAGGGACGGCAGATTCCGTAGCCCTGCAGATAGTCGAGGTCGAGGGTGCTGATCTTCTCCACCACTTCGCTGGTCTCGACAAATTCGGCGATGGTGCGTATCCCCATCACGTGCCCGATGTCATTGATTGAACGCACCATCGCGAAATCGATGGGATCCTTCACGCAATCGCGCACGAACATGCCGTCCACCTTGAGATAGTCGACCGGCAGGCTGCGCAGGTAGCCGAATGACGACAAGCCGCTGCCGAAATCATCGAGCGCGAAGCGACAGCCGCGTGCCTTGAGCAGCTGAAAGAAATGCAGTGCACGCGCCATGTTGCCAATGGCGGCGGTTTCCGTGATCTCGAAACAGAAGCGCTCCGGAGGAATGCCGAGCGCCGCGAACTGCCCCATCATGAAATCCAGCAGAGTCTCGTCGGCCAGCGACAGCGCGGAAAGATTGATCGCAAAGACAGCCCGCGGGTTGATCACCTTGCGATGCTGGTCGTACCACTCGAGCACCATGCTGAAAACCTGGCGATCGATGCGCGGTGACAGGCTGTAGCGCTCCGCCGCCGGCAGGAACTCGTCCGGCGTGGCCACCCCGTCGCCCTCCGGATAGCGCAGGAGCACCTCGACGTATTCGATGTCCTCGCTCTTCGTGAGCCGGCGGGCAGGCTGCACCAGCAAGGTGAAGCGGCGCTCCTCGAGAGCGGAAGTGATTTTCGACACCCACAACATCTCGCCCTGGCGCCGCTCCACCGTCACATCGCCCGGGTCATACACATGCACGCGATTGCGGCCATGCTCCTTGGCCGCATAGCAGGCGGCGTCCGCATGTTTGAGCAGGCTTGCCATGCTGCCACTGGATTCCGTGATCTGGACGAGACCTATGCTCACGCCGAGGCCAAACACATGCTCATTCCAGCGGAAGCGGTACTCGGCGATCTTTTCGCGCACTTCACGCGCCACGCGGTTGGCCTGCTGCAGGGTGCAGTGTTCCATCAGGATCGCGAATTCGTCACCGCCAAGACGGGCCACGGTGTCGCGCTTGCGCACGGTGGAGCGCAGGATGACCCCAATCTGTCGCAGCAGTTCGTCACCTGCCGTGTGGCCGCAGGTGTCGTTGATGACCTTGAACTGATCGAGATCGAGATAGCACAGGGCGTGTCTCGCCTCTGCATCCGAGTTCTGCAGCACGCGTTGCAGGCGGCGCTCGAACTCCGGCCGGTTCACCAATCCGGTAAGCGAGTCATGCGTCGCCTGGTAGGAGATGGCCTGCACCAGCCGCCGCTCCTCGGTCACGTTGCGCAGGACCACCACCGTGCCCGTGGGCTCGGTGGCATTGCCGAGCAGGGCGGTGGCGGGGTATTCAATCAGGCATTCCTCGCCATCCGGACCTGTGAGTGCGGCATCCCTCCCGCGCACCGCATGGCCTAGGCGCAGGCATTCCCGGGCGGGGTCGGTCACAGGGTCGCCAGTCGCGAGTTCGAAGATCCTGACCGTGTCACCGAAGGCTTGTCCGTAAACCGTCGGCCCCACCAGGCCCAGGATTTTCTCCGCCGCGGCATTGAGAAATTCGATACGTCCCTGAGCGTCTGTCGAGATCACGGCCTCGCTGATCGAATCGAGGGTGATGAGCGCCTTGCTGCGCTCGAGTTCGAGTGCATCCTCGGCCAGCTTGCGCTCGTGAATGTCGGTCAGTGATCCGGACAGCCGTATTGCCCGCCCCTCCGTATTCCAGGCCGCCACCCCCTGCGCTGCATACCAGCGGAATTCACCGGATGTGTGGCGCAGGCGGTATTCACTGCCAAAGGGTAGACGGTGCTGGAAGGCGTTCGCCAGAGCCGCCTTCAGTCGGGGCTGGTCGTCGGGGTGCACGCTGTGCATGAACAGCACATCGGTGGGCGCAAAATCCTCCGCGGCCTCGTAGCCAAGCACGGCCTTCATCGTCGCCGAGTACCACATGGGGCCCTCGGCCACGTCCCAATCCCAGAGCATGCTGGCGGCGGCTTCCATGGCGCGATTGAAGCGTTCCTGCAGGCGGGAGTTATCCGTCATCGTGGTAACGGACTGGAGCTTGGGCGAAATTTCCAAGGCAACGGGAGTATCAACAGAGGTTCTCAGTAGAGCTCGTTGCGGTAGTTTTCTTCGATGAGTGTGTCCACGAGGCTGATGGTCTCCGCGGCTGGCGGCGTATCCCGCGCCGCAGTCTGCTCCAGAATCATCTGGCCCAGACTGGGCAGTTCAGCCCGGTCGCGATGCTGCGACGGATCCCACAACCGGCTGCGCCGCAGAGCCTTTGCACAATGCAGGAAGGCCTCTTCCACAGCGATGCGAATCCCAACTTTTGGAACCCGTCCGTTGACCTCGCAGCGGGCCAGCAACTCCGCATTGGCGATCACTTCGGCCCGGCCATTCACGCGCAGCGTGTCCTCGAAGCCCGGCACGAAGAACAGAAGGCCCACGCGCGGATTGTCGATGATGTTGAGCAGGGAATCGTAACGTGCGTTGCCGGGACGCTCGGGCAGGAACAGGGTGTGATCATCCAGCACCTGCACGAAACCCGCTTGATCGCCGCGCGGGGAGACATCGGTGCGTCCGGCGGCATCGGTGGTGGCAAGCGTGAGAAAGGGTGAGCGCGCGATGAAGGCGCGGCTGTACTTGTCCAGCGTCGGCACGGCCTTGCGTTCGGCCAGTTCGGAGGGCGAGCCCAGGGCCTCGCGCAGCTGCGCCGTGGAGGTATAGCGGATTTCCTGCATGACACGCCTCCGGGGAACCACTCCCCTGCAGCGGGAGACTACAACAGTTCACTCTCGGTGCGCAGTCCGGGCCGGGCAGGCGCACTCATTGATCGAAACGGGTGAACTTGCTGCCTTCGAGGCTCAGGTTGTACATGAGCCCCTTGTTGGTGAAGACGAAGGCGATGATGGGCTCCTGCAGTGTGTCCCGGTCCAGAGTATCCTCCGCACCCGAACGCGCCAGCGCGACATCACCGTCCACCCCGATTTCCCAACCGCGACTGGCGCGGAACTGTTCCAGTGCGCGGGTCGACATGAACAATAGGACCTGGGTCTTCACCTGGGCGCCCACGGTGAGTCCCAGTGAGGCCGAAGCGGTGTTGTAGTAGTCGACGGTACGCCCGCCCACGATCAACGCACCTTCACCGTACTCACCGCCGACCACCAAGCCACCGGCGACGACGCCCGGGAACACCAGCATGCCGGCGGCCTCGCCCGCCAATTCACGCGAACCGGGGACGGTTGCATAGAAATTGCGGATGGCCTGACGGACTTCATTGTCCAGTCGTTCCCAGCTGGCGGCCGTGGCCGTCGTTGCCCATGAGAGGGACAGCGCAAGCGCCACGACAAGGGAGAAGGCCTTCAACGCCGGGCCATGCTCAGGCGAGGGTGTGATAGACCTGCTGCACGTCATCGTCCTGCTCGAGCCTGTCGATCATTTCGAGCACCTCGCGGGCCTGATCTTCCGGCAACTCGGTGGGCGTGGTGCAGACGTATTCCTGGGAGGCCGAGAGCACCGTGACGTTGCGATCTTCCAGCGCCTTCTGGACCTGCCCGAAGTCCGGAAAATTGCAGCGGATGATGAGCTGGGGTTCACCCTTCTCGCCGGTGCCCTCGCCCATTTCCTCGAGGCCGTGGTCGATGAGATAGAGCTCGAGGTCGTCCTGATCGATGCCCGCCGGATTGAGGCGAAACACGCCCATGTGGCGGAACATGAAGGACACACTGCCGGTCACGCCGACATTGCCCCCGAATTTGTTGAAGATGCTGCGCACGGCGGCGATGGTGCGCGTCGGGTTGTCGGTGGCCGTTTCCACCAGTACCGCGACGCCGTGTGGGGCGTAGCCCTCGTAGATCAGCTGTTCGTAGTTGGTGGCGTCCTTGCCCATCGCCCGCTTGATGGCGGCTTCGACCTTGTCCTTGGGCATGTTGACGGCGCGGGCGTTCTGGATGACCCGCCGCAGGGCGGGGTTATGCGCCGGATCCGGGCCACCTCCACGCACGGCGATGGCGATGTCCTTGCCGATGCGCGTGAACTGCTTGGCCATGCGATCCCAACGGGCGAACATGGTGTGCTTGCGGGTCTCAAAGATGCGTCCCATGGCGCGGGGTCCTCGACTTGCCGGAGTGGTGAACCGAAAATGGTCGCAGGTTTGATCGGAGATCTCCACCTTGGCCATTCAATACATGGAAATGATCCGAGCTCGCTATGCGCGGCTCGGGTATGCGCCTTATCGCTGGTTCGAGGCGAATACCCCACCCCCGTGGCAAGCCCTGCCCCGCCCACTTGCCGAACTGCGGCTGGGCCTGCTGTCCACCTCCGGTGCTTACGTGCGAGGCCAGCGCGCCTACCACTATCGGGATGACAGCTCGGTGCGCGCCATTCCGTCCGATACGCCGGACGCCGACCTGCGTTTTTCCCACATCACCGAAAACTATCTGGTGGATGCCAGACGGGACCCTGCCTGTATCCTGCCCCTGGGCACCCTCCGGCTGCTTGCCACGCGTGGGGTGATTGGTGCCCTTGCCAGGAGCGTGGTGTCCTGCATGGGCGGCGTCTATTCGCAACGCCGAGTGCGCGACGAAACGGCGCCCGCCGTGCTCGAGACATTTCGCAGCCAGGGTGTCGAGGCGGCGCTGCTCGTCGCCATGTGACCCGTGTGCCATCAGACCGTGAGTCTGATCGCACGGCACCTCGAGGAGAACGGCATTCCCACACTGTGTCTGGGAAGCGCGCTTGACATCCTGCGCGCCGGCCGGCCGCCGCGCGCTGCCTTTGTGGATTATCCGCTGGGCCACTCGGCAGGCAGACCTTTCGACACTCAGGATCAACTCGCTGTGCTCACGGCCGCACTCGAGGCTTTCGAAGCCATCACCGCGCCCGGAGATCTCGTCGTGCTGCCGAACCGCTGGCCGGAGAACGACTGGGCCTTGGCGGCACAATCGGAAGAGACCGGGGATACCCGTCAGCCCAGGGATGAGAGCCCGCAGTGGCAGTTTCCGGAAGATCGTCAGGCGGCCATGGCCAGCGGTGCCTGGTCGGCCTGAGCCGCTCAGGCGATCACCGCCGGGTGCTTATTGCAGGGTGGATGGCGCGGGCGGGTGATCGCGGGCGGGCGTGAACATTTCCCCCACATCCACCGCGTCGAACTGGTACTGCTGACCGCAGAAGTCACAACCGATTTCCACCCGTCCCTGTTCGGCGAGGATGTCCTGCAGTTCGACCTGACCCAGACCGATGAGCATGCGGGTGACCCGCTCACGACCGCAGGAACAGTTGAAGCGCGTCGCCACCGGTTCGAAGCGTTGCAGGCGCTCGTGCCAGAACAGGCGATGCAGCAAGGTGTCGACATCGAGTGCCAGCAGCTCCTCGCGCGCCAGGGTGCCTGCCAGCAGCGAGAGACGGTTGAAATCCTCGTGGTACCCGACGAGATCCTCCTCACGCCCGCCAGCCAGATTGCCGAGCCCCGCGGAGGGCATCCGTTGCAGCAGGAGACCGGCAGCCACCTCGTCGTTCGCGGCCAGGACCATGCGCGTGTCGATCTGCTCCGACTGCAGCATGTAGTGCTCGATGACCGCCGAAAAATTTTCCAGTGGCTCCCGGGCATCGTCGTGCAGCGGCACCACGCCCTGATAGGGCTGCGTCCCCCGCGCGCGTTTGCGCGCATCGAGCACGATGGCGCACCGACCTTCACCGCGGGTGTTGGCAAGCGTACTCAGACCGGCCGTGGGCGGAATGTCGGAGATCACCTTGGCCGTGGCCCGAAAGCTGTAGTCGGTCTTCACCTCGGCAACGGCCAGCTTGAGCGGGCCATCACCATGCACCTGCAGGATGAGAGCGCCATCAAACTTGATGCTCGACTGCATGAGCATACCCGCGGCGGTCATCTCGCCCAGCAGGTGGCGCACCGGCAGCGGGAATTCCCCCACACTGGCGCGGCGGCGCAGGGCCTCTTGCCAGCCCGCCGTCAGGCGCACGACGGCGCCCCTCACGGCGCAGCCCTCAAACAGGAATTTGTGCAGACCCGGGACATTCATGGCCGTTCCTCGGCGGATGAGGCAACAAGACGGCAATTCTAGCGCCAGTCCGCCGGCGCCGCGCGCCTTGCAGGCACGGCTCGCGCTTCGTAAGGTCGGGCGATGAGCAGGCACAACTTGCGCGTCGTCAGCTACAACGTGCACAAAGGCTACTCTCCACACCGGGGCGTGACCGTGCATGGCCTGCGCGCCACCCTGCATGGACTCGGTGGAGATCTGATCTTCCTGCAGGAGGTTCAGGGTCTCTCGCATCGCCGAGGCGCTGGCTTCCTGTGCACGTCGAGGGTGCACCGTGCGAGTGGTGGTGGATGGTTTCGGCTCGCGCAACCTCGCCCCTGCGCTGCACGCGATGCTTGCGCGTGCGGGGGTGGAACTCATCATCTACCGCCCACTGCCCAAGGGGTTCAGTCTGCACATCGAGCACCCCAGGCGTCTGCACCGCAAGCTTGCAGTGATTGATGGACGGGTCGGCTTCTGCGGCGGGATCAATGTTCTCGACGACCGTCATGGTCGCGACGATCTGCCACCGCGTTATGACTTTGCCGTGAGGGTGGAAGGACCTCTCGTCGCAGACATCCACCGCTTGATGCGCAGGCTGTGGCGCTTGCTGAACTGGCGCGCGATGCAGATCCCACGCCCTCTGCGCCTGCCGCGTTTTCCGCTTCCCCGGGCTTTTGCGGAGGGGCACGCTGCCACGCTGATCACCCGGGACAATCTGCGTCACCGACGCGCCATAGAAGATTCCTACCTGTCCGCCCTGACCGGGGCACGCAGCGACATCATGATTGCCTGCGCCTACTTCCTGCCGGGCCGCCGGATGCGTCATGCGCTGATGGAGGCTGCACGCCGCGGCGTGAGGGTGCGACTGCTGCTGCTAGGACAGCCTGATCATCTGCTCATTCACTCCGCGGCCCTCTCGATGTACGACCGTCTGCTGGCTGCGGGTGTTGAAATCCGGGAATACCAGCCGGCCCACCTGCATGCCAAGGCGGCGGTCGTGGACAGTGAATGGGCAACGATCGGCTCGTCGAACATCGATCCATTCAGCCTTTGGCTGTCGCGCGAGGCCAATCTGGTGCTGCGCGATGCAAGTCTGGTGGCACGCCTGCGGCGCGGCCTCGAGCAGGCTTACATTCATGACGGGGTGACGGTCACCCGGGAAGCCTCTCGTGTGCTGCCACTTGGCCTGCGCCTGCGCGCGCGTGTGGCCTATCATCTGGGCCGCCTTCTGCTTGCCGTGACCGGTCTGGTGGCGCGCGACGAATTTTGAGCGGGTGCGCCGGCAGTGACGGCGCTGCGCTGGCGGGAATCAGTTTCAGTTATAGTCAGACGCCCCAGCAAGGATGACACCGCCCATGTTCGAGACCATCCCTCCAACCGAACGTTTGAGATTGATGAAATTCATCTGCGCGGTTGCCTGGAGTGACCTGCGTGTCAGCGGTGAGGAGCGCCTGTTCGTTGCGGACTGTATCCGCAAGCTCGAGATGAGCGAGGAAGAACGCGCACAGGTGTGGCGCTGGCTGGAGGTGCCACCGGCACCGGAAGAAGTCGATCCGACCGAGATTCCGGCGGAACATCGCGAGGCCTTCATCAAGGCCTTGGGCAAGCTGGTGGCATTGGATCAGGAGATCAGCCCGGAGGAGCGTGAAAGCCTGATACTGCTCAGCCAGCTGGTGATGTAAACCCCACGGGCGCCAGACGAGGGGGCCCAGCGCGGGCATCGCGCCATGAACTCAGGGGTGCATTGCGCGCACGGCCGCAGCCAGTTCCCCGGACAGGGCCGCCAGTGCACGGCTCATGCCCGCCGCAATGTCGGCGTCCCCCAGCGTGGGCACGGATTCCACCTGCTCCCGCTTGCCGCTCGCGAGCACATTGCGGCTGGCGGCATCGAGTATCCGCCAGTAGGCAATGAGTCTGACTTCCTGCTGATCCGTCACCACAAATTCACTGAACTGCACCATCACCTGGCGTTCCGCACCCGGCGGAGCTGCGCCCAGGAGGCTGACTTCAGGGGTCCCCAGCGCGCGCGACAGATTCTCCGCCAGCACGCGCGTCACATTCTGTTCCAGAGGCTCGGCCCAACGGCCGCTGGATGAGGATCTGTACTCACCATCGCCATGCAGGGTGAGCAGGGGTGCCCGGCGGGTGTAGGCCGGCAGATCGACCGGCCCCACGACCAGTGAGGGGATCTTGCCCGCCTCTGTCACGGGTGCCGCGGACAATTGCGGTGTCAGACCGAAAAGACGGTTCGGCGTGGATGGCCTCATGGCACATGCCGAGAGCACGAGGCACACGAGGCCGGCGACGAGGGCGGCGGGTCTGTTCATTGGCTCATGCCTTCCTGTCTGCCGAAAATCACCGCGTTGGGCTGCGCTTCCAGGGCGGAGGCCAGCTCATTGACGGCGCGCGCGGCAGCCTGCAGTTCGTTGAGAGTGGAACGCAGCTGATGTCCGGTGGCGGAGGTGGGCTGCGCGAGATCTTCCACGCCGGCCATGGCGGCCCGGGTCTGGATCAGGGTGGCGTTCGCTTCCTTCACTGCCGCATCCAGGTCCTGCAGCAGGCGCACACCGTCACCTCGGCTCATGGTGTCGAGGTGATCGAGAGTCCGACTTGCCCGCGAGACCAGAGAGTTGATGTTCACCATCGCCTCGGTCGCGCTGATCAACAAGGGCCCGAGCCGGGTGCTGGTGTCCTCGGTGGCTGCCTGCAACTGCGTGAGGGTGGATTCCAGTCGCTCCGGTGCCTGCTGGACACCCGGGGCGTTCAACAGCTTGTCAGCCCCCTCCAGCACTCCGTGCAGAGACTCCAGCATGTCCGCCAAAGGAAGCTTCTCCAGCTTCTCCACGAGGCCGCGCATCGTGACCTGCGCCTCCTGCAGGATGGTGGGGACGGTCGGAATGCGGTGCAGGCCGGTGGCGGGGTCGATCAGCGGCAAATCGGCCGGCGGGGCGTCCGGGTAGAAGTCGAGCTGCACGAAGAGTAGTCCGGTGACGAGACTCTCGGTTCGCAATTGCCCGCGCAGGCCCCGCTTCACCATGAATGCAAAGGGTTCGATCTTTCTATCACCGGCCATCTGGCGCGCAAGACCCCGGGTCCCGACCACGTTGATGGTGACCGGAATCGTGACCTCGGTGGTCCCGTCCTCGACCATCGTCGAGATGGAAGTCACCTCACCCACTCTCACGCCGCGGAATTTCACCGCCGCGCCCACGTTGAGTCCCTGTACATCACCGTCGAAGTAAAGCACGGCGTCCATGTTGTCCTGGAACAGCCTGCCGGATCCGAACAGGAACACACCGCCTATGAGCAGTACTACGGCGCCGACGATGAAAGCCCCGATCAGGGTGGGATTGGCTCGCACGTTCATCAACTCTGCTCCCCGCGGGTCAGGAATTCACGCACCTTGGGGTCCTCGCATTCGGTGCGCAGCTGGCGCGGGTTGCCGCTCGCAACGATGGTCCTGCGCTCCGCATCCATGAAAATTCCATTGGTTCCGATAGTAAAGATGCTCGGCAGTTCGTGGGTCACGATGACGATGGTGGCGCCGAGGCTCTCACGGAGTTCCACGATGAGTTCGTCGAGGCGACGTGAGCTGATGGGGTCAAGCCCGGCCGACGGCTCGTCGAAGAACAGGATCTCCGGATCGAGTGCCATCGCCCGCGCAAGGCCTGCCCGCTTCTGCATTCCGCCGCTGATTTCCGAGGGGTAATAGTCTTCGAAACCGGCAAGCCCTACCAGTGCCAGCTTGAATGACGCGAGCTCGCGAATCTCGGCCGGGGAGAGCGAAGTGTATTGTTCGAGCGCCAGCGCCACATTCTCTGCCAGCGTCATCGAGCTCCACAACGCCCCTTGTTGGTACATCACGCCAAAGCGCTGGAGCAGGTGGGCGCGCTGCTCTGGCGAGGCTTGCAGGAAACTCGTGCCGCTGTAGCGGATGTCGCCGGCGGCGGGCTGTTGCAAACCCACCAGATGACGCAGCAGGGTGCTTTTACCGCATCCACTACCGCCCATGATGACGAAGATATCCCCACGCCCGATCGTGAAGTCGAGGTCGCGCTGAACCACGAAGCCGCCGTAAGCCATGGTCAGCCCGCTGACCTCCACGTGTGCGCTGCCGGGGTTGGTCATGCCCTCACCATCCGAGCATATCGTACAGGATGGTCAGCAGCGCATCGGCAACGATGATCCACACGATGCCGGTGACCACTGCGGAAGTGGCGGCGTCGCCCACTGCGGCCGCGCTGCGCCCGCACTGCATGCCACGCAGGCAGCCGGCAATCGCCACCAGCACACCGAATACGGCTGCCTTGATCAGGCCGAGCCCGAACTGCCGCAAATCGAGCGCCGCAAGGGTCTGGTCGTGGTATTGCGAAAAGCTGATGTCGAAGGAGGTGATGGCAACCACAGCCCCCCCCAGGATGCCGAGCAGATCCGCATACAGGCACAGCAGCGGCACCATGAGCACCAAGGCCAGCATGCGCGGCAGCACCAGGAAATCCATCGGCGAGAAACCGCTGGTGCGCAAGGCATCGATTTCCTCACCCACCGTCATCGTCCCCAGCTGGGCTGCGAAGGCGGCCCCGGTGCGGCCCGCCATGATGATAGCCGTCATCATGGCACCCATCTCGCGCGCCATGCCGAGCCCCACCAGGTCGGCGACAAAAATCTGCGCCCCGAACTGCTTGAGCTGAACCGCACCCACGTAGGCCAGAATCATTCCCACCAGGAAGCTGATGAGCGAGACGATGGGCAGGGCCTGCGCGCCGCATTGCTGGAGGATGAGCAGGAAATCGGCCCGCCGGAAGCGCGCCTGTCCCCGCAGGAGGCGGCCCACAGCGAGGGCAATCTCCCCGATGAATGAGAGCAGGGCGCGCAGTCCCTCCCCCACCACGATGACACTCGCCCCGAGACGCGCCAGCCAGGCGGCGCGCCCATCCGTTCGTTGCGCGCCCGCTCGCTCGGGCACGGCGCGGCTCAGCGCGAGCAGGCGTTGCGCGCCTTGTGGCAGGCCATGCACATCAACCGGGACTTCGTGACTGTGCGCGAGCGCCATCACCCGCCGCAAGAAAACAATCAGCAGGGAATCCCACGCTAACAATGTGGAATCGTCGAAGCGCAAGCTGCGCGCCCCCGCGATCGCCGGGCGCAAGGGCTCGCTCGGCGGCAGTGTCCTGGACACCGTCCAGTCGCCGCGCAGGCGCAGGATCAGCTCGCCGTCATTTCCGGTCGCAACCTCGAGCAGACATTCAGCAGCCGTCACTTGCGACGATTCCTCATTGATTGCGCGTCACCCACACAGAACCATGCCGACCGGGCGCCGACAAATGGACCGTTTTCTCGGAGTCCAGTATGGTACCAATCACTCCTGGCAGAAATTCAACCTCGGTGCAGGATCGGCCCGGCACCCAAGCGAGTTTACCTCATGCATACACCCGAAGACCTGGAAGTCATACGCAATCTACTCAAGTTGATTGGGGAGGATCCCGACCGCGAGGGCTTGCGCGAGACTCCCGCGCGATTCCTGAAGGCGCTCGCCGAATACACCAGCGGATACCAGCAGAAACCTGAGGAGGTTTTGAAGGTGTTCGAGGACGGCGCGCAGAGCGTGGACGAGATGGTGATCGTGCGCGACATTCCTGTCTACTCACTGTGCGAGCATCATCTGGCACCCTTTTTCGGCAGGGCCCACATCGGCTACGTCCCGGACAAGCGCATTCTCGGCCTGTCGAAGATTTCACGTCTGGTGGAAGTCTTCAGCCGGCGCCTGCAGGTGCAGGAACGTCTTACCAATCAGATCGCGGACGCGTTGGCCACTCACCTCATGCCGCTCGGCGTGGCCGTGGTCATCGAGTGCCGCCATATGTGTATGGAATCCCGGGGTGTGCGTCATTCCGGAGCCACCACCGCCACCTCGGCCCTGAGGGGCAGTATCAAGACCAATCCCGATACCCGCAGGGAATTCCTCTCGCTCATTGGCCATTGAGCGATCACGGACCGCGTGAGCCAGGACCCCCAGGTCATTCTCGAACAGTTGCGCCTCGAGCGCGGCGCCACCGTGGTACGAGGTAAACGCCGGCGGTGGTGGCTTGCGGCCCTGTTGCTGATTGCCGGCGGTGCGTTCTGGCTTGCACTGCCCAATCGGCAGGACATTCCCCCGCAGGGCGCGCCTCCGCCACCGGTTGCCGCGGCGGCGGACGATACGGTGATCCTCGACGCCACCGGCTATGTCACTGCCCGCAGGCAGGCCACGGTGTCAGCCAAGGTGACAGGCCGGGTCGAGTCGCTGTTCATCGAAGAGGGCCAGCAGGTGACAGCTGGAGAGATCCTTGCGCGACTGGACGACACCGACGCGCGGGCCGATCTCGATCTGGCGACCGCACGGGCCGGAGCGGCGCGCGCAGAGCTGCCCGATCTCGAACTGCGTCTTGCGCAGGCTGAGCGCGACGTGCAGCGTCAGGATGCGCTGGTGGCGCGCAAGCTCACCAGCAGCCAACAGGCGGAAGATGCGCGCCTCGCTGTGGATTCACTGAAGGCCCGCCTGCGCCTGCTGCGGCGACAGGTGGCGGTGGCGGAGAGTGCCGTGCGGGTGGCGCGGGTCGCGCTCGACAATACCGTGGTCCGTGCGCCCTTCGGTGGCGTTGTCACGGTCAAGGCGGCCCAGCCGGGTGAGATCGTCTCGCCGATCTCAGCTGGGGGCGGGTTCACGCGCACTGGTATCGGCACCATCGTCGACATGGATTCTCTGGAAATCGAGGTGGACGTGAACGAGGCCCACATCAGTCGAGTGAGCCCCGGACAAGCCGTGGAGACGGTGTTGAACGCTTACCCTGACGAAAAACTCCCGGCGCGCGTCATCACCATCATCCCGGCCGCCGATCGCAGCAAGGCCACGGTGAAAGTCCGTATCGCGCTGCTTGCCCGAGACCCACGGATCGTGCCTGACATGGGTGTGCGTGTCGGTTTCCTGCCGCTGGATGGAGTGCCACCCCCACCCTCCTTGCCGGTGCAGGCACCACCCCTGCCAGATCCTTGATACATGCCTGACTCCGGCACGACGCCCCTGATTGCGCTGCGTGGCGTTTGCAAGCGTTACGTCCGCGGCCAGCAGAGTGTGGATGTGCTGCACGGGGTAGATCTGGACATTCCCGAAGGAGATTTCATCGCGCTGATGGGTCCGTCGGGTTCCGGCAAGACCACTCTGCTCAATCTGATCGGTGGGTTGGACCAGCCAACGGAGGGCAGCGTCGCTGTTGACGGAAAGCGCATCGAGGGCCTCTCCAGCGCCGAGCTCGCCGCCTGGCGGGCATGCAACATCGGTTTCATCTTCCAGTTCTACAACCTGCTGCCCATGCTCAGCGCGCGCAGGAATGTGGAACTACCCTTGCTGCTGACCTCGCTGCCAGCACACGAGCGCAAGCGCCGGGCACTGCTGGCGCTGGAACTGGTAGGGCTTGCCGCCCGGGCAGACCACAAACCTGCCGAGCTCTCCGGCGGCGAAGAACAGCGTGTGTCGATTGCACGCGCGCTGGTCTCTGATCCGCGGCTGTTGATCTGCGACGAGCCCACGGGCGATCTGGACCGCCACACAGCCGATGAGATCCTGTCCCTGCTCAAGGCCCTCAACGAGAGCCACGGCAATACCATCATCATGGTCACGCATGATCCGAAGGCCGCGGAATATGCGCGGCGTCAGGTCCATCTCGACAAGGGCGTGCTGGTGGGCGAAGCCACCAACGGGGCCCACGCGTGAGGTTTTTCAGTCTGGTGTGGGCGAGCCTCCTGCGACGCAAGACCCGCACCTTTCTCACCCTGCTCTCAATTGTCACCGCCTTCCTGCTGTTCGGCTTTCTCGATGCTGTGCGCGTGGTGTTCACCCAGGGCTCTGCACAGGCGGGTGTGGATCGGCTCATCACGACTTCGCGCATCTCTTTCATCCAGCCGCTGCCACTCGCCTACCGGGAACGCATCCTCGCGGTTCCTGGCGTCGCAACCTTGGCTCATGCCAACTGGTTCGGTGGCATCTATCAGGATCGTCGCAATTTCTTCGCCAATATCGCCGTTTCACCGGCAGAGTACCTCGCGATCCATCCCGAGATCGCGCTCAGCGACGGGGCTTACGAGGCGTTTCTCAGCCGCCGCACGGGGGCACTGGTAGGCAGGGAGCTCGCCCGCAAGCACGGCTGGGCCATCGGCGATCGCATCCCTCTGCAGGCCACGCTGTGGCCGCACAAATCGGGCAGCACAACCTGGACCTTCGAGATCGTTGGTCTCATGCAGGCCGGCGACGAGCGGGCGCGTAAGTTCGAGAACCAGATGCTGTTCCGCTACGACTACTTCGACGAGGGTCGGATGAGCGGACAGGGCACCGCCGGCTGGTACATCGTCAAGGTCCGGGATCCAGCCGAATCCACGCGGGTGGCGCTGGCCATCGATGCCTTGTTCCGGAATTCAGCTGCGGAAACCCGCAGCCAGAGCGAGAAGGAATTCAATCTCGCCTTTGCGCGCCAGTTCGGGGATGTCGGACTCATCGCGCGCGCCATCATGGCGGCGGTTTTCTTCACCTTGCTGCTGGTGACGGGCCACACCATGGCCCAGGGTGTACGGGAGCGCACCGCAGAACTTGCAGTGTTGAAAACTCTGGGCTTCGACAACGGCCTCATCCTGCGACTGGTGCTGGCCGAGTCGATGCTGATGGTACTGATTGGAGGCCTGACCGGCCTCTCGCTCGCGAGCCTGACCCTGCCCCTGTTCAAGACCTTCGGGGCACAGCTGCCGCCGCTGCGCATCGCCGCTGAATCCTGGGTGGCGGGTTTCGGCATCATGCTTGGCCTTGGCCTCGTGGTGGGACTGCCTCCGGCCGTGCGCGCCATGCGCCTCGGCATCACCGAAGCGCTGGCCGAACGCTGAGCGATGTCCTCACTTCGCCAGATCGGAGAGGTGACATGGATGGGCTTGGCGAGCCTGCCAGCGCGCAAAGGCGCCGCCGCGGTCGTGGTCACGGGGATCACGGGCGTGGTGGGTGTACTGGTTGCCCTGCTTGCCATGCGTGATGGCTTCGAGGCCACGCTGGGCCAGACCGGACACGCGGATGAAGCCATCGTGCTGCGCGCTGGAGCCAACTCCGAATTGGCCAGCCAGATAGCACGCGAGGACGCCCTGCTCATTGCCCGTACTCGCGGGGTCAGCCGCGATGCACAGGGCAATCCGCTGGCCTCACCCGAGGTGGTGGTGGTCGCGAATCTGCCTCTGCGCAGCACAGGTACTGACGCCAATGCGCAAATCAGAGGGGTGGGCCCGCAGGCCTTCGCCCTGCGCCGCAGTCTCAGGATCATCGAAGGGCGCGCGTTTCGCGCCGGGCGGCGGGAACTGCTCGCGGGTCAGGGCGCGGCACGCCAGTTCAGTGGTCTTGCGCCCGGCGCCGTCCTGATGTTGAACCAGGAGCCCTGGACGGTCACCGGCCTGTTTGCCACCGGAGATGCGACGGAATCGGAGATCTGGGCCGATGCCGAGGTGGTGCAATCCACCTGGCGCCGCAATGCCTTCCAGTCGGTCCGGGTCCGCCTGACCGATCCCGACGCCTTGTCGCGGCTGACGGCAGGACTCGCGGAGAACCCGCAACTGCGCGTGGAAGCCAGCACGACGCAGGAGTATTACGCCACCCAGTCATTGCGCCTGCGCCGGCTTGTGAATTTTCTGGCCACGACCGTGGCCAGCATCATGGCGGTGGGAGCTGTCTTTGGCGCCCTCAACACCATGCACGCCGCCGTGGCCGCCCGCACCCGCGAAATTGCCATCCTGCGCGCGCTGGGGTTCGGGTCGGTGCCGGTGGTGTGCTCGGTGCTGCTGGAGGGGCTGCTGCTTGCGCTGACAGGTGGTCTGCTGGGCGCAAGCGCAGCTTGGATGGTGTTCGATCAGTACACGGTGTCCACACTGGGCGCCAATTTCAGCCAGGTGGTGTTTGCGTTCCAGGTGAACGGCACACTGGTTCGTGACGCCCTCGCGCTGGCTCTGGCCATCGGGTTCCTGGGCGCCTTGTGGCCGGCACTTGCCGCTGCGCGCCTGCCCATCCCGGAAGGCCTGCGTACGCGATAGATGGTATCTTGCGCGCACTTGACGACCTTACCCAATCTCATGCCCTCCCTCGAGCACGCCTCCATGCCAGAGTCCTCCCCCCCTTGGGCTGCACTCGCAGCCGCACCCGCCTTTCGCCAGCTGCAGGCACGGAAGTCCCGTTTCCTGTGGAGCCTGCTTGGCTTCTCGGTGGTGTTCTACTTCCTGCTGCCGACAGGTGCCGCATGGTTTGGAGAGTGGTTTGTAATAAAAGTCGTGGGACCTGTGAACGCCGGTCTGCTCTTCGCGCTTTCGCAGTTCCTCGTCGCCTGGGGTGTCGCCTGGTGGTATGCGCGACGAGCAAGCGAATTCGACCGCATTGCAGGCGAGCTGGCGAGCACGCTTGAGGTGGATCGACAACATCCTGAGCAGGAGCAGTCTTCATGAGTGGCGGCAGAATCCTCGCCGCGGGTCTTGCGCTTGCGTTGCTCGCGCCCGCGGCCTCGGCACAGACTGTGGGTGAGGAATGGCGCTCGCTCACCTTCAGTGTCTTTGCACTCATCATCGCGCTCACGATGTACGTGACGTGGCGCGCGGCGAGCAAGGTCCGCACCAGCGCGGATTTCTATGCTGCTGGCAGCGGCGTCTCTGGCCTTCAGAACGGCTGGGCCATCGCGGGTGACTATCTCTCCGCTGCGTCCTTCCTCGGTATCGCGGGGCTCATCTCACTCTATGGCTATGATGGATTCATGTATTCGGTGGGCTGGCTCGTGGCCTATGTCACGGTGCTGTTGGTGATTGCCGAACCCTGCCGCAACATCGGCAAATACACCATGGGCGACATCCTCGCCTTCCGCAACAATCCGCGGGTGGTGCGGGCGGCGATGGCCCTCTCGACCATCACGGTCGCGACGTTCTATCTCACGGCCCAGATGGTCGGTGGCGGCGTGCTGGTGAAGACTCTCATCGGCCTCGACTATGAGGTGTCGGTGATAGCGGTGGGCGTGTTGATGCTGTCCTATGTGCTGTTCGGGGGCATGGTGGCCACCACCTATGTGCAGATCATCAAGGCCATCCTGCTGGTACTGGCCTCGCTGGTCATGGTCTGCCTGGTATGGTCACAGTACGGCTTTGCCGGGCCGCACTACTTCGAGCAGGTGGTGGGCAATCCCGGCGTCCAGGCCCGGGTCGCCAGCCTGCTTGGCGAGGCCGGCAGTACACTCGGCCCGCTCGAACTCGGCCAGCGCTTCCTCGAGCCCGGGCTCTACCTCAAGAGCCCCATCGATCAGATCTCGCTCGGCATGGCGCTGGTGCTCGGCACTGCAGGCATGCCGCACATCCTGATGCGCTTCTTCACGGTACCCACGGCGCAGGCGGCTCGGACTTCCGTGATCTGGGCGATGGCCATCATCGGCGGATTTTATGTGCTCACCCTCTTCCTCGGCACAGGCGCGGCGATGATGGTCGGTCCGGAACGCATCATGGCTGCGGACAAGGGCGGCAACATGGCCGCGCCCCTGCTTGCGCAATACCTCGGGGGTGGTCCTGATGCCCTGCTCGGCAACCTCATGCTCTCCTTTGTGGCCGCGGTTGCCTTCGCCACCATCGTCGCGGTGGTGGCGGGTCTGGTGCTGGCTGCGGCGTCTGCCATGAGCCACGACATCTGGGTGGGCGTGATCAAGGGCGATCAGGCGACTGATGCAGAGGAGACCCGTGCCGCGCGCATCTGCTCCCTCATCGTGGGCGCTGTCGCGATCACCATCGGTATCCTCGCCCAGGGCCAGAACGTCGCCCATCTCGTGGCGCTCGCCTTCGCCGTTGCGGCCTCGGCCAATCTGCCGGTTATCCTGCTCACCTTGTACTGGCGCCGGTGCAACACGGCAGGCTGCATCGCGGGCCTGGTGGTCGGCGCGGCATCAGCAGTGGGCCTGCTGCTCGTTTCGCCCAACATGAGCTATCCCTTGCAGCAGCGCGCAGTGCAGGAGGAAATCATTGCCACCCAGACGGCGAGGATGACAAGCCTGGAGCAGGACAGCACGTTGACGATCGAGGCGCGCGTGCAGGCACTCGCCGCAGCGGGCGCGGCCACCGCCCAGGCGCGTGCCGAGCTGGACCGTCTGGGAACCGCCACCACCAGTCTGGTCGGTCTGGCAGCGCCGTGGTTCCCCCTGCGCAATCCCGGACTGGTTTCGATTCCGCTCGGCTTTCTCGCCGTGTTTCTCGGCTCCCTCCTCTACCGCGACCCGCGCGCGGAGGCCAAATGGCAGGAGTTGCACGTACGGGCCAATACCGGCATCGGGCGGTCCGCCGCCAGCGCCCATTGAGCGGCCGCAAGGCATATACTTCAACCATCCGAGCCGGCAATTCCGGCTCCCTTGAGGCGAGTCGCCAGGCACGCCTCGCCGAGACCAGGAAATAACGTGTCGAATACCACCCTCACCGATATCTGCTTCGAAAACTTCGCGCTCCACCCCTTGCTCCTGAAAGGCCTGGAAGAATCCGGTTTCATCCGCTGCACACCGATTCAGGCCATGACCCTGCCCTTGACCCTCGAAGGCAGGGATGTGGCGGGACAAGCCCAGACCGGGACCGGCAAGACCGCCGCCTTCTTGGTCGCGCTCTTCAACCGCCTGCTCATGCGCGACGCACACCCCGAACGCCGGACCGAGGATCCCCGTGCCGTGGTGCTGGCCCCCACCCGCGAGCTGGCCGTGCAGATCGAGAAGGACGCAGTGCAGATTGGCCGTCACACGGGACTGCGCACCGCACTCATTTACGGCGGCGTCGACTACGACAAGCAGCGCAAGCTGCTCGAGGACGGGGTGGATGTCATCATCGCGACACCGGGACGGCTGATCGATTTCGTCAAGCAGAACACCGTCAGCTTCCGCGCCATCGAGATGATGGTCATGGACGAGGCGGATCGCATGTTCGACCTCGGGTTCATCAAGGACATCCGCTTCCTGTTGCGCAAGATGCCGGGCGCAGGCGAACGCCAGAACCTGCTCTTCTCGGCAACTCTCAGCCACCGCGTGCTCGAACTCGCCTACGAGCACATGAATGATCCGGAAAAGCTGGTGGTGGAGGCGGATTCAATCACGGCTTCCAATGTGCGCCAGATCGTGTACTTCCCGGCCACCGAGGAGAAGATGCCGCTGCTGCTCGGGCTGCTGTCGAAGATCGACGCCAATCGCAGCATCGTGTTCGTCAATACCAAATACGGTTGTGAGCGCGTGGCGCTGACGCTTGAGCGCGCCGGCTACAAGGTCGGCGTTCTGTCCGGGGATGTGCCACAAAAAAAGCGTGAATCGCTGCTGGCCCGTTTCGTGCGCGGCGAGCTCAACATGCTGGTCGCGACCGATGTCGCGGCACGCGGCCTGCACATCCCTGCCGTCAGCCATGTGTTCAACTACGACCTTCCACTTGACCCCGAGGATTACGTGCATCGTATCGGTCGCACCGCGCGACTCGGTGCGGAAGGTGATGCCATCAGTTTCGCCTGCGATGAATACGCCATCGGCTTGCCCGACATCGAGAAATTCATCGAACAGAAAATTCCCGTTGGCCAGTTCGACGCCTCGCTGCTGCTGCCGGTGCCACGAGGCCGCGCGGCCTCCGCTGGGCAGGAAGGCGAGAGCGTGGTCGAGGACGCCCTGCGCGAGGCCTCCGAAGAACGCCGGCGCCGGCGGGAGCGCGACCAGCGGGACGGACGACGTTCGGACGGACGTGGGCCTCGCAGCGGAGACAGCCGCCGCAGCAGCAGTGGCCGCAGCGGTGGCGAACCCCGGCCTGAACGGGGGCCGGCCCCCACTGACAGGCCGGCGGCGCCACCGCCCGTCCGCGCTGCGAGCGGCCCTGAGACGGCCCGACTCGAAGGTGTTGGAGATGAACCGCGGCGCAAGCGTCGTCGCTCCCGTTCGCGCAAGCCCGGCGAGGAAACCGGCGCTGTGCCGGCCAATGGCCAGGCGTGGGCGCGGCCCTCGGGTCGCGAAAAGACTGGCGCCTCCCTGGGCTCGCGCATCAAGTCCACCATCAAATCCTGGCTGCGACGCCTCGGCATGCCCCGCAAGGGCCGCTGAGCCGCCCACCCTGATCAGCATCACGGAATCACGCAGGCCGCTGGGACACCATCGGCCGACCATCCAGAGGAGTACCCGGCCTTGAACGTCCCGCAATTCCCCAGAAAAACCCTTGCCGTTCTCCTGCTCCTCACGGTGGGCGCGGTGTCTCCAGCCTCGGCCGATGAAAAAACGCGGGCACTGATGGATCAGGTCTTCGAGGCCATTGCCTACCTCCTGCCCCTCAGTGTGCGTGATGCGGAGAAGACCTCGGAGTGGGATCGCGAACTCATCGACGAGAAGCTCGCCGTGCTGCGCGGATCCGCAGATGCGCTGGCCTCGCATACCGAAGCCCGCGCACCGGAGTTCGGCCTGTTGGCGCGATCCTTCGACGACACCGTCAAGGACATCGACAACTCCTTCCGCGAGGAATGGCCCACCTATGCATACTTCTCGCTGATGGAGTTGACCCAGCATTGCGTGGCCTGCCATTCCCGCCAGCCCGCACAGGTGCGTGATGAATTCAGCCAGCGTCTGATGGCAAGGGTGAACATGGAAATCTTCGACGATTCCGAACTCGCCCAGCTTTACGTCGCCACCCGGCAGTTTGATGCCGCCGAGAGCACCCTTGCGCGCAAACTCCTCGACCCCGGACAGGACGCCATTAATCTGGATATCGCGGGCTTTCCCTTGGATTATCTCGGGCTTGCCTTGGCCGTGACCCGTTCCGTCGCCGATGCCGATGCACTGCTGGCACGTTTTGCCGAGCGCGCGGACGCACCCTACTACCTGCGCGAACGGGTGGATCACTGGCGTGCCCGGTTGAAGGCATTGACGCCAGCCCTCAAGGGCCCTGCCGATCTGGCCGCAGCGCGCAAGATATTCCAGACGGCATCCAGTGAATTCCGCGGTACGCGCGATCGGCGTCCGGCGGTGGATGATCTGGTGGCCGCCGCGCTACTGCAGCGCTATGTCGATGAGCAGGCTGCCGCGAGTGGCCCCGCCGTGGCCGAGGCCTACTACATGCTTGGCGTGATTGCGCTGCGTACACTGGAACCGAAATATTCGGTGCCCGAGATGGAGATTCTACTGGCCTCGGCCATAGAGGCGGATCCGCACGGCCCTTTCGCCATGCCCTCTTATCTGCTGCTGGAGGAATTCGGCTTTGTGCGTGATGTGCCACTGGCGCGGGTGGAGGAATCGGGTAGCAAGCTGCTGGACATGCTGGCGCTGCGCAAGCTGAGCGAATACGCCGCCAACCCCTGACACGGTGCTCGGGGTCACGGCAGTGTCTCCTCGCGCGGTGCGAAGAGGCATTGCCCTGTGGCTGCTCACGGCGTGGGTGCTTGCCGCCATCGACCCGCGCTACCCTCGAGACTGGCTGCTGGAAAACCTCCTCGTCTTCTTCTTCGCGGGCCTGCTCTTCGGTACCCGACGGCTGTTCACCTTCTCCAACCTGAACTACGGCCTGTTCGCAGTCTTTCTCACGCTGCACCTGGTGGGTTCGCACTACACGTATTCGGAAGTCCCGTTTGGTGCTTGGCTGCAGGACACCTTCGGCCTCTCACGCAATCACTATGATCGGCTCGTTCATTTCGGCTACGGATTGCTGACCGCCAATGCTTTCCGCGAGCTGCTGGCGCGCGGTGCCGAGCTGCCCGCGCGTTGGGCGCGACCGCTCGCGGTGAGTTGCGTGCTTTCATTCAGCAGTTTCTTCGAATGCCTGGAGGCCATCGTGGCGATGATCGTGAGCCCCGAACTGGGGGACGCATACGACGGAACCCAGGGCGATACCTGGGACGCGCAAAAAGACACGCTGCTGGCCTTGCTCGGCGCGCTCATCGCCATGAGTTTGCACCGGGCGTGGCAAGTGGCGCGGCCCACCCTCGGGAGATCACCATGACCCAGCCAAGAAAAGCCGCCGACCTCGGCATCACACTGCCGCTGCTGCCCCTGAATCGGGAATTTACGCCCCGCTACGGAGAGGTTGAGGAAGTGGCGCCCGGAATCCGTCGGGTGCTGGCCCGCAATCCAAACCCTTTCACCTTTCACGGCACGGGAACCTACCTCATAGGGCGCGGCAAAGTGGCGGTCGTGGATCCGGGTCCCCTGCTGGACGAGCACGTGGCGGCCCTGCTCGAGGCAGTCGCCGGGGAGAGGGTGACGCATATCCTCATCACCCATACGCACGGAGACCACTCGCCAGCTGCCGCACCACTCAAGCATGCTACCGGCGCGCCGACCTTCGGCTTTGGTCCTCACGGTGCAGGTCGTCTGCTTGAAGGGGTCGCAGTCGAAGAAGGCGGCGATCGGGATTTCGTTCCCGATGTGGTGGTGACGGATGGAGACGTGATTGCCGGCGATGGGTGGGAGGTGGAGTGCGTCCACACACCCGGGCACACCTCCAACCACCTGTGCTTCGCCTATCGCGAGCCATCCGCCTTGTTCTGCGGTGATCATGTAATGGGCTGGTCGACGACGGTCATCGTCCCACCCGATGGCGACATGGCGGAATATTTCGCCAGTCTGGAAAAACTCCGCCAGCGCAATGACACGATCTACTACCCCACCCACGGCGCCCCCATCGAGTCACCCCAGGCCTTCGTGGCGGCGCTCATCGCGCATCGCCATGCACGTGAGCGCCAGATCGAGGCCTGTATCGCCGCAGGCCTGCAGGGGCTTGCTGAGATGGTCCAGGTAATCTATTCGGAGGTCGACCCGCGCCTGCATCCGGCAGCCGCGATGTCGGTGCGAGCGCATCTCACCCATCTGGTCTCTGCGGGTCGCCTCCGGCAGGACGGCTCACACTACCGGCTGGGGAACTGAAGCGGATCAGCCATGATCGATCAGAGGTTCCATCGCCCGGCCGAGGTCGATATCCTGCTGGGCGACTCAGCCAAGGCGCGAGCCAAGCTCGGCTGGCATCCCACTGTTGATTTCGCGTCCCTGGTGCGCGAGATGGTGGAGGCCGACCTCCGTGACGAGACAGCAACCCCGCAAATCGGCACTGCATGAACACCACCACCCGACTCGATGAACTCGAAATCAGGCTCGCCTATGCGGCGGATGCGCTGGAGCAATTGAATGATGTGGTGGTGCGCCAGCAGAATCTGCTGGAACTGCTCACGCGTGAGGTGATGTCACTGAAGGCCCAGGCCGAAGGCTACGCCGCCACTTCTCCCGGCAAGCCGGAAGAAGAAATCCCTCCGCACTACTGAGACGGCTGGTCCCGCTGTTGCCGGGCAATGTTCTTCTGCGCATCGAACTCCGCCTTGCGCCGGGCGATTTCATCCGGACTCAGGTGCGCCGCATTGGAGTAATCCTGTTTCCAGGCATCGCTGGTCGACCAGCGTAGAGGCGAACGCCAGGTGGTGCGGGCCCGCACCGCGGCGACCAGCAGGCGTAATGCGTATTCCAGTGTCAGGCCCTGGGACGCCGGGTCATGCGGGCGACCCGCAGCATTGCCCAAGGGAAAATCGCTGAACAGAAAGCGCGGCACGCCCACGCGCTCCACGATGTCCAGGGCACAGCCCAGAACCACGGTGGCAATGCCATTTTCCTCGAGATGCCTGGCCGCCAGACTCACGGTCTGGTGACAGACAGGTCAATTCGCGACCAGCAGCGCGGCGTCCACTCCATCCGCGCGGCAACGCGCAAGCAGTTCAGGGCAATCAATCTCCTGCGTGACGCGATGGGAACGGTTGGTGGGTGCGCCGTGGAAACGAGGCGCGAGGCGTCCGATCCGACCCTGTGCTGCTGCTTCGCGCAAGGCACGCAGGGGAAACCAGGTATTGATGTCCTTGGCCGAAGTATGGTCGCGGTCGTAACCGATGTGGGAGATGCGCAGGTCGGGATCCTCCGCCGAGCTCCCGGAATAGACGGAGAAAAACTTGGCACTCCCGTTGTAAGGGGCACCCGGGCCCTGATCTCCCTTGTCCGGCTGGTAAGGGGCGGCTGTCGTGATGATTGCGACCGTGCTCTCTTCCAGCGGCAGACGCAGGGGCTGGAAGGGAACCTCCTCGAAATGCGCCCATTCATACGGCGCGCCATACCCCAGCGCCAAGTAGTAATCGCGAATGCGCTCGAGATACGCGATCGGTGGGTCAGTCGCGGGCGCGGCTGCGGCGCCCGTCGGGTTTTCATGGTTCATTCGTTGATCTCCTCATGCTCGGAGTGGCGTGTGGAATCCGCTTTCACGCGCCGCCTTCAAGCGGATGACGCTGGACGCGCTGCACGCTCGTTGGCGCGATAGGCAAGTATCCGCTGCTTCAATCCCGGCCGTGCAGCGGATCTCACCAAGGCCGCGAGATCCCGGTCACGCTGGTCTTCGCGCACCGCCTGCTTGAGGCCGGCTGCCGTCTCGCGCTCCACCACCACGGGGGCCAGCGTCTCCAACCAGCTGTCAAATTCCAGTGCGGTGGACTCGCTAGCAAGTCCCAGTGCGAGGGCCTCGCTTGCCGCGAGCACCTTGCCCTCGGTGAGGACACGCCGGGCGGCCGCCTCACCGACGCGACTGGCGAGGCGGCGCGTTCCGAGCACCAGACCGAAACGCACCCCGGGAAAGCAGAACGTGCTGTCTTCACGCGCGACGCGCAGATCGCAGCAGGCGAACAGATCCGCGCCCGCCCCCCACGCCCTGCCGCCGCCAAAGGCCACCGTGCGCAAGGGGCAATGCCACAAGGCAGCCAGCAGCAGCTCGATGTTGACGAAACGCCGCAGCAGTTCACCGTCTTCGACATTTTCCAGATCGGAGAGATCGAAGCCTGTACAGAAATGTCGTCCTTCTGCGCGCAGCACCAGGGTGTGCAGGGAAAGATCCACTCCGGCCTCGGTCACCGCATCCGTCAACGCCACGGCCAGTTCGTCATCGAGTGCGTTGCCTACCGCCGGCCTGTCCAGGGTGAGGATCCTCAGCCCCTCGTAACTCGCGACATGCAGCATCAGCCGGCCTGCTGCCTGACGAGAGCCGACACATCCCAGAGATTGGGAATGAGGGCCGAGGAGTAGCCGGAGACGAAAGCCTTCACCGCGCCCGTCTGCGGGTCGAAGACATGACGGCGGACGGCGCCGATGTTGGCGCCATAGACATGGATGCTGATCGAAACCTCATCGGCGAGTGCGTTGGATACCTTGTGGATGTCACCCAGCGTGGGCGAGACGGGGTCAATCGCCCCGGGCGACAGATGGCTGGCACCACGCGAGACCAATCGGCCATCGGCCTCGCGCTCGAAACGTTCGCTGAGCTCCGCGCCACGCAGGATTCCGATCAGCCCCCAGACCGTATGGTCATGGATGGGGGTGAATTGCCCCGGGCCCCACACGAAGCTCGTGACAGAAAAGCGCTCCAGCGGATCGCAATGCAGCAGGTATTGCTGGTAATGCTCGGGATGCGGCTGCGCACAGCTTTCCGGCAACCAGCGATCATCGGCCAACAATGGACCAAGCAGCTGGCGACAGCCGGGCATCAGGACGGATTCTTCGGTGCTCGTGTCCGCCAGTCGCGTCATGCCGCGCACGAATTCACGCAAGGGAGCAAGGGTATCAACCGCAGTCATGGGTTCAACCTCGTCCGCGACGCAGCGCGGCAGTATCCGCCCCGAGCGCGGGCGGCGTGGTATCCACATCGGGCGCCTCGCCATTCAGCCGGATCGGGCAGCCCACGGTGCGGGTGGGATGGCCACCCGGTAACGTCATTTCACGCACCAGCTCGAGATGCTCCGCCTGGGGATCACCCAGCGCCTCCTCGTACCCGTTGATGGGCGCGCAGGGCACGCCCGCCTCGCGCAGACGTTCCAGCCAGTGCGCGGCAGGGGCACGCCCGAAGGCAGTTTCGAGCAGATCCCGCAGGACTTCCTGATTGGCCGCCCGCAGGGTTGGGCTGGCGAAACGCGCATCCTCCATGAGGTCGACGGTACCCGCGACCTCGGCCACCGCGCGCCACAGCTTGTCATTGCCCGCGGCGAGCACGAACCAGTCGTCGCTCGCGCGATAGGCCTGGTAAGGGGCGTTGCGCGGATGCGCGGAACCGAGCTTGCGCGGATTCCTGCCGGTGCCGAAATACTCACTGGTCTGGAGGGCTGCAATCGCCAGGGTCGTGGCATACATGGGGACATCGATATGACCGCCCTCGCCACCAGCACGCACGCGTGCAAGCAGGCTTGCGATGGAGAACGCGGCATACAAGCCCGCCGTGAAATCCGATACCGGCACACCGCATTTGACGGGTGCGCCCTCAGGCTCACCCGTCACGCTCATCACACCGGAGGCGGCCTGGATGGTGAGGTCGAAACCGCCCTCCCCTGCGCGCGGACCGGTCTGTCCGAAGGCTGAAATGGAGCAGTAGACGAGCGAGGGTTTGCGCGACTTGAACCAGCTCCAGTCCAGACCAAGGCGTTGCATGACGCCGGGGCGGTTGTTTTCCACCAGCACGTCGGCTTCCAGCACGAGCGCGCGTGCCAGCTCCAGATCCGGTTGTTGCTTGAGGTCGAGCGCGACCGAACGCTTGCCGCGGTTGAGTGAGGCGAAGTTCTCGCTTAAGCCCCCGTGGATCGGCGGCCACTGCCGCAACGAATCACCTTCCGGCGGTTCGATCTTCACGACTTCCGCGCCGTAGTCGGCAAGCAACATGCCGCAGAAGGGTCCCGCAGCAACCTGACAGAATTCAACGACTTTGACTCCTGCGAGTGGCAGGGTGGGCGCGCCTTCGAACATGCTGGAACCGGCCTCGTCATGGGCCTCCGGCGGGTGCAAGAGGCGATTGTCCGTGGCCCCGATTCTACCGGCATCACCGGACGCCGAAACCCCGCTCGAGCCACTGCGTTGACATGCCACACGGGGGCCCGATAATCCGCCGCTCCTGCCCACCCCCGAGCTGCCCCCATGAAATTCCGGTTCCCGATCGTCATCGTCGACGAGGATTTCCATTCCGAGAACGCCAGCGGCCTCGCTGACCGTGATGGTGAGCTTTGGACTTGCGCTCTTTGCACTCCCTGCCTGAGGCAGGGAGTCACGAGGGACGATGAGGCGGCGCCGGCGCGCTCAGGCGGCGACGCTGGTGCCGCCGCCGACGAACGCGGGAATGATCTCATCCTGCATGAGCCGTACCGTCTGAAGTGACTGCTCAAAAGGCAGGTTACCGAAGGCGATGCGACAGAGGAGATAGTTGACGCCTGAGGTGCGCAATTCCTCGCGCAGACGGTCACGCACGGTAGACACCGAACCCGCAATCGACAGGCCCATGGCGGCGGCACCCGCAAAGTTGTCCGGGAAGCTCAAGGGAATCTGCAACCCGTTCTTGCGCCAGAGGTGGAGCAAGCTCGTGAACCATTCGTGATAGGCGGAAGTCGCGAGTGCGATGGCCTCTGCATCGGTGTCGGCGACCACCACGTGGCGACTCATCCCGACATGCGGCAGCGGCTTGCCCGCATGGGGACCGGCCGCCCACTCCGCCTTGAAACGTTCCACGATGCGCGCCACGTCCGTGGCCGGGCCATTGGTCACAATGTTCATGCCCATCTGCGCGGCCCAGGGGGTGGTCTCCGCCTTGCCCACGCCATACCACAGCGGTGGACGGGGACGCTGCAGGGGACGAAGCTCCAGTTCCACGTCCTTGAAGGTGAAGAAGGCGCCCGAGAAATTGAGCCGCCCATGCTCCAACCCTTCCAGAATCAAGGCGAGGCATTCCTCGTACTTCTGCTGGGCCTCCAGCCCCACGCCGAAGAAGCCAAGCTCGATCGGGGACACGCCCTTGCCGATACCAAGCTCCAGGCGACCACCGCTAAGGTGGTCCAGCATGCAGATTTCCTCGACCACCCTGAGCGGGTGATGCAGGCTGAGTGTGTACACCAGCGGCCCGAAACGCAGCCTGCGGGTGCGCTGGCTCACCGCGGCCAGGAAAACGCTGGGTGCCGAGGCGAGCCCCAGCGGAGTGCCGTGATGTTCGGCGAGGTGATAGGCGTGGAAGCCGGCCCGGTCGTAGGCCTCGATGAGCTGCAGGCGTTCCTGATACTGCTGCGCCAGTGGCATCCCACCGCGGTCCATGTGGTCGAAGACTGAAAATCGCATGAAAAACCTCCCGGGCACGGCCCGGCCAGCGCCGTGGAAGGCCCGAATCTAGGCGAGGCAGGGGGTGGGCGCAACCCAATCCCGCCGCCCCGACAACCGAACCGGGCACCGCGGCATATAGAAGAAAAAACAGCGCCGTCATGCCCAGGTAAAAAGCCTGGCAGCCAAGAAACAACTTGAACCAGCTGGTGGTGACGCAGTAGTGAAAGATGTCGCGTGCCAGATCCCGGGGTAGACCGGATCCGGAGATCGTGACATGTCCTATAGTGACCTTGAATCTCTTGGGTGACGGTAGATTTTCGGACTCCAGCCCTCCTATGTCGCTCATGACCTGTCTCCCGGCAACGATTGATCGAGGCACAGCACCTTCCCGGGATTCAGGATCCCCAAGGGGTCGAGTGCATGCTTGATTGAAACCATGAGTGAAATCTCGACGGCGGATTTGTAATGCCGAGCCTCGTCACGACGGAGTTGGCCAAGACCGTGCTCGGCGCTGATTGAGCCCTGCATCGCCATCACCCGGTCATGGACAGCGCGCCGTATCGCGTCTTCGTGCAGTCCAAGGAATTCCAGATAGTGCGCGCGCCTGGTATCTGTATCCGGATTCCCCTCGAGGGTGGGAGGCGCCAGGTTGTAGTGCAGATTGCCGTCACCGAAATGTCCGAAGTTGATGATACGGATGCCGGGGTATCGCTGCTCCAGCTCCTCATCCATGGCTGCAATGAATGCCGGCAGACTGGAGATCGGCAGCGCGATGTCA
>VGUA01000031.1 GCA_016874535.1 Gammaproteobacteria bacterium
CCCGGGCCGCTGAAGTGGTCCGGGTACACGCTGCTGCGCTGTTGTGCCGATGCCCATTTGCTGGACACGGTGGGTCAACCACACCCGTCCGCGGTCTCACGCAAGATGGTGGGGCTGTTCCTGCGCGCCTATGCCGCGTTCCGGCGATTGCTCCCGGCTTCTTCCGGCCAGCAGCTGCTGCGGCAGTGGAACCAGGAATACGGGGATGCCCTCAGCCCCATGATCGTTGGCCCTGAGTGGGCCAGACAGATCACGCCAGAGGACAGGCGCCATGCCAAGGCCGGACAGTGCCCGTTTGCGGCGGCCAAGTCGGCCCTGCAGGCAGGTGGGGACGCGTAATCGCAGGGGTTGGCTCATCGGCCAACGGAAGCCCAATGCGACCAGCCTGCGACCTGCGCGAGACGGAGCCGCAAGCGCTGTTACGTCGGTCGGCCACACCGGGTGAGCTGCAGAGGGGCCGATGGGGACTTGGGCTGGTTGACGCCATCATTTACCGCGTGCGAGAGTTCGTAGGAGTCGCGCCCCAGTCCGACGACATCACTCTCGCGGTGGTCACGCGCGGTCCGGGCTGAGCCCGACAGGCGTCTTCATGCCCATGCGCGCAAGCTGCACACAGTCCCTGAAGGAATCACACATGATCAGTCTCGCCGAAGAGCTTGCCCTGCTGGCGATTGAAGATGACGGCGCAGTGGCTTACACCGCGGGCCAGGCGGGATTCGGGATGGCGCTCATCGGCGCCTGTCTGGTCGACCTCAATGGCCAGGGCCGTCTGGATGCCGATCTCACCGCAGTCCACATTCTTTCCCGCGCGCCGACGGGCGATCCGATGCTGGATCTCGTCCTCGGCGAGATGAGCGGCGACACCCTGTTGAGCGTGGAGCAGTGGGTGCTGCAACTTGCACCCCAGGTACCGACGCTGGTGCAGTTGGCGCTCACCGCGCTGGTCAAGCGCGGCATCCTCGCCCAGAAGGAATCCCGTTTCCTCTGGGTGCTCAAGGAACGGCGTTATCCCGTGATGGATGGCCGGGAGCAGAAAGAAGCGAAACTCAGAATCATGTCCACCCTGTTGGGGGATGATGTGCCAACACCCCACGATACCGTGCTGGTGGGGCTCGCGCGTGCAGGTGGCCTGCTCGAGGGCTTCCTGTCGGCGCAGGAAATTCACCGGCTCGAGAGCCGGATCGGTGAGGTGGGTGGCATCGACCTCGTCGTGAGGGGCGTGGAGGCTGCCATCCGCGAGGATCAAGCCGCCCGCGCCCGTGCCATGATGCTGCCCATGTATTAAGAGCCTGAATCCGGAGAATCCGAGTGAGCCAAGCAATGTCCGTTTTGAACACGACCCTGGAAACCGTCAATGGCGTGGTGGTCGTGCTGCCCGAAGGCCGGCTCGACTACGATGCGGCCGCCGGTTTCCAGAGCACGCTGGAGCAAACGCTCGCCGGCAGTGACAAGCCGCGCGGCATGATCATCGACTGCACATCGCTCAGCTATGTCTCGAGCGCTGGGCTGCGCTCCTTCCTGGTGGGTGCTCGTGCGGCCAAGTCGGCCGGTGTGCCCTTCGTGGTGTGCTCGCTGTCCCAGTCCGTGCGTGAGGTGTTCACGGTGAGCGGCTTCAGCCGCATCATCGAGGAGCATGCGGACCGCGCAGCCGCGCTCGCCAAGCTGGGCTGATCTTTCTGGCCGCGGTCGCCTCACGCGCCGTGCGCGGCGTGCCGGCCGAATTGGCCGGGTTGACTGCTTGGCTGCAGGGGTTCTGGGACGCCCACGCCCTGCCGCCGGAAAGCGCCTTCACTTTCGAACTCGCACTGGAAGAACTCTTCGTCAACATTGCCACCCACGGCGCTGCGCCCGGCCGCGAGCCGGCAGTCGAAGTGAGCTTGGCGCTCAATGATGGTGAAGTGGCGTTGTGCCTCGAAGACGACGGCCCGGCCTTCGATCCCCTTGCCGCACCGATGCCGGATCTTGATGCGGCACTGGAAGATCGCCCAATCGGTGGCCTCGGCATTCACCTCCTGCGCGAAATGATGGACGAACTCGAATACGCGCGATTGGAAGGCCGCAACCGTCTGACTCTGCGCAAGCGCATCGTGTCCTGATTTCCCCGCCTCAGGTGCCGCGCGGTTTTGCGCGGTGGGTGGCGGGCGCGGTCCAAGGGTCCTCCGGCCACGGGTGGCGCGGGTATCGACCCTTCAACTCCTTGCGCACTTCGGGGTAGGTCCGCGACCAGAAGCTGCGCAGATCGCGCGTGACCTGGATAGGGATCTGGCGCGGTGAAAGCAGATGCAGGACCACCGGCACCCGCCCCATGGCCACCTGCGGGGTATCCGCCAGACCAAACAACTCCTGCAACTTCACCGCAAGTACTGGCGCGTCCTCGTCCCCATAGGAAAGTGCCCGGTGCTGACCGCTGGGCACCAGGAGTTCCTCCGGCGCATGGGTTCCCAAAGCCCGGCGCTGGGCATGATCGATCTGGTTCAAGAGCGCCTGCTCAAGAAGATTCGCCGTGAGATCCGCCAGCCGCGCATAGCCCTCCAGCATCGGTGCCAGCCAGTCCTCCAGAGTGGCGAGCAACGCGGCATCCGTGAAATCGGGCAGGCCGAGTTCCGGACAGGCCTTGCGCAGGAAACGCACCCGCGCGACCAGTGCCCGGGCCCGGTCCGACCACGGCAGGCAGGCGAGGCCGAGATCCAGAACTCCCTGCAAAAGGCATCGCGCCGTTTCGGCATCGCGCGGGGCGGGCAGGGGGCGTGAGGAGAGCAACAGTTCCGCGAAGCGACTCTCCTCGCGACATTCCACGGCCCCGGTGGCCGGATTGAAGGCAAGGCTGCGCACACGGCGGAAACGTTTGGGAAACACCTCATCCAGAACTTCCGGTGACAGTGGCGCCGCGCGCAGGATGAGACTGTCGCGCGCCGACTGGCGCAGATCCGCAATCACCAGCCACGGTTCGCCCTGCAGGCTGGACTGGGGAGACAGCTGTGCACCCTTGCCGCCGGAAAGCTGGTAGCGGGAGGGATTGGTCTCGTCACGCCTGGCGATGCGATCCGGATAGGCCTGCGCGAGGATCTGGCCGATGGCATACGCCTCCGTGTCATCTGCTCCCTCGTGAGCGCGTTCCACGCGCAGACGTTGTCGCCAGGCGCGCGCGGCCTGATCGATCTGCGCCAGCGCACCGCGATCCGTCGCGCCCTCCGCCCGTCCCGTGCGGCGAAAGGCATGCAGCGCCAGCAGGCGTGGTCGCAGGGCATCCTCGCGGCGAGCCTCTCCGCGCAGCGGGTCACGTCCCTCCAGCAAGGCCACCACGTCACAGGCCAGGCCTTGCAGGGAGAATGGGGCTCGCAACATGGCATTGCCGAGTCGCGGGTGCACGCCCAGCGACATGAGCCTCCGGCCGTGTGCCGTGATGCGCCCGGAGCCGTCCAGGGCCCCGAGTTCGTGGAGCAGGTCGCGGGCCTGGGCGAGACTGCCCGGCGGTGGCGGATCCGGCAGGGCGACCTCTTCGTTGCCCCAGGCAGCGAGTTCCAGCAGGAAGCCTGCGAGATCGACACGCTGCAGCTCCGGGCGGGTGCCGGGCTCCAGCCGCTGGCTCTCTGGCCACAGGCGCAGACAAAGGCCCGGTGCGGTGCGGCCCGCGCGACCGGCACGCTGGGCGGCCGAGGACTGGGGAATGAACACGGTTTCCAGTCGACTCATGCCACTGCCCGGATCAAAGCGCGGCTCGCGCGCAAGGCCACTGTCGATCACGGCGGTCACTCCGGGCAGGGTGAGGCTTGATTCCGCGATATTGGTGGCGAGGATCAGGCGCCGCTCGATGGCCGGGGCCAGTAGTCTTGTCTGGGCCTCCATGCCCAACTCGCCGTGCAGGGTTTCCGTCGCGACGCCGAGGCCCGCAAGCGCGCGCGCGGCGCGATCGATCTCCGCTTTGCCCGGCAGGAAGAACAGGATGTCACCACTGCTCTCCTCCAGCGCGATTCGGCAGGCGCGTTGCCATTGCAGGGTTTCCGGCTCCTGCGCCCGCGCGGGCACGTGGCGTATGCTGACCGGAAAACTTCGCCCTTCGGAAGTCACCCGGGGCGCGGCGAGAAAGCGCGCGAGCTTGGCACCATCGAGCGTCGCCGACATCACGAGCAGACGCAGATCCGGTCGCAGGGCTGCCTGGATATCGAGGCATAGCGCGAGGCCCAGATCACCCGTCAGATGGCGCTCGTGGAATTCATCGAAAAGCACGGCCGAGACGCCTTCGAGTGCAGGATCTTCCTGCAGTCGGCGGGTGAGGATGCCTTCGGTGAGGATCTCGATGCGGGTGCTGGCGGGGCTGCGGCGTTCAAAGCGGATGTGATAGCCGACAGTTGCACCCACCGGCTCGCCGAGCTGGGATGCCATGAAAGCCGCCGCGCCGCGAGCGGCGAGGCGACGCGGTTCCAGCATGAGAATCTTGCCCGTGCACCAGTCGGCACCGAGCAGCGCCAACGGCACTTGCGTCGTCTTGCCGGCCCCGGGGGGTGCCTCGAGCACCAGACGCGGATGTTCCGCCAGCTGCGCGAGAATCTCCGGCAAGACCTCGTTGATGGGGAAATCCGCTGAAGACAGATCAGGCCGCCTTCAGGCCGTGATGGCGCAGCAGTGCTGTGGGATCCGGATCGCGCCCGCGAAAGTCATGGAAGATCTGCAGCGGATGCCGGCTGCCGCCTTGGGCCAGGATGGTGTCGCGATAACGCCGGCCGGTGGCCGCCACCGCGGCCGCGTCATCCAGTCCCGCCTCCTCGAAAGCGGCAAAGGCATCGGCACTCAAGACTTCGGCCCATTTGTAACTGTAATAACCCGCCGCGTAACCGCCGGCGAAAATGTGCGAGAAGGAGCACAGGAAACGGTTTTCGGGCAGCGGCGGCAGCGGGCTCGTCCGCGCCGCGATGCGCTGTTCGACTGCGAAGGCGCTCTCGGCGCCGTCCGGATCGAAACCGGCATGCAGGGCGAGATCCGTCATGCCGAAGTGCAGTTGGCGGACCATCATCGAAGCGGCGCGCCAAGTCTTCGCGGCGCGCAGCTTCTCGTACAGTGCGTCGGGCAAGGGCTCGCCCGTCTCGTGATGCCGGGCCATGCCCATCAGGGTCGGGCGGTGCAGGCACCAGTTTTCCATGAACTGGCTGGGCAGCTCTACCGCATCCCACTCCACGCCGGCAATGCCGGCTGCGTCCCGGAAATCCACAGTGGTGAGCATGTGCTGCAAGCCGTGCCCGAATTCATGGAACAGCGTCTCCACTTCCCGGAACGTCATGAGCGATGGCACGCCACCACTGGGCGGCGTGCCGTTGCAGACCAGATGGGCCACGGGCAGACGCGTCCCGAACGGCCCGACCGAGCGCTGGATGCAGTCGTTCATCCAGGCGCCGCCCCGCTTGTCCTGCGGCCTCGAGTAGGGATCGAGATAGAAGCTCGCGATGCGCGCGCCCTGTTCATCGAGCACGGCGTAGAAGCGCACATCCGGGTTCCAGACCGGAGCCTGTTCGGCGGCGGCGGTGATCGTGATGCCGAAAAGTCGATGGCATAGCGCGAAGAGGCCCTCCAGCACGCGGTCGAGCGAGAAATAGGGGCGCAATTCCTCGTCGGTGAAGGCGTAGCGCGCCTCACGCATGCGCTCGGCCCAGAAGGCGACATCCCAGTGCGCAAGCGGCTCGCTTTGGTCGTGGCTCGCGGCCCAGGCTTGAAGCTCGGCGAGTTCCTCGCGTGCCTTCGGCAGGGCGACCGCCAGCAAACGTTCGTGCATGGCGTCCACCGCCGCCACACTGCCTGCCATCTTCTGGGCGAGGCTCACCTCGGCATAATTGGCGAATCCCAGCAGCCGCGCTTTCTCCAGCTTCAAACTCAGGATTTCGGTAATGAGCGGGGTGTTGTCAGTTTCGCCTTGGGCGGCGCGAGCGATCTGCGCGCGGTAGGCCTCTTCACGCAAGGGCGGCACGCGGCAGTGCTCCATGAACGGCCCGAAACTCGGCGCATCGAGCGTGATGCGCCACGGTCCTTGCTCCGCCGTCGCGGGCGGTTGGTCAGGATGGGCGGCGGACCAGGCTGCGGCCGCGAGTCTGAGCAGACTGGGCGGCAGTCCGGCCACGGAGGCTTCATCGTCGAGGTCCAACGCCCAGGCTTTGGTCGCATCCAGCAGATTGTTCGAGAATTTCGTGGCGAGCAGTGACAGGGCCTGTTCCACTTCATTGAAGCGTGCCCGCGCCGCCCCCTCCAGATTGATGCCGGAAAGCTCGGCGGACTGGATCGAACGGGTGATGATGCGCTGCTGGGCTGGCAGGAGCTGTGACCATTGTGAACCCTCGCGCAGCGCGCACAGCTTGCGGTAGAGCGCCGGGCTCTGGCGCAGGGCGAGGCTGAATTCGACGATCCGCGGCATGTTGGCGTCATGCGCCGCACGCAGCGCTTCGGTGTTCGCCACGCTGAGCAGATGGCCGATGGGTGACCAGCCGTATTCGAACAGGAGATCGATCTCTTCCATCGGCCCCATGAGGCTGTCCCAATTCGCCTCGGCAGTGCTTTCGATCCCGGACAGGATTTCCTGTCCGCGCGATACGACGGCAGTGACCGCCGGCTCGATGTGAGCGGGTTCGATGCGGTCATAAGCCGGCAGGCCGGTGCGCTGAAGCAAGGGATTGGCCGTGATATCCATGGTCTGTTGGTCTCTCCGGATAAGGTGGCGCATCCCGGCGGACCGGGATGCGCGCGTGACTGCCTCAGGCGGCGAGGGTTCCGGGATGACGCACAAGATGCGCGTTCACCGCACCCAGGACGGCCTGCAGGGACGCCTCGACGATATCGCTGCTGCGGCCCACGCCGCAATGCCGGGTATTGTCGAGGCTGATTTGCACATAGGCCACTGCATCGGCGCCGGCGCCTGCGCCCCGGTCCAAGGTGTGTTCACTGTACTCCACGAGCACGATGCGTAGCCCGCAGTGCTGCTCGAGCGCGGCGATGAACGCGCCCATCACACCAGAGGCCCGCCCATGCAGGGAAACCGCACGCCGGCCTTCCGTCTCGAGCACCGCCTGCAGGCGATCTTCATCGGCCTCGCGCGCCAGCTGGTAGGACACGAGACGCAAGGGAGCCTTGCCGTGGACGAAGGTGTCCTCGAACAGATTCACCAGCGTCTCTGGGGCGACTTCTGTCGCCGTGTCCTCGGCATGGCGCTGGACCACACTGCTGAACTCGATCTGCAACCACCTCGGCAGGTCGTAGCCCGCTTGCTGCTCCAGGACATAGGCCGCGCCACCCTTGCCGGACTGGCTGTTGATGCGGATCACTTCCTGATAAGTGCGCCCGATGTCCGTAGGATCAATGGGCAGGTAAGCGACTTCCCAAGGCGCGCCGGGATTGCGCTGGGCCAGGCACTTGCGGATGGCATCCTGATGGCTGCCTGAGAAGGCCGTGAATACCATCTCGCCCGCCCAGGGATGCCGCGGATGTACCGGCAGCTGGGTGCATTCCCTGACGCAGCGGATGATCTCGTCCATGCGCGAGAAGTCGAGCAGGGGATCGATACCCTGGCTGTAGAGGTTCATGCCCATGGTCACGATATCCATGTTGCCCGTACGTTCACCGTTGCCGAGCAAGGTGCCTTCCACGCGATCCGCACCGGCTATCACGCCGAGCTCGGCCGCCGCCACCGCACAGCCACGGTCATTGTGGGTATGCAGGCTGATGAGCACCGAGTCGCGCCGCTTGAGGTGCCGGCAGAACCACTCGATCTGGTCGGCATAGACATTGGGCGTGGCCATTTCCACCGTCGCGGGGAGATTGAGGATGCAGGGGCGCTCGGGTGTCGGGTTCCACACCTCAACCACCGCCTCGCAGATCTCCACCGCATAGTCGATTTCGGTGCCGGTGAAGCTTTCCGGTGAGTACTGAAACACCCATTCGGTCCCGGCATGGCGTGCCGCTTCTTCGGCCAACAGCCGTGCGCCCTCGGTTGCGATGGCGGTGATGCCGGCACGATCGAGGCCGAAGACGAATTCACGCTGCACGGTGGAGGTGGAGTTGTACAGGTGCATGATCGCGCGGCGCGCCCCGACAAGCGCTTCGAAAGAGCGCTTGATGAGCGCGGGCCGTGCCTGGGTGAGGACCTGCACGGTCACATCATCCGGGATCAAATCGTGCTCGATGAGATGACGCACGAAGTCGAAATCCGGCGCCGAGGCGGCGGGAAAGCCCACCTCGATCTCCTTGAAGCCAACAGCCACCAGCGTCTCGAACATCTGCAGTTTCTGGGCGACGTTCATGGGTTCGATCAACGCCTGGTTGCCGTCGCGCAGGTCGACCGAACACCAGCGCGGGGCGCGGGTGATGACCTGATCAGGCCAGGTCCTGTCCTTGAGGCCGATGGGGGTGAAAGCCCGATACTTGCGTGGGTCGAAGCGGTTCATGGCAGTTCCTCTGGGTTCGGTCGGTGCGGTGGAGCAGGAGGCAACACCCTCCAGCGATGGCGGGCATTGTAGGCAAGGCGGGTGAGTGAAAAGCGGCAAAGATGCCGTCTCGAATGCTGTATTTAGCGGTAATTCACCATGAATAAATCCGAAAATAGTGAGAAACTCTCATTTCATGCAATGACTTGATCGAGGGCCCCACATGGTTGCCAACACGCAGCGCTCGCCCAGGCTTGATCGCATCGATAAACGCATCCTCGGCCTCATGCAGGCCAACGGGCGCATCAGCAATCTGGAGCTTGCGGAGAAAGTGGGCCTCTCGCCCACGCCCTGTGCGCGCCGCGTGAAGCGGCTGGAGGAGTCCGGACTCATCAAGCGCCATGTGACCCTGCTCGATCAGGCGCGGCTCGGGCTCAACATCACGGCCATGATCAGCATCAGCATGGACAGGCATACGCCGGAGCGCTTCGACAACTTCGAGCAGCAGGTCCGGAAATTTCCGGAAGTCATCGAATGCAGCATCGTGACCGGGCAGTCGGCGGACTATCTCCTGAAGGCCGTGCTGCCGGACATGACCTACTACGAGGAATTCCTGCTCGGCCGCCTGACCCGCATCGCCGGTGTCACGGGCGTGCACTCGAGCTTCGTGCTGCGCAAGGTGATCGACCGCACGGATCTTCCGCTGGACCGGCTGTGAGCGCGTGAGGGCTGTGCTAGGGTTCCCGGACGAATCCCGCACGGAGAACCCGCATGCCTGCTTCCCTCAGCCTCTTGCAGTTCACTGAAGGCGTGGATGGCCCCACGCTCATCGCCAATACCCAGCGCCTGGAACGTCTCGGCTACGACATTCTCTGGATCCCGGAGGTGTTCGGGCGTGAGCCTGTGGCCACCTCCGGCATGCTGCTCGGGCGCACCGAACGTCTGCGCGTGGGGCCCGGCATCCTCAACGTGTATGCGCGTGATGCGCACGCCGTGGCGCAGGCGCGCAATACGCTGCAAGAGATGTCGGGAGGGCGTTTCATCGTGGGCCTCGGTGTCTCGCATCCGGTGCTGGTGGAACCGCGAGGCCATCAGTTCGAACCGCCAGCGCGCAAGATGCGCGACTATGTACGAGCCGTGCAGCGCGTGAGCGTCGATGGCGTGCAGGCGGCGAGACCCGCACCGCTGGTTCTGGCCGGCCATGGGCCCAAGCTCATGCAGGTGGCGGCGGAGGAGGCCGATGGCCTGTTTCTGTATCTGCAGCCCGCAGCCGTGGTACGCAAGGCGCGAGCCCTGCTCGGACCGGGCAAGGAGCTGCACGCGGTGGTGCGCACCGTGTTGCTGCCGGACCGCGCGAAGGCACGGGCGATTGCACGGCAGGCGCTGGGTTTCTATCTCCAGCTGCCGGCCTATCACCGGGCATGGGCCGCTGCCGGCTTCAGTGCCGAGGATCTCGCCAACGGCGGCAGTGATCGTCTCCTCGATGCCATCGCGCCCAGCGGGGATGCGGAGCATCTCCAGCGTGTGCTGCAGGAATTCCGGGACGCAGGCGCCTCGCACGTGAGCCTCTATCCCATCCATCCCGAAGATGACTACAGCCCTGACCGGGCCGGTGGCATGCGCTGGGACTGGGCGACCTTGGAGGCGCTGGCGCCGGGGATGCCTTGAGGGCTTCTCCAGCGCCCAAGCCTCCGGTGGATGGCGCAATCGGAGGGTGTCAACCGCAAGGGCTCGTGTATAACGATGGCCATCCGCGACTTGTGTCGCACCCCTGACTTCCGCAACGGATGCCGCCATGAACAGAAGACATTTCCTCATTGCCGCCGGGCTTGCTTCGGGCGGTTTTCTCATCGGCTGCACCGACAGCGCGCGCCAGCAACTCACGCGCGGCAGCCTTCCGCTGGACGAAGGCGAGATTGCACTCAACGGCTGGGTGAAGGTGGGGCCTGATGGCCGGGTGACGGTGGCCATGGCCCATTCGGAGATGGGGCAGGGCATCCACACGGCCTTGCTGATGCTCGTCATCGAGGAGCTCGATTGCGGATGGGACAACATCGGCTTCGAGAATGCGCCCATCGACCGGCTCTACGGCAATGTCGCGAGCATGGCCGAAGGTGTGCCTTTCCGCCGGGATGATGACGGCCTGCTCGCGCGTGGTGCCCGCTGGACCATGCGGCAGGTGGCGCAGCAGCTCGGTGTGATGGCGACGGGAGGTTCATCCAGCGTGCGCGACCTGTGGCAGGTGCTGCGTGAGGCTGCGGCAGTCACCCGCGAGACCCTCAAGCAGGCCGTGGCGCGCGAGAATGCGCTCGCATCCGAATCTCTCAGTCTGGAGGCAGGCAGCTTTCTGCACGAAGGCAAGGTCGTGATGTCGTTGGGCGACGCTGTGCGCCTGCTGGGTGAGAAGCCAGCGCCGGCGACGCGTTGGACGCTGCGTGATCCGGCGGACTTCCGCTACATCGGCAAGCCACTGCCACGCAAAGAGGCACGCGCCAAGATTGATGGCACTGCGCAGTTCGGCCTCGACATCCGCCGCCCGGACATGCTCTTCGCCGCGATTCGCTTCTGCCCGGTGCGCACGGCGGCGGTGCTGAATTTCGAAGGCGGCAAGGCCGCTGCGGCGCCCGGTGTGCGCGGCGTGGTGGCCGTGCCACCCCTGCACGGTGGCACCGGTGGCGTGGCGGTGGTTGCCGATCGCTGGTGGCAGGCGCGCAAGGCGCTCGCACTGGTGGAACTCGAGATCGAGAAAACTGCCATGGCGGAATTCTCGAGCCAATCCGCGATGGCGAAGCTCGCTCAGGCACTGGACGAGGAAGACGGCTTCGCGTTCTGGCGCCAGGGCGATCCGGAGCCCGCGCTGGAGGGCAGTGCGCGCCGGCTGACGGCGGAGTATTCCGCGCCGTGGCTGGCACACACCACGCTCGAGCCCATGAACTGCACGGTGGAATATCACGGTGACCGTGCCACGGTGTGGGCGCCGACCCAGGTGCCGGGCATGGCACGCGCGGCAGCGGCCAAAGCGCTGGAGCTCGACGCGGAGCAGGTGGACCTTCAAGTCACGCTGCTGGGAGGCGGTTTCGGCCGACGTCTGGAAGTGGACATGGTGGGGCAGGCGGCGGCGATCGCCCGGCATTTCCCGGGACGCGCGGTGCAGCTCGTGTGGTCCCGCGAAGACGATGTGCAGCACGACTTCTACCGCCCTGCCTGTGTCTCGCGTTTCGAGGCGGGACTGGATGCGCAGGGGCGCATCGTTGCCTGGCGCAACACCACCGCAAGCCAGGCCATCGTGCCCGAGTATCTGGCGCGCACACTCGGCATGCCCGGCATGGGACCGGACAAGGCGACTTCCGAGGGCGCGTTCGATCAAGCCTATGAATTCCCGCATGCCCACGTCGCGCATGTGACGGTCGATCTGCCGGTGCCGGTTGGTTTCTGGCGGGCAGTGGGCCACTCACACCAGGCCTTCTTCAAGGAAAGTTTCATCGATGAGTGCGCGCATGCGGCAGGTCGTGATCCACTGGACTATCGTCTTGCGCTCCTTGCCGACCACCCGCGCGAACGGGCAGTGCTGCAGCTGGCCACCGAGCGTGCGGGCTGGCCGAGTGCGAGTGAGGAAGGCCGAGCGCTCGGCCTCGCGCTGCATGAATCCTTCGGCACACTGGTCGCGCAGGTGGCCGAGGTCTCGCGGAGCGAGACCGGCGGGATTCGGGTGCATCGTGTGGTCTGCGCGGTTGATTGTGGGCTGGCAGTGAATCCGAACCTGATCGCCCAGCAGATGGAGAGTGCGGTCGTCTACGGCCTGAGTGCCGCGATGAGTGGCCGCATCGATATCGAGAACGGCCAGATTCGGCAGGGCAATTTTCATGACTATCCGGCCCTTGCGCTTGCGCAATGCCCGGTGATTGAAACCCATCTCGTGCCAAGCGTGGCGCCGCCCGGTGGAATCGGCGAGCCCGGTCTACCGCCCCTGGCACCGGCGGTGGCCAATGCTTTCCACGCACTCACCGGCACCCGCCTGCGCGCGCTGCCCCTGACTTTACCGGCTTGAGGCAAGGCCCATGGACAAGATTACGCTCGACATCAACGGACAGGCACGAGACCTCGAGCTCGAACCCGATCTGCCCCTGCTGTGGCTGCTGCGCGATGAACTCGCACTCACCGGCACCAAGTTCGGCTGCGGCAAAGGACTCTGCGGCGCCTGTACGGTCCAGGTGGACGGCCAGCCGACGCGCGCCTGCGTGACACCGGCGGCGACGCTCGCGGGCCGGCGGATCACGACCATCGAGGGGGCCGAGGGGCACGTGGTGGAGGCAGTCCGGGCGGCCTGGCTGCATCTCGATGTGGCGCAATGCGGCTACTGCCAGCCTGGCCAGATCCTCGCAGCCAGTGCGCTGCTTGCGCGCATACCGAGACCCTCGGATGCGGACATCGATCAGGCCCTGTCGGCCAATCTCTGTCGCTGCGGGACTTATCCCCGGATCCGCGCCGCAGTCCATTTCGCAGCTGAATCACTGGCGAGGCAGCCTGCCATCTGAGGGCTGAAGCGACACGCTGCGTCAGGAAGTCGAGACGGATTCCCGCACGGGCAGGACCAGCGCGGTGCCGATGAGCAGGCCGACTGCGAGCAGGCACCAGGCGCCAGTCCAGTGGTGGGTGAGGTCGACGAACACGCCAAACAGTGGTGGCAGCAGAATGATTCCTGCATACATCACCGTCATGGCCACTCCTATCGTGCGTCCTTGCTGCGCCGGGCCCGCGATCTCGGCCACCAGCGAAATCCAGCTGCCGTGCCAGCCGATGGCATTGAAGGCATAGAGGAATACGATGATCGCCGTCACCCACAGCGGAGTGTCGGTGGGAATGACGCCCAGCACGACCGAACCCACGGCAGAGAGCAGGCCGGCCAGCATGAGCACCGGTTTGCGTCGTCGTTCAAACCAGCGATCGCTCCACACTCCCCACAACACCCGACCCGCGGCGCCGGCCAGTTGCGCGGCGACCAGCAACAGGGCCGAAGTGGTGACGGCCACGCCCTGGGTCTCCTTGAGATAGAGCGCGAGATAGGTCACCAGCGCAAACTGGCCCAGTGGCAGCAAGGCACCCGAAAGCCCCATCAGCAGCACATCGCGACTGAGAAGGCTCATGAAGCCCGCTGCGGGCAGGGCACGCGCTGCCGCATGTTCCGCAGCTTCCGGTGCGGGATAACGCCACGCACACAACAGAGCGGCGAGCACGCAGGCGACGCCACTCAGCACGATGGCCCAGCGCCATCCCCAGGTTGCGGCCACCCACGGCAGGCAGGCGGCAGCGAGTGCGCCGCCGATCGGAATCCCGGTCTGGCGCACGCCCATCGCGCCCCCGCGCTTTGCAGGGGAGAACCAGCGCATGACCGTGCGACTGCCTGCGGGCGTGGCGAAGGAGGCGCCGATGCCAGCGATGAAGAACACCGCGAGTGCCGACAGGAAGCTGTGAGTGGCCGCGATGGCGATACAGGCCGCGCCGATGAGCACATTGCCCCAGACCAGGGCCGCGCGCTCACCGCGCAGATCCACCATCGCGCCGGCAAAAAAGAGCGCGACGAAAGAGCCCCCCATCAGCGCGCTGTTGAAGAGGCCCACCTGACCCCGCGTGAGGGCGAGGTCTTCCTGCAGGAATGGCGCGAGAGTGGGCACGCCCTGGGTCACGATCGACACCGTGACCTGGGCGGCAAGGGCGAGGCCCAGCAGGCGCCAGGCCGTGGAGTCGGTACGAATGGGCGCAGCGTCCGGCTGGCTGGTCTCAGCTCCGCAATTCGCGGCGCATGATCTTGCCGCTCGCAGTCTTGGGCAGATCCGCAAGGATCTCGACTGCATGCGGTCGCTTGTAAGCTGCCATCGCTCCCTTGCAGAAGCCGATGATTTCCTCTGGCGTGGCCTGCATCCCGGGCTTCAGGCTGACGAAGGCTTTCACCGATTCGCCGCGGTACGCATCGACCACTCCCACCACGGCAGCCTCCCGCACGGCGGGATGGGTATAAAGCACATCTTCCACTTCGCGCGGCCAGACCTTGTAGCCTGAAGCGATGATGAGATCCTTCTTGCGATCCACGATGTAGAACCAGCCTTGCGGATCCATGAAGCCGACATCCCCGGTGTGTATGCCACGCGCTTCGAAGGACAGCCGGGTCTCCTCGGGTTTCTGCCAGTAGCCGGGCACGACCATGGGGCCACCGCTGACCAGTTCACCCACTTCGCCCACAGGCAGCACATTGCCCTCGTCATCGACGATGTGGACCACCGCACCACTCACCGGCACACCGACCGCCAGCGCGCCGGTGTTCGGATCGACAGGTGCCTGGGCGCCGAGCGGCACAGCGTGGGTGGGGCTCGTCGTTTCGGTCATGCCGTAGATGTTGTGGATGTAGGCGCCGAATTGCTGACGGAAGGCGTCCACGGTGGCCGGCGCCACCGGTGCGCCGCCACTGTAGACCTTGCGCAGCGTGGAAAAATCACGCTGGCGCGCCTCGGGGCTGTTCATCAGCGCAATGTAGACCGTGATGGAGGCCACCACGAAAGTCGCGCCGTGTTTCTCCACAAGTTCTGCTGTCGTTGCCGGATCAAAGCGGTAGTAAAGGATTTGCGGACAGGGCAGCAGGAAGGACGTGGTGATCTGGGCGATGAGGCCCGTGACATGGAACAGGGGCGCGACCCCCAGAATCACGTCACGGCTGGAGAGATCCATCCAGTCCCGATAGTTCTGGGAGTTGTAGACGATGTTCGCATGGGTGTTCATCGCCCCTTTCGGTGGACCGGTCGTCCCCGAGGTATAGGTGAGAAGCGCGACATCGCTACCTGCGAAATCGATGGGCGGCGGCGTCTTGCCCAGATATTCCTCGAGCAGCCTCATGAGATCCGCGGTGCCTGCACAGTCCATGCGCCGCGAATCCTTCAGCAGCGCCGGCACAGGGCCGGAGAGGAATTCCAGCTCCGAGGTCGTGAAGACCTGCTCCACCGCGCTCCCGGGCACCACTTCCGCGGCGACTTCGTGAAACAGCGATTCCAGCGTCACCAGCACCTTGGCGCCCGAGTCGTTCAGGATCAGTGCGACTTCCTTGTGTCTCAGCATCGGATTCACTGACACCATGATGCCGCCCGCCTTCCAGGTGCCGAGCATGGCAATGACGAATTGCGGCACGTTTTGCAGATACACCGCAACCCGATCACCACGCTGGAAACCACGGGCCAGCAGCGCGCAGGCAAAGGCATCACTCAGCGCATCGATGCGGCGAGTGGTGATGGCCTCCTCGAAGTAGTGGATGAGGGTCTGCTCCGGTGAGCTTTCGGCTGCCGCCTTGAACATGGCCAGCGCATGCGGAAATTCGGGAATGATTTCGGCCGGTGTGCCGGGGCGGTACTGGGCGAGCCAGGGTTTCTGCAGATAGGGATTCATGATGAGGACAAGTACTGGAACAGGGGATGTCACTATACCGAAACACGCGAGCCTTGCCGCGAAGTGACCGGCGCCAGAATCAGAGAATGCGCAGCGTGCGCCCGTCACCCTCGAGACGGATATCCGCAAAGCGAGCCCGCGCACGCCCGTGCTGAAAGGTCGCCACACAGATGAGCCAGACGCGAACGATGCGCGCCGGTGGAGTGCCCATGGCGGTTGCCACGTCCGCCTGCACCCACCGGCTTTCTTCATGCCATTCGCCGAGGCGCGGCATGCCGCGCCGCACCACGAAATGGGTTTCACGGGCTGACCAGGCCGCGACCGGGCAAGGAAAGTGTGTTCCCGGTGCAAGGGTCGAACTCCAGATCCAGGTGAGATCACGGCCGTTGTCGAATTCGGTCGCGATTGAAAAATAGTCATGGGTCTGCGGCCTGTCTTCCGCGAGCGCGCTGGGTAGACATTCCGCGGACCAGCGCCAGCAGAGGCGCGTGTCAGGTCCGAGGGGAACGTCGGCCGCATGCGTGATGATCCCCTGATCGTCTTCCGCCTCGAGCAGGATTTCGCGCGAGCAGGTCGCGTGGTGTGCATCGTGTTCGCAGGCGGAACTCTCGCGAAAGATTTCTGCCTGTCCGGCCTCTGTGAGGTAGGCCCAGCCTGCGGGCGGCGAGACGGGTGAGCGCAGGCGCGCCCACTCGGCAGAGAGCGCGGGATGCGGGGATCGTGCACACATCACTTCCAGGCACGCGGCCGCCGGACGCTGCCACGCCACGGCCAGACAGTGCAGTTCACCCTGCAGGCGTGTGTAGAGGTCCGGTGAGGTGGCGAGCGTACCGGAGGCATCGGCCCACAGGCCCATGTAGATCCCGAGCTCCAGTTCGCCGGCGACATCTGCGATGAACGTGCCGCTGTCGGCGGCCAGATTGACTGCGCGCCCGCCCGGCGTCACTCGCGCCCAGAGATGAAAGCGTGGGCCGCCATGCAGGCCTGGATTGCGCGCGGACCAGCCAAGCCGGCCCTCGGCGAACAGGCTGAAGTGCTGGCCCTGCGCGAGGCGTAGCCCGGTGGCCTGCCAGGGCGGTACGTTGCCAGGGAGACACATCAGGCACGCGCGACCCAGTGCCTCGAAACCTGGGCTACTCATGAGTGTGCGGTGCAGGGAATTCAGATCTTGCATGAGTCCGGCATGCCGTGGGCTGATGGAGGGAGGTGCGCGACGTGAGCGGGAGTGCCTAGCCCATACGCGCGGCTTCAGCGTAGCATGCAGGGCATTGCAGAAACTTCCAACAGCAGGTGCTCCATGGCCATTCGCGCTGGTTTTGGTATCGCGAACTTTCCTTTCGACACACCGCGCAGCTGGTTCGAGTGGGTACAGCTGCTGGAACGCTACAAGGTGGATTCGGTGTGGCAGACCGATCGTCTGGTGTCCAGCGATCCCTATCTTGAGACCATCAGCGTCATGGCGACACTGGCCGGTTGCACCGAGCGCATCAAATTCGGCATGAATGCCATCGTCGCGCCCCTGCGCGACCCATTGGTGCTCGCCAAGCAGTGCGCCACCATCGATTTCCTGAGCAACGGACGTCTGCTCCCCATGTTTGGCGTGGGCTACCCGAACGCTATCGAGTGGCGCACCACCGGTGTCAGCCCGGCAGATCGGGGTGCACGCTCGACGGAGATTTTCCAGCTCCTCAATCTGCTGTGGACGCAGGACTCCGTCACCTTTGAAGGCCGTTTCTTCAAGTACAAGGAGGCGAGCATCGCGCCGCGGCCCATTCAACAACCCCTGCCGCTCTGGATAGGCGGCAACGCCGAAGCCGCCCTCAAGCGCACGGCGCGGCTGGGTACCGGCTGGATAGGGGGCATCACCACCCCGGAACAGGTTGCGCATGCCATCACCACCATCCGCAGCGAGGCGGAAGCACTCGGCAGGCACATCGACCCCGATCACTTCGGGACTTCCGTGGCGTTTCGCATCGGGTCCATGGATGACCCGGTGGTGAGTGAGTTCCCGCTGGTCAAGCGCGCAGGCCTCGGTGACGAAATCGACCTGCGGCCGCTGCTGTGCATAGGCTCCGTGAAGGAGATCATCCAGCGCATCGAACAGTACAAGGCGGCAGGCGCGTCGAAGTTCGTGCTGCTGCCGATTGCGATGGGCGATCGCGACGTCTTCGACCAGACCCGGCGCGCCTGCGAAGAGATTCTCCCGGCCATCGAGGATCGCAAATCATGAGCGAAGCGATCCTGCTGGAGGCTGTCGATGAGGGCATCCTGACCCTGACCTTGAACCGGCCGGACAAGCTCAACGCCATGAGCTATGCGCTGCTCGACGAACTCGTGGCAGCACTTGATCGCGCGGACCAGAACGATGGGGTTCGCGCGATCATCCTCACCGGTGCGGGACGTGGCTTCTGTGCCGGTACCGACCTTTCCGGTGGCAGCGAGACTTTTGATGTCTCGCGCGTCGCGCGCGATGCGCATCGCGACCTCGGGGCCAAACTCACCTTGCGTATTTTCGAGATGCGCAAACCGGTAATCGCCGCCATCAACGGGCCGGCAACGGGGATAGGCATCACCCTCACACTGCCCTGTGACGTCCGCCTCGCATCCACTGAGGCGCGCATGGGCTTCGTGTTCGTGCGCCGTGGAATCGCACCGGACGCCTGCAGCTCCTGGTTTGCGCCCCGGATTGTCGGGATCAGCCAGGCCGCCGACTGGTTCATGAGCGGTCGCGTCTTCGATGCAAACGAGGCGCTACGGGGGGGATTGGTGTCCGAGGTGCTGGAGCCCGGGCAGCTGCTGCCCCGCGCCCGGGAGATTGCCCGCCGGTACATCGACGAGAGCAGTCAGGTGTCCGTGGCGCTGGTCAGACGGCTCCTATGGCAGATGCTGGGAGCCTCCAGCCCGCAAGACGCCATGTTGTTGGAATCCAAGGCGCTTTGGCACATGGGGCGGGGTGCGGACTCGCGCGAGGGGGTGGCGAGCTTCCTGGAGAAGCGCCCGGCCCGGTTTCCCATGACGGTCAGTCGGGATTTTCCCGACTTCCTGTAGGCTTTGGCGCGGGCTTTATGGGGTGGATCCGGGCATAATCCCGGGTTCATTCCTGCTCGGACGCGTTTCCCATGAAGCTCTCAGGCTACGCCCCGCGGACTTCCGCGGATGGCAACATCCATTTCCCCATCCTGGAATGCTGGAATCCGGTGACCAAGTGCGTGAGCATCGCCGCCGACGTCAGTGGTCGCCGGGTCCTCTGCCGCATCCCGGAAGCGGTGCTGAAGAAGCGTTTCAAGGCCGCGGAGGGCGGTCCGACCGCCCAGGTGACGGCCAACCGCGCCGCGATTGAAGCGGCCGCCACCAGCCTCATCCAGCGCAAGGCCTACGCTGCAGACGGCAACGTCGACATCAAGCTCGAAGATTTCGCCTGAGACACCCGGCGGGCAGCAGCCCGCCGGCCAGTGCTCGCCCCGGTCAGTGCTCTCTGTGGGACGCAAAGGCAATCCGGTCCAGGAAGGCCATCAGCAAGGCGGAAATCACGAACGTCAGGTGGATGATCACATACCACATGAGCTTGTCGTTCGGGATTGAGCGCGCCTCCATGAAGATTCGCAGCAGATGAATCGAGGAAATCGCCACGATTGAGGCGGCAACCTTGAGTTTGAGCGTGTTTGCATCCAGCTTGCCCAGCCAGTCCAGCTTGTGGGTCTTCTCGTCCAGATCGATCGCTGAGACGAAATTCTCATAGCCACTGAACATCACCATCACGATCAGGCTGCCAACCAGGGTCAGATCGATCAGACTGAGCGCAGTCAGCACCACATCGGGCTCCGGCATCTCCAGGATATGCAGGGCAACGTGGTACAGCTCCTGGAAAAATTTCACGCCGAGGGCAAGCACGGCCACCGACAGTCCGAGATAGATGGGTGCGAGTATCCAGCGGCTCAGGTAGAGCGCGTTCTCCAGCAGGCGTTCGAAGCGATTGGAAGTATTGGCCATGGGAAGAAGGCAGAACTTGGGGAGCCCGCATCATCCCGGACGCACAGCACGCCGTCCACCGGGATATTCGCGATCCCGGCGAACGACGGACGATTTGACAGGAAGCTCAGTAACGCGGTGAGCGCGGGCGATCCCCGGAGCCGTGATCCTCACGAGGACGGGCTGGATTCACGCGCAGCGGACGTCCGTTCATGGGCGAGCCATCCAAGGCCTTGATGGCGGCTTCGCCCTCCGCGTGATCCGGCATCTCCACAAAGCCGAAACCTTTGGATCGGTCGGTCTCCCGGTCGATCACCACCTTGACCGAACTGACCGCGCCGAAGGGTTCAAAGGTCGCGCGCAGCTCAGGCTCACGCACGGTGTAGGGCAGGTTGCCCACATAGATGTTCATCGTCATGCATGTTCTCCGCGTGCAGTGGGCCAGTCTTTGAGGTCAGCCCCCTGTCCGGCACGCCCGCCAGGTGCTGACGGCGAATCTCCCGTTCGCCTGCAAATGCGATGGCGTTCTTGCGCGCCATTGCGAGCCGACTTTAGCAACGGAAGTGCAGACTGACAACGGCGGAGACTCAACGCGTCGGTTGTCGCTTGCGCGGGGTACGCGCGCGGCGCGTGCCCGGCTTGGTCTGATCGGCGCGGGGCAGCCCGAGATGCTGGGTGGTGAAGCGGGCTGCGCGGGCGCCTTCCGGACGTTGACCAGTGCCCTTGGGTTGCCACGCGGGGACCAGTTGCTCCGCTCCATTTCCGATGAGATCAGCGCGGCCCATGCGCTGTAGCGCGGCACGCAGCATGGGCCAGTTGTCGGGGTCGTGGTAACGCAGGAATGCCTTGTGCAGGCGCCGGATGCGCAGCCCCTTGGGAATGGGCACTTCCTCGCTGGTGCGACTGACCTTGCGCAGTGGATTCTTGCCGGAGTGGTACATCGCAGTGGCAGTTGCCATGGGCGAGGGCAGGAATGCCTGTACCTGATCCGCACGAAAGCCGTGCTTCTTCAGCCACAGCGCCAGCTCGACCATGTCCTCGTCACGCGTCCCCGGGTGGGCCGCGATGAAGTAGGGAATCAGGTACTGCTCCTTGCCGGCCTCACGCGAATAGCGGTCGAAGAGCTGCTTGAACCGGTAGTAGGTTCCCACTCCGGGTTTCATCATCTTGGAGAGCGGCCCTTCTTCGGTGTGTTCGGGCGCGATCTTGAGGTAGCCGCCCACGTGATGGGTCGCCAGCTCCTTCACGTATTCCGGAGATTCGATGGCGAGGTCGTAGCGCACGCCTGAGGCGATGAGTACTTTCTTGATGCCCGGCAGTGCTCGAGCCCGGCGGTACAGCCTGATGAGCGGGTTGTGATCGGTGTCGAGGTTGGGACAGATCCCCGGATACACGCAGGAAGGTTTGCGACAGGCGGCCTCGATTTCCCGGCTCTTGCAGGCAATGCGGTACATGTTTGCGGTCGGGCCACCGAGATCCGAGATGATGCCGGTGAAGCCCGGCACGGTGTCGCGGATGGTCTCGATTTCGCGGATGACCGAGTCTTCCGAACGGTTCTGGATGATCCGGCCTTCATGTTCCGTGATCGAACAAAAGGTGCATCCTCCGAAACAGCCACGCTGGATGGGGATGGAGAAACGGATCATCTCGTAGGCCGGAATCTTTGCCCCGCCATAGGAGGGATGTGGCAGGCGCTGGTAGGGCAGCTCGTAAATGCCGTCCATTTCCTCGGTTGTCAGCGGGATGGGCGGCGGATTGATCCACACATCCACATCCCCATGTCGTTGCACCAGCGCCCGGGCGTTACCTGGGTTCGCCTCCAGATGCAGGACCCTGGAGGCGTGCGCATAGAGAACCGGGTCATCCCGGACCTGCTCGTAGGCCGGCAGGCGCAGGCAGGTGGCTGCACGCGACTGGCGCCGCCCGGCTTTCAGGATGGCCAGTGGCACCCGTGTTTCCCCGAGGCTTTCCGTCTCCGCAGGCACTGGCTCCTGTGTCTTTGTTGAGGGGCTCATCTCGTAAGGATCGAGTGGCGGATTGAGGGGGCCGGGCGTGTCCACCGAGGTGGAATCAATCTCGATGAAGCCTTCCGGCGGGGACGCCACAACGGCTGTCCCGCGCAGGGTCGAGAGCCGGCTGATCGGCTCGCCCGCGGCCAGGCGGTGGGCGATTTCAACGATTTGCCGTTCACCGTTGCCGTAGACCAGCAGATCGGCCTTGGAATCGAGCAGGACGGAGCGCCGGATCTTCTCCGACCAGTAGTCGTAATGCGCCACGCGGCGCAGGCTGGCCTCGATACCACCAATGACGATGGGGCTTTCAGGGAAGGCTTCGCGCACCCGTTGCGCATAGACGATCACGGAACGATCCGGGCGCTTGCCCGGCGCGGCCTCCGGGGTATAGGCATCGTCACTGCGGATTCGGCGATCCGCCGTGTAACGGTTGACCATGGAATCCATGTTGCCGGCCGTGATGCCGAAAAACAGCTTCGGAACACCCAGTCGGCAGAAATCCTTCGGGGTTCGCCAGTCGGGCTGCGCGATGATACCGACCCGGAAACCCTGAGTCTCCAGCATGCGACCGATGATCGCCATGCCGAAACTCGGGTGATCCACGTAAGCATCACCGGTGACCACAATGATGTCGCAGGCGTCCCAGCCGAGCGCTTCCATCTCCTCGCGGGTGGTGGGCAGAAAGGGCGCGGTACCAAAGCGGTGAGCCCAATATTTCCTGTAACTGAAAAGGTTTTTCGCGGCTTCCATGCGCGGATGATAGCGAAAAGGGTATTGCCTGACGCAGTGAAAGCGCCGGAGGGGAGAGTTTCAATCAACACCGGGTGCCTGCGCGGGGCAGACACCCGGTGCAAAGTCGGAACTACTGCGCGTTGTTCTCAGTAGCCGCCATTGCGACGCGGCGGACGCGCCGGGCGGTCTTCACGAGGCTTGGCCTCGTTCACGCGCATGTTGCGGCCCTTCAGCGGCTTCTCGTTGAGGTTCTTGATCGCCTCATTGGCTTCCGAGGTGTTCGGCATCTCCACGAAGCCGAAGCCCTTGGATTGACCCGAGAACTTGTCCTTGATCACGGACGCATTTGACACCGCACCGAAGGCCGAGAACGCCTGCGACAGATCTGCATCGGTCACGCTGTAGGCCAGATTTCCAACATATATATTCATCAGTCTCTCTCATCATTGATCGTGGATTGTCATCAATCGCGTCGACGGGAAACCAACCTCACAAATTTCCCGCCAATGAATCGCCGCAGGCGGCGAATTCTTGAACTCTGCAACGTGCGCAATGCTGGAACAGCTGACCTTCAGAGCGACTTCCTGCCAATCGGGCCCATGTTCAACTCAGTGGTGAACACGCGTACTGGCTTGCATCTTACATAAAGCATGTGATGGCGCCAGCACTATTTGTGCTTTTTTTGGCGGGCGAAAACCCCGTGCTCTTGATGGAATCCCTCGCGAATGGAACTGCTGCGTTGCGGCAGCGAAGGGTCAGGGCTCGCGATAGCGATAGTCGAAGACCTCGCCCAGGCTTTCCAGCCAGCCGACGGAGGGCAGCGGGAAATGGCTTCCGAGCACGAGGGTGCCGGTATCCGCATGGCGTTCGAGGAAGGCCCTGCGGGTGCGCGCGGCCAGCGCCGGGTTGTGATCAAAGATGAAATTCCACTCGGGAAAGCGGCATTGCAATGGACTGTGGATGAGGTCGCCCGTGATTACGCCGGACTCGCCCCGGGAAGTCATACGTACCGCGCAGTGGCCGGGGGTATGGCCGGGCGTGGATTCGAGATACACGCAGTCATCGAGAGCGAAGTCGGTATCCACCAGTACTCCCAGTCCCGCTTCCATCACCGGCAGCACATTTTCCCTGAATACAGGATCATCGGTGGTGCGCGAGTTCTGCTCGGCATGCGCGAATTCCTCCCGCGCAAAAATGTAGCGCGCGCGGGGGAATGTCGGCACCCAGCGACCGTCCACCAGGCGGGTGTGCCAGCCGCAATGGTCAAGATGGAGATGGGTGCAGAAGACATAATCGATGTCCTCCGGCTGCAAGCCGGCGGCGGCAAGCGCCCGCAGCCAATTGCCGTCATCACGGTTCGCCCAGCGGGTGAAGCCGGCGGGTGATTTATGGTTGCCTACGCATGAATCCACCAGAGCCACATGATGCGGGGTACGGATCACGAAGCTCTGGATGGGGAGGATCATCCGTCCGGTATCGGGGCAGAGTGCACGCGGGATGAGCCAGTCCAGATGGGGAGCCAGAGCCTCCGGGGTGGCCTGGGCGAACATCTTCGCGGGCGTGAGAAAGGGCTCGTCGATCTCCACCACATTGGTGAAGGCCACCTGGCCGATGTGTGTCCAAGCCATGAGGGTTCCTCGATGCGGGCGGACCGACGCCCCCGCACACCTTCAATTCATGAGCCGATCAGGTGCCGTGGCACTTCTTGAACTTGCGCCCGCTGCCTCAGGGGCAGGGGTCATTGCGGCCGACATCGCGCACAGGGTTGCGCACCGGATCACTCACCGCGTGAGCATGGTGATGGTCGTGATCATGATTGCAGCCCGGACCGTGCACATGGCCTTGGGGTTCCAGCTTGGTGTCATTCATGGGTTGGCTCCGACGGGTTTCAGGCGGGCATGGCCAGCAATTCGGCGAGATGGAGGTCGACCTGCTTCAGGAAATCCTGATCAAAGCCCGTCAGGACCAAGTGACCGCAGGTACTCTTCAACAACCGCAGCTCGCTGCCCTTGATGAGCTTCTGCTCCGCGCTGCAGTCACGCGGCGGGAAAAACATGTCTTCATCGATGGGCATCACGAAGGTTTTGGCAGTGATACGCCCCAGCGCCTTCTTGAGATCGCCTCCCGTGTGGCGGCTGACGTCCCCGCGCTGCCATTTCCAGGCCATGCACAGCAGGTCGTTGGGATCCATGGCGCAGAAGTAGGCCTCGAGGAAATTCGTCATGAAATCCTGCACCGAGCTGAAGCCGAGCTTGCGCCATTCCTCCTGGCGGAAATATTCGGTACTGAAACCCATCACTGCCCACAGCAGGGCATGCCTGGACAGCCCTTCGCGGACCTCGGAGTTGTCGCCGTACCAGCCCTTCTGCCAGCCCGGATCGCTGGTGATGGCGTCCATCAGGCTTTGGGTATAGAGGAAATCATGCGGGGTATTGCGCGCCGTGCCGGCGATCGGCGCTGCGCGCGCCACCATGTCCGGATAGCGCACAGCCCATTCGTAGGTCTGCTGCGCGCCCATGGAGCCGCCCATCACCAGCGCCAGACGCTCGATGCCAAAGAGCTCAGTCACCAGCTTGTGCTGGGCGCGCACATCATCGCCAATGCGGACATGCGGGAAGTTGCCGCGGCCACCATTGCCCGCCGTGTTGTGGGGCGAGCTGGATACGCCATTGCCGATCTGGTTCACGCAGATGATGAAGTAGCGGGCCGGATCAAGTGCGCGACCCTTGCCGATATAGCACTGTTCGAACACCTTGCTGGTGCCGGAGTACCAGGAAGGAATCAGGATGGCGTTGTCGCGGGCCTTGTTGAGCTTGCCGTGGGTGGCATACGCGAGGTAGCCGCCGCGGAGTGTGCCACCCTCTTCGAGTACGAAATCGCCGAGAGGGAAGGTCTTGAAGGGGCCTTGGACTTCCTGGGAATAAAACGGATTCGTCAGCATGGCGGCACTCGCTGCAATTGGAGGGTGCCGGAATTCGAAACCATTGGCGCCGTCCGGTCAATGGTACGCTTGTATTTCCAACAGCCCGGGGAATGCCATGCACTACGAGACGCTCACCGTTGACCGGAAAGGGAATGTCACCCATCTCGTCCTCAACCGGCCGGAGGTCATGAATGCCATCAATCAGAAGATGCACGACGAACTCGAGCACGCCTTCGATTCCTTTGCCGCTGACGACAGCCAATATCTCTGCGTGGTGCGAGGCGCGGGTGGACGCGCCTTCTGCGCGGGCAGCGACCTGAAATCCATTGCCACGCGCAATGAGCCGCATGTCTATCCCCGACACGGTTATGCGGGTCTCATCGAACGCTTCGACCTCGACAAGCCCTTGCTCGCGGCGGTGGATGGTGTGGCGGTTGGGGGTGGGTTTGAGTTCGCGCTGGCCTGCGACCTCATCATCGCCACGGACCGCTCGCGGTTTGGCCTGCCCGAGCCGCTGGTGGGCGCCGTGGCACTTGGCGGTGGCATGCATCGGCTGGCCCGGCAGATTGGGCTCAAGCAGGCCATGGGCCTCATTCTTACGGGCGATCTGGTGGGGGCTCCCGAAGGTCATCGCCTTGGCTTCGTCAATGCGGTGGTCGCCCCGGAGGCCTTCGAACAGGAAATCGACCGGTGGTGCTCGCGCATCCTGCGCTGCGCGCCGCTTGCCACGCGGGCTTCCAAACAGAGTGTGATGCGGGGGCTGTCCGAGCCCGATGTGCAGGCGGCCATGGTGGCCCAGCAACACTACCCGGCCTTTGCGGACTGCTACGAATCAGAAGATCGCCTGGAAGGTGCGCGGGCTTTCGCGGAAAAACGCCCGCCCGTGTGGACGGGCCGTTGACTCAGCGGGTGATCACGACCTTGCCGTAGACTTCCCGAGATTCGATGAGACGCAAGCCCTCCGGGGTTTCACTGAACGGCAGCACCTTGTAGATGACCGGGTCGATCTGTCCCCGCGCGATGAGATCGTAGAAGAGCTGCTGGGTCTTGCCCGGCAATTCGGAGCCCCGGTCGAGATACTGTCCCCAGGCCAGCCCCAGGAAACTCATGTTCTTGAGCAGGATGCGGTTGAGCTCGAGCTGCGGAATGCTGCCACCCGCAAAGCCGATCACCACGTAGCGGCTGCCCCAGGCCACACAGCGTTTCACCTGATCGAAGATTTCTCCGCCCACGGGGTCGTAGACAACGTCAGCACCCTTGCCTGCGGTGATCTCACGCACCCGTTCAACCAGATTCTCGCGCCGATAGTCGATGAGGTGCTGGGCACCTTGCTGGCGGCAAACCTCCAGCTTGGCAGCATCACCGGCACAAGCGATGACGTTCGCCCCCATCAGACGACCCAGCTGGATGGCTGCCGTACCCACGCCGCCGGCAGCGCCCAGCACCAGCAGCGTCTCGCCAGCCTTCAGCTGGGCGCGGTGTTCCAGTCCGAAATAAGAGGTCCCGTAGACCACGGACAGCGCAGCCGCCTGGACGTCGGTCACATGGGCGGGCACTGTCCAGGCCGCGTTGTTGTCGACCAGAAAGTAGTCAGCCAGGGTTCCGCCTGAATGGGCAAATCCCACGACCCTGTCTCCCACGCGGAAACGGCTGGCTGGCCCCACCGCCTCCACCACCCCCACACCTTCCACGCCCGGCACCGCAGGCAATGGCGCCTTGTGCTGGTATTTGCCCTCGATGATCAGCAGGTCCGGGAAATTGAGTGAGACCGCGGCGGTACGCACCAGCGCTTGATCGTGGCCCGGCGTCGGGGTGGGGCGCTCCACCCAGTGCAGAACCTGCTTGTAGTTTCCGTAGCGCTCGAACTGCCAGGCGTGCATGCAGGAACCCTCGACTCAGATGAGATCGGTGTCGGCAGGCTCGGCGACGACCTCGTTCTCGATCGCGCCGACTTTCTCGATTTCGATGCGCACACGGTCACCCACGTGCAGGTATTTGTGCGGTTTGAAGCCGATGCCAACGCCGCTAGGTGTGCCGGTGAGAATGAGATCGCCCAGCTCGAGCGTGAAGGCCGCAGTGAGGGTTTCGATCTGCGTGAAGCAGTCGAACACCAGATGGCGCGTATTCGAATTCTGGCGCAATTCGCCGTTCACGAAAGTCTTGAGATCCAGCGCATGGGGATCACCCACTTCATCCGGCGTGACGATGAAAGGCCCGAAAGGGGCATGGGTATCGAAGGATTTTCCGAGCGTGAAGGTCTGCGCCCGCATCTGCCAGTCGCGCACCGACACGTCATTGCAGACCACGTAGCCCGCGATGACTTCGTGCGCACGCTCCCGCGGCACATGCCGGCAGCGACGCCCGATCACGAAGCCGAGTTCGCCCTCGTAATCGAGCTTGTCGGATACCCGCGGCATGTGTATTGGGGAGTACGGACCGTTGGTGGCCGTCGCCTGCTTGTTGAAGAACATGGGGAAGCTCGGGGTGTCGAGCTTGGTCTCTTCGATGTGATCCTTGTAATTCAGTCCGATGGCGAGAATCTTGGGCGGACGCAGGACCGGCGCGTGCAGGGTGATGTCCGCAAGCGCGTGACGGCTGCCGGTGATCCCTGCCGCAGCCGGGAGACCGCCGGGGGCTGACAACAGGCTCAGCATGTCGGTGCCGAGATCGATCACGGCATCCCCGTCGACCCGGCCGGCCCGGGGAGTGCCTCCTTTGAGACTGAAAGTTGCGAATTTCATGCGTGAACCTGCTTACTTGTAATGAAGGACGCGGTACTTGTCGAAAGACATCGTGCGTCCGGGCGGCACCACGACGGTGGTCATGGGGTCGCGAATGATGGCCGGCCCCTGCACCACGTTGCCGGCCTTGAGATTGGCCATCTCGTAGACATTGAAGGTCGTCCACTGTCCGGCGTGGTAAACCTCGCGGCTGCCGACAAAGGCCGTGGCATCCGGCTCCGCAGGCGACAGCGGATGCTCGGCCAGAATCGGCTGGGGCTTGGGTGCAATGGCCTCCAGATGCACCGCGGTGAGTGAGTAACCGGCGTCGGGGAAGCGTGCGCCGTCCGGGTAGACCTTGGTGTACATCTCCTCGAATGCGTCGATCAGGCGTTGCAGATCTGCCGGGCCGTTCATTTCCCCGTTGTCGAGCGAGGTATCGAAGCTTTCCAGCTGCCCGATATAGCGGGCAGCCACGCCGTACCGGAACGTCACCTTGCCCGGATCCACGCCTTCGTGCTGCATTTCAGTCCGTGCGTCGGCCTCAAGGCCTTCCCATGCGCTGCGGATCTGCCTCGCGATGTCCGTCTGCTCCGCCTCGTTCAAGCCATTCGGAATCAGCGTGCGCAGGCCGCGGCTGTAGCGGTGCATGTATTCCGCACAGGCGGCTCCGA
>VGUA01000032.1 GCA_016874535.1 Gammaproteobacteria bacterium
CCAGTGCCATCCGCATCGCGGTGAACAATTTGGCTGGCGTGCCTTCCATCGTGTACGGCGTGTTCGGCTTCGGCTTCTTCGTGTACTTCCTCGGCGGCAACATCGATCGCGCCTTCTTTGCAGAAAAACTCCCGGCACCGACTTTCGGTACTCCCGGCCTGCTGTGGTCCGCCCTGACCCTCGCCCTGCTCACCGTGCCGGTGGTGATTGTGGCGACGGAAGAAGGCCTGACGCGCATCCCGCGCGCCATACGTGAGGGCAGCCTCGCCCTCGGTGCCACCAAGGCCGAGACCCTCTGGCGCACCGTGCTCCCCATGGCGACGCCCGCCATGATGACCGGCCTCATTCTGGCCGTTGCCCGCGCGGCGGGTGAAGTGGCACCGCTCATGATGGTCGGCGTGGTGAAACTGGCGCCCACCTTGCCGCTGGATGGGGAATTCCCTTTCCTGCATCTGGACCGCAAATTCATGCATCTCGGTTTCCACATCTATGATGTGGGCTTCCAGAGCCCGAATGTCGAGGCTGCGCGGCCGCTGGTCTACGCCACCGCGCTGCTCCTGGTGCTCATCATCGTCTCCCTCAACCTGGCGGCGATTCAGATCCGCAATCGCCTGCGCGAGAAATACCATGCCGCAGACAACTGACAACGTGAGCCCTCTGCATGATGCCAGCCACCCGGCCACCCTCACACATGGCGTGGACTTCCGCTCGGCCCATACGCACCACGAGGAGTCATCCGCGCAGCCGGATCGGGAATGCCTGCGGGTGGACGGCCTGTCGCTCTACTACGGTGACAAGCGTGCGCTGAACAACGTGAATATGGTGATTCCTGAAAAGCGCGTCACCGCCTTCATCGGCCCGAGTGGCTGTGGCAAATCCACCCTGCTGCGCTGCTTCAACCGCATGAACGAGCTGATTTCAAATGTGCGCATCGAGGGCAGCATCAAGCTGCATGGGGATGACATCTTCGACCCCCGCGTGAATGTGGCCAACCTGCGCCGCCGCGTGGGCATGGTGTTCCAGAAGCCGAACCCCTTCCCCAAATCCATCTACGAGAACGTCGCCTATGGGCTGCGCATCCAGGGGGTCAACAGCCGCCGCGTGCTCGACAAGGCGGTGGAGAATGCGCTCAAGGCGGCCGCGCTGTGGGACGAAGTCCGCGACCGGGTGCACGACAGCGCACTCGGTTTGTCCGGTGGACAGCAGCAGCGTCTGGTCATCGCCCGTGCCATTGCCATCGAGCCGGAAGTGCTGCTGCTCGACGAGCCGGCCTCGGCGCTGGACCCCATCTCGACCCTCAAGATCGAGGAGCTGGTCTACGAGCTCAAGCAGAACTACACCATCGTCATCGTCACCCATAACATGCAGCAGGCGGCGCGGGTTTCCGATTACACCGCTTTCATGTACATGGGAGATCTGATCGAATTCGGGGAGACGAAGAAACTCTTCACCACCCCGCGCCAGAAGCAGACTGAGGATTACATCACCGGCCGCTACGGCTGAGCAGGAGGTTCACGGCATGGTCATGTCCCGTACGCATCATATCTCCCAGCAGTTCGACAAGGAGCTGGAAGACATCCGATCCAAGGTCATGACCATGGGCGGGCTGGTGGAGGACTCCCTCAGCCAGGTGCTGGAAGCACTGGCCAGGACCGACATGGAACTCGCCGAGCGGATCGCCTCCAGCGACTACAAGGTGAACGAGATGGAGGTGGACATTGACGGAGAGTGCACGGCCATCCTGCTCCGGCGGCAGCCGGCGGCGGGCGATCTGCGCCTGGTGCTTGCGGTCAGCAAGATCATCACCGACCTCGAACGGGTGGGCGATGAGGTCAAGAAAGTCGCCCGTATCGTTGCCCGCCTCGCGACCAGTGGCGGACAGGACAGCTACTACGTCGGCATCCTGGCGATGGGCCATCATGTACGCCGCATGCTGCGTGCCGCGCTGGATGCCTTTGCGCGCATGGATTCCCATGCAGCCTTGGAAGTGGCCCAGGAAGATCCGGAGGTCGACAAAGAGCTGGAGGCCATCATGCGCCAGCTCATCACCTACATGATGGAAGACCCCCGCAGCATCCGGGGCGTGCTGGATGCGGTGCTCGCGGCGCGCGCGTTCGAGCGTATCGGCGACCACGCGGACAACATCTGCGAGAGCGCGATCTTCCTGGTGGAGGGCAAGGACGTGCGTCATGTGGCGCTGGAGGATTTGCGCCAGCAGCTCGCCAGGGGGCGTGAATAGCACGTCGATTGCGGGCAGAATGCGGGCACACCCACAGGAGAGACACAGCATGAGCCAAGTGAAGATCCCCGAGAGCATGCCCAAATGGATGGCGGACCACATGCGTCGCTATCTGGAAACGAACGGCGCCGATGGTCATCTGTGGGATTCCACGCCCGTTGGCGGACCCGGTCTGCTGCCCACCCTGCTGTTGACCACCAAAGGCCGCAAGAGTGGTGAACCACAAACCCTGCCGCTGCTTTACGGCCGCACGGACACGGGTTTCGTCATCATCGGCTCCAAGGGCGGCGCGCCCAAGCATCCCGGCTGGTATCTGAATCTGCAGGCCGACCCCATGGTGCATGTGCAGGTGGCGGCGGAGCACCATGACTGCCGGGCACGGCTGACCAGCGGCGAGGAGCGCACCCGACTCTGGGACCAGATGGCGAAGATGTATCCTCCCTTTGTCGACTATCAGGCCAAGACGGATCGAGAGATCCCGGTCATCGCGCTCGACAAAGTCTGAACCTCCCCAAAACCCAGCCGCACACACAGGCGACGCTGCCGATGACGATGGCGATCGTCAGTGCTGCGGCGTAGCTCCCGCGATGATCGAACAGATAGCCGGCCACCCATGGGCCGGAGGCACTGCCCGCGGCACTTGCCAGCAGACCGAGGCCCACCAGGGTCCCGAAGCGCGGTCCGGCAAAGCGATCACTCATCATCGCCGGCGTGAGTGCCGCAGTGGCTGAATAGCCGACACCCAGCATGATTGCATAGGCGGGTACGCCCCAGCTGGATGATGTGATTCCCACCAGATAGAGCGCGGCCACGCTCAGTACCAGCACTGCGACGAATCCGCAGTACACGCGCTCGCGCTGGAATCTGTCCGACAGCCAGCCGCCGCCGATCTTGCCGAAGATGCTCGCAAAGCCCACCAGACCCACCACACTGGCCGCCTGCATGGGGGAGATGCCGTGGTCCACGAGGAATGCCACCTGGTGCACATGCAGGGTTTGCGAGCAGTAGGTACCGCTGAAGAAAGCCAGCAGCAGCAGCCAGAAGGCGGGCGAGCGCAGTGCTGCGGCCAAAGTTGGTCCGCGTTGGGCCATGGCCGCAGTGCGGGCACGGCGGCTCGCTGGCGCCACATCGGTCCGGAAGAGGTAAATCGCCGCGGGAACCACCCACAGCAAGGTGGTGGCGGCGAGCCAGCGAAAGGCCATGCGCCAGCCTTGGAGATCGATGAGCCACTGGCAGAGCGGCACGACCACCACCATGCCAACTCCCACTCCTGCGCTGATGATGCCGAGCGCAAGTCCGAGCCGGTGCGCATAGCGTCGTTGCGCCAGCACCACGGCAGGCACCCAGCCACAAAGCGCAACACCCGCGGCAGTGAGCAGGCCGAAGCTCAGGTAGAGGTGCCAGGGAGTCTGGATGAGGCTGTCGGTAAAGAGCGCCAGACTGAGCACCAGGCCGCCGAGGCCAACGAGAACGGCGGGGCGCAGGCGATCGCACAGCACACCCAGCAAGGGATTGAGCGTACCCTGCACCAGCGCGAAGGAGGAAAATGCGCCGGCAAGCACGGAGCGCTTCCAGCCGAATTCCTGCAGCAGTGCGACGAGGAACACGCTGTAGGCGTACCAGATGCCATAGGCCAGAGCGAGCGTGATCGCGATCACGCCGAGGTGGATGCCCGGATGCCTGGAAGTCATCCGGGAAGTATTGCAGATCCCTCCGGGGCTGGAGTCCCCGCGTGGGGCAGCGCTTACGAGGTGGTCTTTTTCCGCACCTTGTTTGCGCTGGGCGCTGGCCGGGTAGCAGCGCGGCGTTTGCCGGCAGCACTCGCACGCGGCTTGCGCACCGGAGCGGCAGTGGTGGCGGTGGGATCTTCATCGATGCGCAAGGCGGTGAAGTGGCGGCGGAGGAACTTCCATTCCCCTTTCTCCTTCACGTAGGTATCGGCGTAATGCCCGGCGCCCATGAAGCGCATGTTCTCCTTGCCGCTGCGCAGGTCGAGGTAACAGCGCCCGGTGGCCTTGCGTCCGCCGTCGAAGTCGATCACGTGATTGTGGATGAAAGGACGTGGCGCGATGCCAAGCCCCTGCGCATAGAACTCGAGCAGGGCCGCGTGACCCTTGGCGGAAGTTTCCTGCTCGCCAATGCGAATCACGAACTCACCGTCCCCGGCGAACAGTTTGACCAGCGCGGGGATGTCATCCCGCCACACGCAATCGCAGTAGCGCAGTGGCAAATCACGGATGGCCTCGCGATCGAGGAGGTCCTGCAGGGTCTGTTTGCGCTTGCCCATGATGGTCTCGCCTGTTTCGGAGAAGGAATCCAGACACTAGGCAATTCGTCTGCGACAGGCAATGGATTACACTTGGTGGACCGTGAATTCATCTCATCAAATCCATCTCGTCCGGCATGCCGAGGCCGCCCAGCGCTGGACCGAAGCCAGTGATCCGGCCCTGAGTGCCGCCGGCGCGGCGCAGGCCCGAGGCCTCGCCGAGGCCTGGTGCGAGGTGCCACCGCTTGCCGTGCGCAGCAGTCCGTTGCGGCGCGCGCGCGAGACAGCGGCGCCGCTGGCGGAGCACTGGCAGCGGGAAACGAGCATAGACGAGGATTTCCGTGAAGTGCCGGGACCAACGGACTTTGCCCTGCGGCCCGCCTGGATCGAGCACCTGATGGTGGCCCACTGGCGCGAACTGGATGCCACGGTGCTCGCCTGGCGCGACCGACTCTGGGGTGCCTTGCAGGCGTTGCCGGCAGGTACGGTGGTGTTCACCCATTTCATGGTGATCAATGCCGTGGTCAGTCTGCTCGAAGGCCGTGAGCGGCTGGTGGTCTTCGAACCCGATTACTGCTCGGCCACGGTGCTGGCACCCGAAGCTGGAGCCCTCCGACTCATCACTCTGGGAGAGAGCCGCGCCACGCGCGTGCTGGTGTGAACATGCTCGACAAGGAAACCCTGCTCGCCACCCATGCCCACCGCCATGTGCCCTTGGAAGGCGCATGCAATGTGCGCGACCTGGGCGGGCTACCGACTGCCGACGGTCGGCGCACACGCCAAGGCGTGCTGTACCGCTCGGATACCCTGGCACATCTCTCGCCCGCGGATCACGACCGGCTCCATGCGCTGGCCCTGCGCGCGATCGTCGACCTGCGCACGGCGGAGGAGCGCGCACGCGCCCCGGATCGCCTGCCGGACAGCCTGCCATTGGCGCTCCACAACCCGGGTTTCATCCCGCGCGGTAATGTTGAGATGTTCTCGGCTATCAATGCCGGGCAGATGAGTGCCGAGGACGCGGCACAGGCGATGATCGGCCAGTACCGCAACCTCACGCTGGATCACTTCGAGGAATACCGGACCTTTCTGTCCGCACTGCTCGCGCCCGGTCAGCGGCCGCTGCTCTTCCATTGCGCAAGCGGCAAGGACCGCACCGGTATCGCGGCGGCCATCGTGCTGCTGGCGCTCGATGTGCCGCGTGAGTGGGTCATTCAGGATTACGTGATTTCCAATTACCAGCGCCGTCCCATCGATCTCTTCACCCATGGGGCTGCGGGACCCGCCGTCGAACAAGTGATGGCGGCCGATCCGCGCTATCTCGAAGCCGCCTTGCAGTCCATGGTGGAGGCCTTTGGCTCCATCGATGCCTACCTTGCCGAGGCGGGCGCGGATCGCGAAGCTCGCCGCCACCTGCGCGACGTCTTGCTGGACTGAGCCGGGCGGGGTCGGGATGTCGCGCCTGCTGCTGCCAACGATTTTGCTGACGCTGTTGCTCCTTCCCACTGGTGCCGCCCTGGCGGTGGAAACGCCCGAAACTCGTTTCGCCGCTGCACGCTCCGCCTTCGAAGCCAAGGACTACGCCAAGGCCGCTGCGATCCTCGAGCCCCTGGTGGCTGCCGCGCCGGACGATGACCGCTACGTGTACTGGCTGGGCAAGGCCTGGGGCCGGCAGGCGGAACAGGCCGGCTGGTTCGAGGCCGTCCGGTTGGCCAAGCGCACGCGCAAGGCGCTGGAGAAGGCCGTGGCACTCAATCCCGAGAATGTCGAGGCCGTGCGCGACCTTGCCCAGTACTACGAGGAGGCGCCCGGTTTCCTCGGTGGGGATGAAGACAAGGCAGCTCGGCTGCGCGCGCGGCTCAAATCGCTGGAATCCCCACCTCCTCCCTGAACTTGCGCCTTTATGTCCCAAGGGCGCTGCGGTAACTTGGCGCGCCTGTCCCACGGATCCCCGCTCATGGAAGCCATCCCGCTCACTTTCAAAACCGGCACCACCTCCGTTGCAAAGCCCGCACGTGAGCGCTTCGAGCGCGGCATGCTGCAGCAACGCCTGCGCCGTCTGGTGGGCAAGGCCATCGCGGACTACAACATGATCGAGGACGGCGACCGGGTGATGGTCTGTCTTTCCGGCGGCAAGGACTCCTACACCCTGCTCGACCTGCTGCTCGCCCTGCAGAAAAAAGCACCGGTGAGCTTTGAGCTCATTGCCGTGCATCTCGATCAGAAACAGCCGGGCTATCCACCGGAGATCCTGCCTGCCTACCTGCGTGACACGGGGCTCGAGTTCCACATCCTCGAACAGGACACCTACAGCGTGGTCCAGCGCGTGGTGCCCGAGGGCAAGACCACCTGCGGCCTGTGCTCCCGCCTGCGGCGGGGAATTCTCTATACCTTTGCGCGCAACCACGGCATCACGAAGATTGCGCTCGGCCATCACCGCGATGACATCGTGGAGACCCTGTTCCTCAACATGTTCTTCGGTTCGCGCCTGAAGGCCATGCCGCCCAAGCTGCTGTCGGATGATGGCGACAACATCGTGATCCGGCCGCTCGCCTACTGCCGCGAGACCGACATCGCGCGCTACGCCGAGGCGCGGCAGTTCCCCATCATTCCCTGCAATCTGTGCGGCTCGCAGGAGAATCTGCAGCGCAAGCAGATCAAGCAGATGCTGGAGGGCTGGGAGCGCGCCAATCCGGGCCGGGTGGAGAATGTGTTCCGCAGCCTGCAGAACGTGACGCCCTCGCATCTGGCGGACACGGGCCTGTTTGATTTTGCCAGCCTGGGTGCACGGGATGAGGCGCGTCCGAGCGCCGCGCAATGGCTGGTGGAGGGAAGAGGGGCTGAATAGCCGAATGACGCCTCCCGAACTCTGGACGGGAGGACAGCATGGGGAAGGCTCTCCGGAAAGAGCCTTCCCGGGCCAGCCCTACATGTGGAAGAAGCAGAGCTTGTTGCCGTCCGGATCGCGGAAGTAGCCGCCGTAGAACGAATCCCCGCGCGGGCCCGCCGCACCTTCATCCTTGCCGCCCAAGGCGATCGCCTTGGCATACAGCGCATCCACTTTCTCCTTGCTGCCGGCCGCCAGCGCCACCATCACCCCATTGCCCTGAGTTGCGGCACCTCCATCAAAAGGCGCGCAGACCATCAGCATCGGGCCCTTGCCGGCTGCCCAGACCGTATAGCGATCCGACTCCATCACCCGCTTGGCGCCCATGTCCGCCAGCAGTGCGTCGTAGAACTTGTTGGCGCGGGCCAGATCATTCGTCCCGAGCGTGACATAACCGATCATCGTGATTACTCCCCTTGCATTGGAATCATGCGGAACCTGATGCTAGGTGCATGGATGCTTGCGAGTCCAGTGCGCCCAAGGGTTTGCAGCATGATGGGGTGACGGTGAGAAGGCGCTCAGGACCCGAGCAGGCCCTTCAGACCGGCGAGGGTGGCGCGCGCCGCGGTACGGCCGGTGGTCTTGCCGGCTTCGCCGTCGAAGACCAGATCCTCTTTGGGCAGCTCCTCCAGGAAGCGCGAGGGCTGACACTCCTCGGTCTTGCCATAGCGCTTGCGCGTACGCGCCCAGGAAATCGTGAGCCGCTGCTGGGCCCGGGTGATTCCCACGTAAGCGAGTCGGCGCTCTTCCTCGATGGTGTCGCCATCGATGCTTGAGCGGTGCGGCAGGATGTTCTCCTCGAAACCCACCAGATACACCTGCGGAAACTCGAGCCCCTTGGCCGCATGCAGGGTCATGAGCGAGAGCGCGTCCTTGTCTTCGTCATCGTCCTTGCGGTCCAGCATGTCGATGAGGGTGAGCGAGGCCACCACATCGGTCAGGGTGCGCTCCGGATTCTGCTTCAGCAGGCGAGCGATCCAGTCCAGCAGTTCCAGGACATTGTTCTTGCGCCGGGTGCCGTCCTCGGGGGTGTCGCTGGACTGTTCCAGCCAGTCTTCATAACCCACATCGCTGATGACCTGTCGGGCAAGTTCCAGCGGTGAGAGCGATTCGCTCTCGCGCTCGAAATGATCGAGCGAGCGTCCGAATTCCTGCAGCAGCTTCGCCACCCGGGCGGTGACACGGGACTCCAGTGCCGAGGTGCCCAGGGTCTCGCGCAGTGAGCGCTGACGTTCGGACGCCACCTGCACCAGCATTTCAACGGTCGCCGCGCCGAGCCCGCGCCGTGGTGTATTGATGATCCTGAGCAAGGCGGTATCGTCGCCGGGATTGGCGATGGCCCGCAGGTAGCACAGCACATCTTTCACTTCGGAGGCATCAAAAAATGAACGACTGCCGGAGATGATGTAGGGAATGCCGCGTTCGCGCAGGGCGCTCTCAAAGACGCGGGCTTGATGATTGCTGCGGAAGAGAATGGCGAAGTCGCGGAATGGTGTGTTGTTCAGAACCCGCTGGTGATTGATCTGGTTCACCACGAGTTCCGCTTCCGTGAATTCATCGGCGGCACCCATCACCCTTATCCGCTCCCCGAAACCCTTCTCGCTCCACAGGCGCTTTTCAAACACATGCGGATTGCTTGCGATGAGCTGGTTGGCGGCCTTCAGGATCACACCCATGGAGCGGTAGTTCTGCTCGAGCTTGATGACCTTGAGCGTGGGAAAGTCGCGCGTCAGCGCAGCCAGGTTTTCCGGGCGTGCGCCACGCCAGGCATAGATTGACTGATCGTCATCGCCGACGGCCGTCAGGCGCTGCTTGGCGCTCACCAGCATTCGCACCAGTTCATACTGGGCGAGATTGGTGTCCTGGTATTCATCCACCAGCAGCCAGCGCAGCCGGGCCTGCCATTTGAGGAGCGTGCCGGGTGAGCTGCGCAGCAGGAGCGACGGCAAGCGAATGAGATCATCGAAATCCACGGCATTGAAAGCCTGCAGGGTGCGCAGATATTCCGCGTAGCAGGCAAATGCCGCCTTGCCCAGCGGGTCGGCCTTTTCTTCCACAGGCACGGTATCAGGCTCGTGCAGTGCGCTCTTCCAGGCCGAGACCCGATGCTGGAGGGCGCCGATATCGAAAGTGGTGGAGCCGAAGCTGCGGCGGGCGATATCTGCCAGCGCCGCCTCGCTGTCACGCGCATCGAAGAGGGTGAAGCGAGGTCTGAGCCCGCAGGCCTCGAATTCCTCCCTCAGGATGCGCAGGCCAAGCGTGTGGAAAGTGGAAATCCAGGGTTTGACGCGGGAGCCCTTGGTCAGCAGATCCGCAACCCGGCTCTGCATTTCATTCGCGGCCTTGTTGGTGAAGGTGATGGCCGCAATGCCGTCGGGTTCCACCTGATGCGCAGCAATGAGATGGGCAATCTTGTGCGCGATGACCCGCGTCTTGCCACTGCCGGCCCCGGCCAGCACCAGCAGCGGACTGTCGACATGGCGGACCGCTTCGCGTTGTGGGGGATTGAGCTCGCGCATGGGGAAGGCACTGCTGGAGGAATCGGGGAGGGCGGATTCTACGGACTGCCCGCGCACCCGCAAACTGCCGCCGAGCTTGCCCGCTTTACCGGGTGTCGGCGCGCGTTCACAAGGGTCTGCTTTGCTGGCATGCTCGCCGGAGCCCACCCCCAATCCGTGGAGAACCTCGCCATGCGAAATTCCTGCAAGGCAGCCCTGCTGGCCCTCGGCTTTCTGCCTTTCACCCTGTACGCCAATGACACGCCGCAAGCCTGGATAGTCTCGCCCGCCAATGGCGCCACGGTGAAAAGTCCCGTGCACGTGGTATTCGGTCTGCGCGCGCCCTGGGGCGTGGCGCCCGCCGGAACCCAGGTCCAGAACACCGGACATCACCATCTGCTGGTGGATGCCCCGTTGCCGGATGTCGCCCAGCCCATCCCCAAGGATGACAGACATCTCCACTTCGGCGGTGGGCAGACCGAAACCACGCTTGAACTGGCGCCGGGCAAGCACACCCTGCAACTGCTGCTGGGCGATTTCGCGCATGTGCCACATCAACCCCCCGTGATGTCGGAACAGATCACCATCACTGTCGAATAGGTCCATCGAGCAGGTCCGCCGGATTTGCGGTCCTGCGGGAGAGGCCCTGCGTACGGTGCCCGCACAACGATCCAGAGGGGAACACATGGCACAGGAACAGATACTCGAAGGCATCCGCATCCTCGATTTCACCCGGGCCCTCGCGGGGCCCACCTGCACGCGCCTCTTTGCCGAAATGGGAGCCGAGGTGATCAAGGTGGAGTCGGCACCGGCCGGTGACCTTACCCGCCGCGTATCCAAGATCCGCAACGAGCGCAGTCTCTATTTCGTGCAGCAGAGCCTGAACAAGAAGAGCGTGTGTCTGGATCTGCGCAAACCGCAGAGCCTTGCCCTGCTGAAGGAACTGGTGAAGGAATGCGATGTAGTGGTGGAGAACTTCAAGCCGGGCGTCATCGATGAGATGGGCCTCGGCTTCGCCACGCTGCAGACCTTGAAGCCCGACATCATCCTGTGCTCGATCTCCGCGCTCGGGCAGTCAGGTCCCTTGTCTGCCAAACCGGGTTACGACTACATCGCGCAGGCCTATTCGGGTGTCACTTCCATGATTGGCGATCCACAGGATGCGCCCTCGCTGCCCCTGCTCGGGGTAGGGGATGTGATGACCGGCGTGCATGCCGCTTTCGCCGTGGCCGCTGCCCTGCTGTATCGGGCGCGGACCGGCCGCGGCAAGCATCTCGATATTGCCCTGCTGGACGCTTACTACCATTGCCACGAAGTGAATGTGCACCAGTACAGCGGCAGTCATGGCGCCATCAAGCCCACGCGCGGTGGGCGACACCTGTCCTATGTCTGTCCTGCCGGTGTGTACAAGGCGCGTGATGGCTACATCACCATCATGGCCTTCCTGCATCACTGGGCGGATCTCTGCCGGGCCATGGGGCGTGCAGATCTGATCGATCACCCCGACTACAAGGATGATCCAACCCGTCTGTCACGGCTGGAGCCCCTCACGGCGATGATCGAGGCTTGGCTTGTGGGCTTTCCGGGCAAGGACGAGGCCATCGCACACCTCGAAAGTTTTGGTGTGCCCTGCGCGCCGGTGCTGTCGGTGGAAGAGACCGTGAATCACCCGCACCACATTGCGCGCGGCACGGTCAGGGTGATCAAGGACAGACTGGCGGGAGAATTCGCGATTCCCGGCATGCCCATTCGCGTGATGGGCATGGAGGCAAACCAGATGTTCGAGGCGCCGACTCTGGGCCAGCACAATGCGGAGGTGCTGGGCACCGTTCTCGGCAAATCGGCAGAGGAGATTACGGCGCTGGAAGCGGGCGGCGTGCTCTACGCCCGCGAGGTCTGAACCGCAAGCGTCAGGCGAGGCTCAGTTGGCGGTGGCCATGATGTTGCGCTGGTAGTAGGCAAGAACGTTGTGGCCGCTGCTGCGCAGGCGCTGCTGCACGCGCTCGATGGGCCACAGCACCCGGTCACCCTCCGCACTCCGCAGCGCCATTCGCCGTTGACCCCGCGTGGTCACATAGCCCCACTCCCCACCATGATTGCGGCGATAGACCTCGCCCAAATAGCACCCCAGCATCTGCACCAGCGCCCGGACCTCGTTGTAGCTGCCCCGCTCGCGGCGCAGATCCGCCTGCAGGGCGGCTGCCAGCTCCTCGATGACCGCAATGCTGGCCTCGCTCCAGTCGAGGGTGACGGCGAGTTCAATCTGGGCAAAGCGGATCATGTCGCCGGCCTGACGGGCGGCCGAGCGGGCCGCGGCCGGGTCACTGGCAAAACTGATCCTGGGTTCGAAGGCCTGGCCGGCAAAGGATGCGGCCAGGAGGCAGAGGAGGGCGATGAATCGTGCTGGGCCTGACATGAATCTGTCCTGGTGTTCTTGTTGTTGTCGGCAGGTGACCGCAGTTTCTGCAGCCCCCACGAGTGCAGTATGCGGCGAAGCCCCGGGCAGTTCCGTTAACCCGTTCGCAGGCGATGGCAAAACAATGTGAACCCCTCAGGCGGGGCGGGAGAGCGGCAGACTCGATTGCGGCACGATGGTCTCGGGCGGGAAATCGCAGCGGAAGGTGCTTCCCACCCCGAGCTGGCTGCGGATATCCAGCATACCGCCATGCCGGATGAGTACATGCTTGACGATGGCTAGTCCAAGGCCCGTACCACCGTCGCCCCGCGCCCGCGCACTGTCCACCCGGTAGAAGCGCTCGGTGAGCCGGTCCAGGTGTTCCTCCGCGACGCCGGTGCCATTGTCCTGGACCTCCAAGTGTGCGCCACGCGCGTCTTCAAACCAGCGCACGCGGATCACCCCGCGCGCCGGAGTGTAGTTGACGGCGTTTACCACGAGATTGGTGAAACAGCTCTTGAGTTCGCTGGCAGATCCCAGAATGCGCAGCGATGCATCGGTTTCCAGGGTGAAGAGATGCTCCCGCGAACCGCTCACGATGCGGGCCTGCTTGAGGATGTCGGCCAGCATCTCGCTCACCAGCACCGGCTCGGGATCTGTCACGCGGTCGGACTGCTCGAGGCGGGACAGCAGCAGCAACTCCTCCACCAGCTCTTGCATCCGGTTCGCATGCGCATTGAGCTGTTCCAGTGCGGGTAACCAGGGCGGAGGTGCCATGTCCCGCTGTTCGTAGAGCAGTTCCAGATAACCGCGGAACACGGTGATGGGCGTGCGCAGCTCATGGGACACGTTGGCCACGAAATCACTGCGCACGAGATTGGCGCGATGGAGCTCAGTGATGTCGCGCGCGACGAACAGCCAGCGCGAGTCGCCATAGGGCGCCAGCAGGATGCTCAGGAAGCGATGGGAATTGATCGGTGAGGGGATTTCGAGCGCGCTTTCGGTGCGCTTGGCCAGTACGAACTCACGGACCTTGGGATGCCTAATGAGGTTGGTGATGCGCTGGCCCATGTCTTCCGGCCAGCGGATACCCAGGTAGCGGGCAGAGGCTTCGTTGGCCCACTGCACCTCGCCGTCTTCGCCCAGCACTATGGTCGCGTCGGGCAGCGCGCGCGTCGCCTGCTGGAACTGGCGCAGGTAGGAAGCCAGGGTCTTCTTGCGCTTGCGATGGCGCTCCCGCAGGTAATCTATTTCGAGCGTGATTTCTTCGAACAGGCCCGGTGATTCGGGCGCGTCCAGCGTGGAGCGGTTACGCAACCAGGTGAGCAGATGTGACAGGTTGCGGTAGAGCCAGGCCAGATGCAGCAGGGTGGCCGCCAGGTAGCACAGCAGAAGCTCGCCGGAGACAAGGCCGATCGCGGTGGCGATTCCCACCGTTGCCAGCAAACGCCTCACGTCGCCTTCGAACATGCCGTGCATTCTCCCGCTCGCTGGTCCCCGCCCGGGCGCCCATTATCGCTCGTCGCGCCCGGGCACGGAATGGTCGCGCCAATGGGGTCGGCTTTGGCCTCAGTCCTGCATCTGGGGTGAAAAACGATAGCCCACGCTGCGCACGGTCTTGATCATTCCCTCCAGCCCGGAAGGCTCCAGGAGCTTGCGCAGCCGTCGGATGTGGACATCCACCGTGCGCTCCTCGATGTAGGACGCATCGCCCCACACGGCATCGAGCAGCTGCCCCCGCGTGTACACCCGCTCCGGATGGGTCATGAAAAACCGCAGCAGTCGGAACTCGGTCGGACTCACTTCCAGTGGTTGTTCGTTGAGGCTGACCTGATGGGTCTGCACGTCGATGCGGATGGCGCCGGCCGTGATCAGTTCGCCTCCGATCTCGCCGCCCTTGCGACGCAGGATGGCGCGCACCCGTGCCAGCAGTTCCCGCGTGGAGAAGGGCTTGGTGATGTAGTCATCCGCGCCGCTGTCCAGGCCGCGAATCTTGTCCGCCTCGTCCGCCTTGGCGGTGAGCAGCAGGATGGGAACTTCGTTCAACCGCGCGTCACGCCGCAGGCGGCGCGTGAAATCGACGCCGCTGATGCCGGGCAGCATCCAGTCCAGGATCAGCAGATCGGGTCGCTCACGGCTCATGTGGGCCTGCGCCTCGGTGATGTTGGCCGCCTGTCGACACTCATAGCCCTCGCCCTGAAGCGCAAAGGCCAGCATCTGACGAATGGCCTCCTCGTCATCGACGATCAGGATTTTGCGGGCGGCCACCATGAGCTGGTCTTTGCGTGAGCGTCTCGGCATGCGCGGATTATGTGAGCCGCATTGTGACAGAACGGTGAAACGCCGGCCGCCCTCGTGCGCGGGAAAGATTCCTGTGATTTGCCCGGCCCGGGACCCGTCTTGCGGCTGGCGATGACGGCGGCCATCGCGCTAAGGTGCTCCCCGGCCAGGCAGGATGCCCGGCCAACAAGCTCAACCCTCAACTTTCCAAGGATGGAGACTTCCTCATGAAATCCGTTCGCAATGTACTTGCTTCACTGCTGCTCGGTTATGCAATCCAGGCGGTGGCGGCGCCTGGGACCCCCCTCGACATCAACACGGCAGACGCCATGACGCTCGCCGAAGTCATGGACGGCGTGGGCCCTGCCAAGGCCGAGGCCATCGTCGACTATCGCGACGAGAACGGCCCCTTCTCCTCGCTGGATGACCTGGTGCTCATCAAGGGCATCGGCGCGGCCACCCTGGATCGCAACCGGGAACGTCTGACCGTGGGCAAGCCCAAGCCCTGAGCCATCCCCCCCTGCGCGCGCCTGCGCGCCTTGGCCGGCAAGGGTCGCCTTGCCGGCACTTTTTGCGAACCTTTCGCCGCCGGGGTGCGCTGCGGTATTCTCGCCGGCCACCCTGAGCAGCACCCTATGGAAGACCGATACAACCCGGCCGCAATCGAGCCGCGCGTCCAGCAGCGTTGGCACGAAACCCAGGCTTTCGCCGTCCGCGAGGACCCCACCCGGGAAAAGTTTTACTGCCTCTGCATGTTCCCCTATCCCAGCGGCAGGCTGCACATGGGGCATGTCCGCAACTACACCATCGGGGACGTCATCTCGCGCTACCAGCGGATGCTGGGCAAGAACGTGCTGCAACCCATGGGCTGGGATGCCTTCGGTCTGCCGGCCGAGAACGCGGCCATCGAGAACAATGTGCCGCCGGCGAAATGGACGCGCGCCAATATCGATTACATGCGCGGCCAGTTGAAACGCCTCGGCTTCGGTTACGACTGGGCGCGCGAACTCGCCACCTGTGATCCGGATTACTACCGCTGGGAGCAGTGGTTCTTCACCCAGCTTTATGCGCGAGGGCTCGTCTATCGCAAGACGGCGGTGGTGAACTGGGACCCCATCGATCAAACCGTGCTCGCCAACGAACAGGTCATCGACGGGCGCGGCTGGCGCTCCGGGGCGCTGGTGGAGCGCCGTGAGATCCCCCAGTGGTTCGTGCGTATCACGGCCTATGCAGACGAACTGCTCGCCGATCTCGACCGCCTCGAAGGCTGGCCCGAAGCGGTCAAGACCATGCAGCGCAACTGGATTGGGCGCTCGGAAGGCCTGCGCATCCGCTTCGCACTGGCGGACGGCTCGGGCGATCTGGAAGTCTTCACCACCCGCCCGGATACGCTCCATGGCGTGACTTACATGGCCGTGGCCCCGGAGCACCCCGTGGCGCGGCGGGCAGCGGAGTCCAGTCCCGAAATCGCCGCTTTCATCGCGAGCTGCGCCCAGACTTCCACCTCCGAGGCGGTGCTGGAGAAGCTGGAGAAGCGCGGCATGCCGCTCGGCGTGGCCGTGCGCCACCCCCTGACGGGCGAGGAAGTCCCTGTATGGGTCGCCAATTTCGTGCTCATGAGCTACGGCACCGGAGCGGTGATGTCGGTTCCCGGCCACGATGAACGCGACCACGAATTTGCCGCCCTCCATGGCCTGCCTATCCTCCAGGTGGTGTTTCCCGAGGATGGCAGCACGGTCGATGTGCAGGCCGCGGCCTTCACCGACAAGGGCGTGCTCGGCAACAGTGGCGAATTCGACGGGCTCGGTTTTGCTGCCGCCTTCGATGCCATCGCCAACCGTCTCGCGGCCGAGGGCCGCGCCACGCGCGAAGTGCAGTATCGCCTGCGCGACTGGCTGGTCTCGCGCCAACGCTACTGGGGCTGCCCCATTCCGGTGGTCTATGGCGAGGATGATCAGCTGGTCCCCGAGTCCGCGGAGCGCCTGCCGGTGGTGCTGCCCGAGGACGTTGCATGGGAGGGTGTGTCTTCGCCGCTCTTCAAGATGAAATCCTTCCTGGACACCACCCTGCCAGGCTCTGGCGCCCCGGCCCGTCGCGAGACCGACACCTTCGACACCTTCTTCGAGTCGAGCTGGTATTACGCACGCTTCTGCTGCCCGGATGCCGAGGCGATGGTGGACGAGCGGGCGCGCTACTGGATGCCGGTGGACATCTACATCGGGGGCATCGAGCATGCGGTCCTGCATCTCCTGTATGCGCGTTTCTTCCACAAGCTGATGCGGGACGCGGGCCTTGCGGTCTCCGATGAACCCTTCACCCGCCTGCTCACGCAAGGCATGGTGTGCAAGGAGACCTATTTCCGCGAAGCCGACAACGGCAAGAAGACCTACTTCAATCCGGCGGCAGTGGATACCGTCACGGACGAGAAGGGTCGCGTCATCGAGGCGCGGGCCAGCAGCGATGGACAGCCGGTGCAGATTGGCCCCGTGGAAAAGATGTCGAAGTCCAAGAACAACGGCATCGATCCCCAGACGCTCATCGACAAGTACGGCGCCGACACCGTGCGGCTCTACACCATGTTCGCCGCGCCGCCCGAGCAGTCGCTGGAATGGTCGGACTCCGCCGTGGAAGGCGCTTACCGTTTCCTGCGTGGCTTGTGGCGCCTGGTGCATGAGCATGTCGCTGCCGGCGCAGCGCCCGCGGTGGCCACGGTCAGTCTGGATGATGCCCAGCGCACCCTGCGCCGGCGCGTGCACGAGACCATTGCCAAAGTGACCGACGACATCAGTCGCCGTTACAAATTCAACACGGCAATCGCGGCGGTGATGGAACTCGTCAATGCCCTGCAGAAAGCCACCGCGGCGGATACCGCCACGCGAGCCGTGAAACAGGAGGGCCTCGAGACCTGCGTGCTGCTGCTTGCGCCCATCGTGCCGCACACCACGGAAGTCATGTGGGAGGCGCTGGGACACGCGCCCGGCTCCCTGCTCGATACCCCTTGGCCGGCGGTCGACAGCTCGGCCCTGGTGCGCGACCAGCTCAACATCGTTGTCCAGGTCAACGGCAAGAAGCGGGCGGAGCTCGCGGTGCCGGCTGATCTCGATGCGGCGGGCGTGGAGGCGGCGGCGCTGGCAGATCCGCAGGTCGCACGGCACCTGGAGGGGCATACGGTGCGCAAGGTGGTGGTGATCCCGGGCCGACTCGTGAATATAGTGGTGGCATGAAGCCCCGCTTGCCCCCAGGCCTCGCACTGCTGACCCTGCTGGTCGGCACCCTGCTGCTCAGCGCCTGTGGCGGCTGGCATCTGCGCGGCACCGGGCCCAGCCCGCTGCCCTTCAAGCGGGTATTCATCGTCTCGGAGGGTGGCGGCTATCTCTACCCGTGGTTCGTGACCCAGCTGCGTTACAGCGGCATCAGTGTGATGAAGGATCGCGCGGAGGCCGAGGCGGTCATCGAGCTCCGCCGCGAACAGTTCGACCGCCGCGTGCTTTCCGTGGACGATCAGACCGGTAAAGTGCGTGAAATGGAGCTTGGTCTGGAAGTGGAGATGACCGTGCGCACGCCCGGCGGCACCGTGCTGGCGCCGCCGGAAATCCTCACCTGGACCCAGGATTTCGTGTTCGACGAGGCCGCCCTGCTGGGTACGGAAGAGGTGGAAACCACCATCCGCTACGAGCTGGCCAAGGATACGGCTCGCGCCCTCATTTTCCGGCTCGAAGCGCTGGACCTGGATCGCGCACGCAAGAATGCAGGTTAGGCCGGAACAGCTCCCGGACCATCTCGCACGCAAAGGTCTGCAATCCCGCTATCTGCTGCATGGCCCCGAACCCTTGCAGGCCATGGAGAGTGCCGATGCCATTCGCAGCGCTGCCCGCAGTGTCGGCGTGGCCGAACGCGTCGTCTTTGACGGTGGCAGCCAGGACTGGGCCAGCCTGCGCGCCTTGAGTGGCACTCTGTCGCTGTTCGCCGAACGCAGGCTCATCGAAATCCGCATGACCGGCAAAAAGCCCGATCGCGAGGGCCTCGAATGCCTGGCCGAGCTGTTGGCAGACGAGCAGTCACCGGATGTTTTCATGGTGCTGGCAGGAGCGCTGGACCGGCGGCAGCAGGAAGCTGCCTGGGTACAGGCCTGTGAGCGGCACGGCGTGGTGGTCGGCTGCCGCGACATGGATGAAAAAGCCTTTCGCGGCTGGCTGGCGGGGCGCGCGCGCGGCCGGGGTCTGGAACTCACCGCCGAGGCTGTCGACTTTTTGGCCCTGCGAACCGAGGGCAATCTCGTCGCAGCCACGCAGGAGATAGACAAGCTCTGCCTGCTGGCGGAGGGCTCCGCACTCGATCTGCAGGCGGTAATCGCGGCGGTTTCGGATACCGCGCGCTATGACACCTTCCAATGCGTGGATGCTGCGCTCGCCGGCCAGCCGGCGCGCACGGTGCGTGTGCTGCGAGGCCTGCGTGCGGAAGGCAATGAGCCGGTGCTCATCAATTTCGGCCTTGTGCGCGAGCTGCGCATCCTGACCCGGGTGGCGGCCGCGCGGGCTTGCGGGGCAACGCTCGATCAGGCGTTCCGGGAGCAAGGCGCTTGGGCGTCGCGGCAGCCGCTGCTGCGTCAGGCGCTGCAACGGCATCCGATCGCCCGCCTGAGCGGGATGCTGGAAGGCGCCATCCAGCTCGACCGATTGATCAAGGGCCATGGCCTCGGCAATGTATGGGACGAGCTAGAATCCCTGCTGCTGGCGCTGGCCAGTACGCCCACGTCGGGCAAAAACCCCTCAACTTCCGGTGAGTCATGACCGCATCCCAGCCCAGCATCAACGACGTGAAGGCCTACATGGAAGGTCTTGGACGGGCCGCGCGTGCGGCTTCCGTGGAAATCGCCCGCGCCTCCACCGCGGCCAAGAATCTGGCGCTCACCGAGACTGCGCGCGTGATCGAAGCCGAGGCCGCAGCGCTCGCGGCCGCCAATGCGCGTGATCTCGACGCAGCGTCCGCGCTGGACGCGGCCGCACGGGACCGTCTGACGCTGACCCCGGCGCGCATCGCGGCCATGGCGCAGGGTTTGCGTGAGATGGCTGCCTTGCCTGATCCGGTTGGGGCCATCACGGATCTCGCCCGCCGCCCGTCCGGCATCCAGGTCGGGCGCATGCGCGTGCCGCTCGGCGTGGTCGGCATCATTTACGAATCGCGCCCCAATGTGACGGCGGACGCCGCGGGCCTGTGCCTCAAATCGGGCAATGCGGTGATTTTGCGTGGAGGTTCCGAGGCCCTGCATTCCAATCAGGCGATCGCTGCCTGCATCGCCCGGGGGCTGGCCGTCGCAGGCTTGCCCGCAGCCGCCGTGCAGGTGGTTGAGACCACGGACCGCGCCGCCGTCGGCGCCCTGTTGCAGAGCCCGGCTTACGTGGATGTGATCGTCCCGCGAGGAGGCAAGAGTCTCATCGAGCGCGTGACGGCGGAGGCGCGCGTGCCGGTGATCAAGCATCTGGACGGTGTGTGCCACGTCTATCTGGACGCCGACGCCGACCCCGCGAAAGCGGAAAAGGTGGCCTTCAACGCCAAGTGTCAGCGTTACGGCACCTGCAACACCATGGAAACCCTGCTGGTGCACGCCGCCGTTGCGTCATCCTTGCTGCCACCCTTGTTTGCGCGCTATCGGGATGCCGGCGTGGAGCTCAGGGGGTGCGCGGCCACATGCGCATTGGACGCTGCGGTCACGCCGGCGACGGAAGACGACTGGTATGCCGAATATCTGGCGCCCATCCTCGCGGTGCGCGTGGTGTCCTCGCTGGACGAGGCCATGCAGCACATAAGGCAGTATGGCTCGCAGCATACGGATGCCATCATCACCGAGAACTACAGCCACGCCATGCGCTTCCTGCGCGAAGTGGATTCGAGCTCGGTGATGGTGAACGCCTCGACGCGCTTCGCGGATGGCTTCGAATATGGCCTCGGCGCCGAGATCGGCATCAGCACCGACAAGTTCCACGCGCGGGGCCCGGTGGGTCTTGAGGGGCTCACGTCGCAGAAATGGATCGTTCTCGGGGACGGGGAGGTCCGGGGCTGAACGCGGGCAGTCAGGCCCCGGAGGCCATGCGAACGCTGGGCGTGCTGGGAGGCACCTTCGACCCGGTGCATCACGGTCACCTCCGGCTCGCCATCGAATGCCGGGAGGTCCTCGGCCTGGATGAGGTCCGCCTGCTGCCGGCGCGCCTGCCCAATCTCCGCGATGAGCCCGGTGCCACCGCCGCGGAACGCCTCGCCATGCTGGAGGCCGCAGTGGAGGGCACGGGACTCACGGTCGATGCGCGCGAACTTGCCGGCAGCGGAATCACCTATACCGTCGAGACCCTGCAGGCCTTGCGCCACGAAGCGCCACGGACATCCATCTGTTTCATTCTCGGGCAGGACGCCTTCAACGGCCTGCCGCGCTGGCATCGCTGGCAGGAACTACTGGGTCATGCCCATCTGGTGGTCGCCACCCGTCCCGGTTATGCCCCGCCGCAAGACGAGGCGCTGCAGGAGCTCATGGCCCGCGCGGAAATCCAGGAAGCGGCTGCACTGAAATCGCGTCCCTGCGGCAACATCCTGCTGCAGTCGATCCCTCTGCTGCCCATCTCGGCCACCGATCTGCGCGCCCGCGTGCGCGGCGGTCGCAGCCTCGCCGCGCTCACGCCACCTGCGGTGGCGGAGTACATCGAACAACATCGTCTTTACCGCTGAGGAGCGTCCTCCACCCATGCCAGTCAAACCGAAAGTTCTTCTCGAGGCGGTCACCAAGGCCCTCGACGACGGCAAGGCCGTCGATATCAAGGTGCTGGACGTGCGCAAGCTCACCAGCATGACCGATTACATGGTGGTGGCGACCGGCCGCTCGTCGCGCCAGGTGAAGGCGCTTGCCGACCAGGTGGCCGAAGCGGCGCGAGCCCTCAAACAAAAGCCACTCGGCATGGAGGGACAGCAGGCCGCGGAGTGGATCCTCGTCGACCTCGGGGACGTGATCTGTCATGTGATGCAAGCCGAGACGCGCGAGTTCTACCAGATCGAGAAACTCTGGACGCCGCCCCCCAAGGCGCGCAAGACCAAGGCCGACGCCGAGCTTGCAGAGGAATAGCTGTCGTCATGCGCCTGCAGCTCCTGTGCGTGAGCAGGCGCCCTGCGGCGTGGGCGGCGGACGCGACGGACGAATATCTCAAAAGGCTGCAGGGCCGGCTGGATCTCAAGGTGCGCGAGCTGCCACCGGCGCAAGGCGTGGCGAATGCCACCCAGCAACGTGAGCGTGAGGCGGACGCCGTGTTCAAGGCGCATCCGGAGCGTGCGCTGCTGGTGGCACTGGATGAACGCGGCAAGGCCTGGTCCACGGCTGAACTCGCCAATGAGTTGGCGGAGTGGCAGCAGGAGGGTCGCGACGTGACGCTCGTGATTGGCGGTGCCGAGGGTCTGGATCCGCGTGTGCGTGAGCGGGCTGAACGCGTGTGGTCCCTGTCCCGCCTGACCCTGCCGCACCAGATGGTGCGCGTGATCGTGGTCGAGCAGATTTACCGCGCCTGGTCGATGCTCAATCGTCACCCCTATCACCGCGCATGAATCCCGAGCTGCTGCTCGCCTCCCGCTCACCGCGACGTGCCGAACTGTTGCGAACCCTGGGTGTGGCCTTTGTCGTGGTGGATGTGGAAGTGGACGAAACCCCGCGCTCGGGCGAGAGCCCACCGGTTTATGTTGAGCGCCTCGCGCGCGCCAAAGCGGAAGCCGGGAGGGCCGCGAGTGGCAATGCCCTGCCTGTGCTCGCGGCGGACACCACTGTGGTCTGTGACGAGGAAATTCTTGGTAAACCCGCCGATGCTGCGGACGCCTCACGGATGCTGCGTCGTCTGTCTGGTCGTTGGCACTCGGTTTTCACCGGGGTCGCGCTGGCGGGTGCCGGCCTCGCAACCGTGGTGGTCGAAACCCGCGTCTGCTTTCGCGAGCTGACCGAGACCGAAATTGCGGCGTACTGGGCGAGCGGCGAGCCGGCTGACAAGGCCGGTGCCTATGGCATCCAAGGACTTGGTGGAGCGCTTGTAGCGCGCATCGAGGGCGGTTGGTCGAATGTAGTCGGCCTGCCCTTGGCGGAAACCTTGACCCTGCTGGGCCGCGAGGGCATTCCTCATGCGCTCAGCGCACGCTGATCAACGCGGCTTGATGAAGACCAGGTAGTAGCCCGGGATTTCTCCGGCACCATGTTTGCGGATGGGGCGGGACTCGGCCTTGCTGAGCTGCAGGCCATGGCGCCGTGCGAGGCTCGTGCAATAGGCCCAGGAATGGGCGTAACGCAGGGTGGGGAGCAGGGCATAACCGTCGGCTGCGTGCTGCTCCACCGAGAAAGCGAACAATCCGCCTGGCGTGAGCAGGCGTGCGACATCCCTGAGCACCTCGTCCAGATCGCCCACATAGATGAACACATCGGTGGCCACCACCACATCGCAGGGCGCGGTGCGCGCGCGCAGATACTCCCGGATGTCCGCGAGCTCGAGCGCATCATAGATTTCCTTGGCTCGCGCCTCCTCGATCATCACCGGTGCGAGATCGACGCCCGTCAGTCGTCGGGCATGGGGGCGCAGCAGATTGCCGAGCAGACCCGTACCGCAGCCGAGATCCAGGATCTCCAGATCCGTCCCCAGTTGCCCACCCAGCAATGCGTACAACACCTCGGGCGCGGCGTAGGCGAGCACGCCCACCAGATGCTGCTCGAAGCGCGGAGCATAGCCATCGAAAAGATTTCTCAGATACTCGTTCGGCGCAGTCGGTGGCGGTTGGCCGCCTTCGGCAGCTGCCATGAAAAAGCGCACGAGATCGGGGTTGGGATGGCCGCTGTCCAGCGCGCGCATGTAGCAGGCCTTGCCGCCTTCCAGATCACCCAGCTTGATTTTGTCGATCCCGCAATTGAACCAGCTGAGCGCCTGGTTTGGCGCCAGCTGCAGCGCGCGCTCGTATCTCTGCAAAGCCTCTGCAATGCGTCCAAGCCCATCGAGCGCAACCCCCAGATGATGCAGGAACAAAGGATTGTCGGGTGTGAGTGCCACCGCGCGCGCATAGCTCTCATGCGCTTCCGCCCCGCGCTCCAGGCGCAGGAGCACGCTGCCGCAATTGAACCAGGCCTCTGCGTAATCGGGATTGATCTCCAAGGCGCGGGCGTAACTCTCCAGAGCCTCTGCAAAGCGTGCGAGTTCGGCCAGCGAGATGCCGCGGTTGTACCGGCCCCGGCGAAACCGGGCGCCAGCGTCACCGCCCGCTCCGCCGCCGCCAGCGAAGCCCCGAGCTGGCCACGCTCGCGCAGGATCACGCTGTGGTTGGAGTGATAGTTGGCGGTCTCGGGCGAAAGGGAGAGGGCGCGCCGCAGACAGGCATCTGCCTCGTCGAGCTGCCCTGCGCGGAGCGCCGCTATACCTTCGAGATGTGCTGCCTCCGCGTCTGTGACAGAGGGTTCCGGGCCGTCATTCATGGCGCTTAGTGTAACTCCCGGGCCCGGTATACGATGCATTCAACCCGCATTTCGAACATTGCCCGCCATGCAAAGTATCCCGCAACGCCTGCAAGAGCTCCGCACCGCCATGGCCAAGGCCGGCGTGCACGGCCTCATCGTCACCAGCGCGGATCCGCATCTCAGCGAGTACCTGCCTGCGCGCTGGCAGACCCGGCAATGGCTCTCGGGCTTCACCGGCTCCATGGGGACCTTGGTGGTGACCCACGAGGTCGCGGCGCTCTTTGCGGACAGCCGCTACTGGGTGCAGGCGGAACGCGAACTCGCCGGCAGCGGCATCGTGCTGGAAAAGCTGACCACCGCTGGTGGCATTGCCCACGTGGAATGGCTCATCGCACGTTTGGCGCCCGACGGGGTGGTGGCGGTGGATGGTCACACACTCGCACTGGCTGCGGTTCAGCCACTGAAGTCCGCCCTTGCGCGATCCGGCATGCACTTGCGCACGGATCTCGACCTGCCCGATGCCATCTGGCCGGATCGCCCGGGCTTGCCGGCGAATCCCGTCCATGAACACACCATGCCCTGGATCTCCAGCACACGCGTCGCCCGCCTCACGCAGCTGCGCGAGGCCATGGCCCAACGCGGTGCTAGTCATCATCTCGTATCGACCGTGGATGACATTGCCTGGATCACCAACCTCCGCGGCACGGATGTCGAATACAACCCGGTATTCCTGGCGCATCTCCTCATTGCGCCGGAAGGCGCGACACTCCTCATCGGTGAAGGCAAGGTGGACGCCGCGCTGGCGCGTACCCTCGCAGCGGAGGGCATCACGCTTGCGCCCTATGCCGCCGCGGCCGCCGCGCTGGCAGCACTGCCGGACACGGCCGTCTGCCTGCTCGATCCACGCCGAGTGACTCTGGGTCTGCGTGGGGCTCTTTCGCCGCGACTCAAGATTATCGAAGCCATCAATCCGAGCACCTTGCAAAAGAGCCGCAAGACCGAGACCGAGGCGGCGCATCTGCGTGAAGTGATGCGGCAGGACGGTGCCGCGATGTGCGAGTTTTATGCGTGGTTCGAATCCGCCCTCGGCCGCGAGCGCATCACGGAACTCACCATCGACGAAAGGCTCACCGCTGCGCGCGCGCGCCGGCCGCATTTCGTCGGGCTCAGTTTCCCCACCATCGCGGCCTTCAATGCCAACGGGGCCATGCCGCACTACCGCGCCACGCCGGAGTCCCACGCGGTCATCGAAGGCAACGGTCTGCTGCTGATCGATTCCGGCGGGCAGTACGCCGGTGGCACGACCGACATCACGCGGGTGTGGGCCATTGGCACGGTGAGCGATGCGAGGAAGCGTGACTGCACGCTGGTGTTCAAGGGGATGCAGGCCTTGAGCCGGGCACGCTTCCCGCGCGGCACCCTGTCCCCGATGCTGGATGCCTTGGCGCGTGCGCCCTTGTGGGCGGAGGGACTCGATTACGGGCACGGCACCGGGCATGGCGTCGGGTATTTCCTGAACGTGCACGAGGGACCGCAGAGCATCAGCAAGGCGCTGCCGGAACCGACCATGGCGATGGAGCCGGGCATGGTGACGTCCAACGAGCCGGGCGTTTATCGGCCCGGGCTGTGGGGCGTGCGCATCGAGAATCTGGTGCTCAACCGTCCGGTGGCGACACCCGAGAGTGGGGCGTTCGGTGAGATGCTCGAATTTGAAACCTTGACCCTGTGTCCCATCGATACCCGCTGCCTGGAGTTGTCTTTGCTGAGACCGGATGAATTGGCTTGGCTGGACGATTATCACGCGCTGGTGCGGGAGCGGCTTTCACCGCTGCTCGAGGGTGAGGCGCTGGCCTGGCTGGAGCGCCGTACCCGGCCGCTCGCCACGGCTTGAGGGGGCACGGTGTGCGTTCCGCTGCCGCGGAGCGCGTCCACTTGTCAGCGACGACTTTCCGCGCCGGACAAAAAAAAGCCCCGCACGAGGCGGGGCTTACAAGCCTTGCGGGAAAGTGGGCTGCTTAGAGCAGCGGCACGATCAGCAGGGCGACGATGTTGATGATCTTGATGAGCGGGTTCACGGCCGGGCCGGCGGTGTCCTTGTAGGGGTCGCCCACGGTGTCACCGGTCACGGCGGCCTTGTGGGCATCCGAACCCTTGCCACCGAAGTTGCCGTCCTCGATGAACTTCTTGGCGTTGTCCCACGCGCCACCACCGGTGGTCATGGAAATCGCGACGAAGAGACCGGTGACGATGGTGCCCATGAGCACACCACCCAGCGCCTCGGGACCGAGTGCCACGCCCACGATCACCGGTACCAGAATCGGCAGCAGGGAGGGCAGGATCATTTCCTTGATCGCGGACTTGGTCAGCATGTCCACCGCGCGGGAGTAATCCGGCTTGGCGGTGCCTTCCATGATGCCCTTGATCTCGCGGAACTGGCGGCGCACTTCGTTCACCACCGCACCGGCCGCACGGCCGACCGCTTCCATCGCCATGGCGCCGAAGAGGTAGGGCACCAAGCCGCCGATGAACAGGCCGATGATGACCATGTGGTTGGAGAGGTCGAAAGACACGGTCTTTCCGGCCTCTTCCAGCTTGTGGGTGTAGTCGGCAAAGAGCACCAGCGAGGCGAGGCCGGCGGAGCCAATGGCATAGCCCTTGGTCACCGCCTTGGTGGTGTTGCCCACTGCATCCAGCGGATCCGTGATGTTGCGGATTTCCTTCGGCAGTTCGGCCATTTCGGCGATACCACCGGCGTTGTCCGTGATCGGGCCGTAGGCGTCGAGCGCCACCACCATGCCGGTCATGGAGAGCATGGCGGTCGCCGCGATGGCGATGCCGTAGAGCTCACCGAGGGAGTAGGCGGCGAAGATGGCAACACACACTGCGAGCACGGGCAGGGCGCAGGACTTCATCGAGACCCCGAGGCCGGCGATGATGTTGGTCGCGTGACCCGTCTGCGAGGCCGCGGCCACATGCTTCACCGGCGCGTATTCGGTGCCGGTGTAGTACTCGGTGATCCACACGACGACGCCGGTCAGCACCAGGCCGACCAGTGAGCAATAGAACATCGGCATGGCCTGTTCGCCCATCATGCGCTCACTGATGAAGTAGAACGTGACGGCGGCCAGTACTCCGGAGACAATCACGCCCTTGTAGAGGGCCTTCATGATCTTCTGGTCTGGCGCCTTCACGAAGAAGGTGCCGATGATGGAGGCGATGATGGACGCGCCACCCAGTACCAGCGGGTAGATGGTGGCGTTGGCGCCGAACTTCAGGCTGCCGAGCACCATGGTGGCCACCACGGTCACGGCATAGGTCTCGAAGAGGTCGGCCGCCATGCCGGCGCAGTCGCCCACGTTGTCGCCCACGTTGTCCGCGATCACGGCCGGGTTGCGCGGGTCATCCTCGGGAATACCGGCTTCCACCTTGCCCACGAGGTCGGCGCCCACGTCCGCGCCCTTGGTGAAGATGCCGCCACCGAGTCGCGCAAAGATGGAGATGAGCGAACCACCGAAGGCGAGGCCAACCAGGCCGTGCAGGTTCTGTTCTTCGTTGGCACCCAGCAGCTGCGGCGCGAGCATGTAGAAGCCGGCGCAGCCGAGCAGGCCCAAGCCCACCACCAGCATGCCGGTGACCGCACCGCCCCGGAAGGCGACCGCCAGCGCGGCGGCCATGCCGTTGTGCGCCGCCTGCGCGGTACGCACGTTGGAGCGCACCGAGATGTTCATGCCGATGTAGCCCGTGGCGCCGGAGAGGATGGCGCCAACGGCGAAACCAATCGCGGTGAACATGTCCAGGAGTACCCAGAGCAGGGCGAACAGCACCACACCCACGATGGCGATGGTGGTGTACTGGCGGTTCAGGTAGGCGGAAGCGCCCTGCTGAATCGCGGCGGCGATTTCGCGCATGCGCGCATTGCCTTCAGGCTGCGCCAGAATCCAGCGCACCGACCACAAGCCGTAGGCGATGGCCAGGAAGCCGCATAAAACGGAGAATCCCAACATGTAGGACATGTATGACCCCTCTTAGATGTTATCCAGGACCGGCGGTCACACTCCGTGCAGTGACGGGTAGACGCCGGTTCGAGTCAGGAAGACTGCGGGAATCCGAGGACTCCCGCGCTGCGTTTCCGGCCTCCCCCTGTCCGGCCGGGCGCGTGGATTCTCTTAGAAATCAGGCCACTTTGAAAGCAGTGGTGAGCTTGCGGGGAACCGGCAGATTGGCCAGTCGCACGTACTCGGGCAGGCCATCCCGGAACGGCGGATAGTCCTCGCCCGCGATCAGCGGCAGCAGCTGGCGACGGCAGGCCTCGGTGATCCCGAACCCGTCCCCGGTGATGAAATCACGTGGCAGCTTGCGTTCCACACTGGCGATTTCAGTGAGGGGTGCCTGGCCGGTGGTCCAGCGGTAGGGTGCATCGGAGTTGCGCACAATGGAGACCATGCAGCCCGAGTGTCCAGCGATTGCGAGTTCCACCGCGGCGCGGCC